>JBDLJD010000103.1:0-15913 GCA_039714495.1 Thermodesulfobacteriota bacterium
TGCCCAGAGGCTTTTTGTTTTTAGGCTTAAAATTATGTCACCAAAATTTATATATCTTCTTTTTTTGAAAGGAGGTGAAAAAAATGGGAAAATATTTTGCGGGACTTATAATAATTGTGCTCTGTGTTTTTGTTCTGGAGTGGTTTGGAATTATTGATATCCCATACGTTGATCTACCCGATCTCACTGTAGCTAAACAGGAGATGGTAAATAAAACTGATACTGTTTACTACAAAATTAATTAGTCGGTTTAGTTCGACTAGCTATTTGACCGATTACAGTTTCATCGATGAACTACATCGTGTAGGCTTTGGATAAGCTGAGTTATGAAAGTTTTAAATGTAATAATTATTCTGCTCTCATTGGGTTTCTGTTGGATTTTGCTATATGCTAACAGGAAGAAAGGGGGTGATAACACCGGAAGGCGATCTGGCAATGGCAGGCGAAATACAGTCACATCTGATAAAGAGATCGAAGGGGATAAAAAACTAATAGAAGGTTGCCCTGACTCTGTAGAGGCTGGATTTGCAAAGAAAAAACTACCCATTGCCGAGTTTGAAATGAAAAAAAAGGAAAGCGGCCAAAAGGAAGAAGAAATTGCTACTGAAATTGAGAAGCCACACCGTGCTGGGATTCAACTCACAACCGCAAATGCCTTTGAAGGATACAAGGTTGCCAAAACATTAGGTGTTGTTTCCGGTCAAAGTGCAACTGTGATGGATGTTCATAGTGGGGCTTTTGCAAAAAATGGAGGGAATACTGAAGAATTATTACGTAAAACGAGGATCGCTTGCTTGAAGAAATTGCGGAAAAATGCTGCTGCTATAGGTGCAAATGCAGTTATTGCGATCAGACTATCGCGCAATGAGACTTACGGGGGTAAATCAATATTGTCCATATCTGCATACGGAACCGCTGTTTTAGTAGATAAAAATAGAATGGCCTATGTATCATAATTACTGAAACTTAATGGCGTATACCATTGATCGAGGGGTAACATCTATGTAAGATGTGCTCGAAAACACTGTATATGGGCCTACCACAATTTATTTAAATCAACAATATCATCGTTTGGCTGCCGAATTCTGTCTATTTTGTGTGACAAAAATTGTCATGATTTATTAAATTGTTAAAATTGAAGATAGCCTAAGAGGCTGAAACTTTTAATAATATCATTAGCTCCTTCCATTTGGCTTGTATTTTGCTTATGCAATAGAGTTGAAAAATGTAAAGTCCATTCAACTTAAAAAAGGAGAATTGAATATGCGAAGGATTTTATCTGTCATCTTATTCTTTTTCACTATTGTCATGATCAGTTGTGGTGGCGGCGGTGGCGGTGGTTCAGACGTCCCTCCCATGGGTACGCTTCTGGTTACCGTTGATGCCGCGTCTGATGCTTCGGCGGTGGAGAATGCAAGTGTGTCTGTATATGATGATAAAAACCTGGTTGTCATAAATGCAACCACCGATGTAGACGGTGAATTTGAATATCCATTGAGTCCAGGTAGTTACTATGTGAAAGTGGCTGCACAAGGCTATAATCCTGTTCCTCTTAAAAATCAGGCAGCGATTCCCTTTGAAATCATCGATGACCAAACAACAACCGAGAGTGTCATGTTGGATGCCCATCCGAATGCCGGCAACACGGGTCAGGTATCTGGGATGGTAATGACCCCGGCGCCGGATTCGAATGGTGTTGCGGATGTGCTGGTTGTTGCCGAGGATAGTGCACAAGACCTATTTGCATCATGCGTTTCGGGACTTGATGGCGACTTTGTCCTTTATAACGTTGAACCAGGGACTTATACATTGTCGGCCTATCGTTCGGGCTATCGTCAGTTATCTGATCCCGTAGTAGTTGATGTCCTGGCAGAGGGGATTGACGAGGAAAATGACATTGAAATCGTCACGCATGGCAATGCTGATCTTAGCGGACAGATTACCTTTCTGGCCATAACCAACGGCATCGTGGATATCACCTTGATTCACCCGGATACAGGAGATACGATTCCGGGACTCAGCACCTTCAATGATGCGAATCTAACCTACCTGTTGGAATCCATACCGCCGGGAACCTATATCGCCTGGGCCAGTTTTCGCAATGACGGCTATGTCATGGATCCGGATTGGATTTTCAAGTCCGGTCTCCCGGTAATTATCTTTGATGAAAATTCTCTCGACCAGGAACTGGATTTTAGTGTTACCGGCGCGGTAACCATTACTGATCCGACCAATGAAGCCAGTTTAGTTGTCCCGGAAATTATACATACGGACACACCTACGTTTAGTTGGAATCCGTATCCATCCACCAAAGAGTATATTGTCGAAGTGTATGACAGCCAGGGGAACACCATTTGGGGTGGTTACGATGATACTGGTGTTGTGCAGCATCCACAAATTGATTTCCATAAAACCAGTGAGGTTTTTAATTTTGATGGCTCAGCTACCTCATTACTGCAGGATGGGGAAACATACCGCTGGAAAATATACGCGGATAACGATGATGCTGCCAATGTTCAAACACTGATATCATCAAGTGAAGATCAGATGGGGCTTTTTACCTACATTCAAAACTAAAAGCCATAAAAAAGAAAGCTGCCGGGTATTTGTGCCTGGCAGCTTTTATTTTATATTGGATGTCTCTCCAATTATCAACAATTGCCTATAATTGCAGATACCATCCATTGTTCTGTTATTGTTCTCCAGTGCATCTCTTATCCTTTTATGAGTGAGGATGACTGGCAGAAAAGATACACGCACACATTAAGCAACAGCTGTAATCTTATACCCGATCTCTTGACATATTCTTAGTATTTCGTCCAGTATCGTATAGATCCTACATCAATATGAACGAATTTCAAATTCGGATAATATCCAACACCACCACCTTTTATTTTGTATGCAGTCCTTCTTAAGGAAGAGGTCTCGGTATTTGGTAAACGAATATCAATGGCCTTTCCATTCTCATGCAGACTATTTTTAGCTATGGCCCAGCCTTTTTTTCTAAGTAAATCATTTGTTTCAGGACTCCGATAGCCAGACATAATATGGAATGGTTCGGATGAGCCAAGTCCTGTATGGATGCTGAAAAGGAGATCTAACAAATTCTTATCCATATGGGCTACTTCACCAGTACGTTGATCACGCATTATATAGTTAATATCAGACAATGCATTCCGGATGTATTCTCCTCTGATCCAATATTCAGTCTTAAAGCTTTCTTTGGTTTTAGGGTGGTAAAGGTTTAGCCACCTTACACCGTGGTCATTCGTTTTATTCGAGGCGAACGACATTTTAGGGATGAAAGCAAAAATTCCTGATATGAATAAGGTCTTAAGGAATGATCTCCGACACACTTTTATCTTATACTGACTCAATTCAATTTCTCCTTTGAACATGCATAGATTAAGACATACCATGTGCATGGTTGGGACAAACGCCATAATTGCTGTTTTCTAATAACAAAAGGGTTATCCCAATACAAGGATAACCCCTTGAATTTACTTGGTGCCGGAGCTCGGAATCGAACCGAGATGGACGTAAGTCCGGAGGATTTTGAGTCCTCTGCGTCTACCAGTTTCACCACTCCGGCATGGATGTGCCTATATATGTGAATAGGCTCGATTTGTCAATTAAATCATAAAACCGATTCAAGTTGTTGTTTAGATACAGCCCCCTCCCGCAGTACCAGGGGCGGATCTGATGTAGCGTCAACCACGGTCGAACCGACACCGCCTTTCAGCGGACCTGCATCCAGCACTATATCCACGCGTTGTACCACCCCGGGGTCCAGGTCGGCAACGTATGAACACCCGGCTTGGCCGGAGAGATTAGCACTTGTGCCGGTTATTGGCCCGTCAAAAGCATTGACCAGGGCCGAGGCCACCGGGTGTTTGGGGACCCGGATGCCTATCTTCCCGGTTCCGCCGGTGAGTACATCCGGCAGTTCGATATGGGCCTCCAGGATGATGGTCAACGCTCCGGGCCAAAAAGCGTTCATCAGCGCGGAAGCAGCCCCGGGCACTTTCTCTGCGATCCTGCCCAGTTCCGATGCATCCTTGACGAGCACCAGAATCGGTTTGCTGAGATCCCTTTGTTTGATCTTAAAAATCTTCTTGACCGACGCCGGGTTCAAGGCATCTGCTCCCAGCCCGTACAGCCCAGTGGTGGGAAAAATCAGCAGGCCGCCAGTCTTCAACAGATCAGCCGCGGCCGCAACCATCTGCGGGTCAGGATCGCGGGCTGAAACCTTTTCAAAGATCGAGTTTTGCTTCAAGACCCTCCGCCTTTTCGGCAACCTTTATCGCCATATCCTGTTTAAAGGCCGCCAGTTTTTCCTGGAGTTCAGAATCGGCTAGGGCCAGCATCTGTACGGCCAGAATGCCGGCGTTCCTGGCGCCTGGTTTGCCCAGGGCAGTCGTGGCCACCGGAATCCCGGGCGGCATCTGAACCGTCGCCAGAAGGGCGTCCAGCCCCTGGAGGCAGGATGAATCGATGGGCACACCTATTACCGGCAGCGTCGTGTGGGCAGCCATAACACCCGCGAGATGGGCGGCGTGTCCGGCGCCCGCGATGATCACTTTGGCGCCCCTGGCAAGGGCGGTGGATGCAAATTCTGCAGCTCTTGCCGGGCTGCGGTGGGCCGATGCCACCGTGATTTCAAAAGGAACATCGAATTTTTCCAAGATTGCCGCCGCCTCTTTCATGACGCCGAGGTCCGAGTCACTGCCCATGACGATTCCCACGCCGGGCTTTTCTTCGAATTTTTTAAATGCCATATAAAAAATACCCTCCTCTATTAATAATAAGTCTCTTTTTATTTGTTAATTATTTCCACTCCATCTATCAGCATCGCTATAATATTTTGTATTTTTTATAAATATTTTTATTCGCAGATAAATTATCATACTCAGATACGTTCAGTGTTACCTAAAACATGGGCGTTCATTGAGCTGTTTGTAGGTGCGTTTAAATACGATGCATAAAAATTTATCTGTTCGCATGCCGCGCAATGCCCAGTTCAATGAGCCGGTCGAGCAGGGCCGTGAACGTCATCCCGCCCACTTGGGCAGCCTGGGGCAGCAGGCTGGTGGCGGTCATGCCCGGGATGGTATTGGTTTCCAGGATGTACAAATCCTTGCCTTTGAGCATCATGTCCGTGCGGCTGTAGCCTTCACAAAAAAGCGACTGGTGGGCCATTTTTGCATAGGTCTGCGCCTTTTCGGTCAAGGCGTCATCAATGCGGGCTGGACAGATCTCTTCAGTTTTGCCGGGTGTGTATTTGGCTTCATAATCGAAAAAGGCATATTCTTTATTGGGCACGATTTCGATGATCGGCAGGGCTTCCAGGGTTTCATTGCCCACCACGCCTACCGTGAGCTCGATGCCGTCGATATAGGCTTCCAGCAAAATGGTATGCCCGTGCTCAAAGGCCTTGTCCATGGCAGCTTTGAGCATATCCTCTTCCTTGACAATGGACATGCCCACACTTGAACCGGCCTCAGAAGGTTTGACAACAACCGGAAACCCGATACGCCCCTCGACGTCATCAGGGTCAACAACATCCCCCCGGCTGGCAACGATGTAGGCAGGCCCAGGAACGCCGGCCAACTCATACATCTTTTTGGTGGCCACCTTGTTCATGGCCACGGCACTCCCCATAACTCCCGATCCCTGATAGGGGATATCGAGAAGTTCCAGGAGCCCCTGTACCGTTCCATCCTCGCCATATGGTCCGTGGAGGATGATCAGCGCGGCATCGATCCCCGGCGCATCCTGAACCAGTTTTCCCAGGTCGGTTTTAGGATCATAGCGCGTGATCGTGTATTTCTCCTTGTCCAGGGCCTCAAATACCTGATCACCACTGTTTAAAGACACTTCGCGTTCTGAAGAAATGCCGCCCGAAAGCAGAGCAAGATTCAGCTTATTCATAATTTGCCCCCTACCAAATAAATTTTCTTAAAATTTGAAACACTCATTTTAGATTGAAGATATGTTGCTTTGCCTTTTCATACTCTTCACGGGTGATCAGGTCCTCTTTAAGGAGGCTGGCTAGCTCCTTGATTTCCCGCAAGCGAACAGCATCCGGATCTTCGAGCTGCAAGGAAGGGTTATGCGTGTCCGTGCCCAACTCAAGCGGCCCCTCGGAATTACCGCCCACCTTGAAGGAGGCCAACCCGCCTAAAAGGCTGATCTCCACAGGCCTGCCGTTGAACATCGGCGACTGCATCATCTCGCGCAAGCTCCGCCCTTCGGCCTTCATGCGTCTGTAGAAATAAAAAAAAGATGCCAGGATGGCGGCCGCGCCCACCAGAAAAATCCATAGCATGTATTGTACGATACCGCTGAAGAAAATGACCACCAGCCCTAGGCCGACGACCAGCAGCACGTGCAGGACAAGGACCAGATAGGCCGCCATCACGCTTTTGAAAAGGCCCTCGCTCCCTTGCCGACCCATGTTATTGGTCTCCTGCATCGGTTTTTGATGAATCCGTTTTGGAACTCAAACGCTCTGCCAGAGGGTCCAGGTAATGCTGGGGGACGTCGAACTGGATGGACCCGCTCCGCATGGAGTTCAGCTTGAAGATCAGGAGATTGAGCTTTTTGAGCACGTTGTATTTCTCTGATGTCTCTTCCATGCCTGACAGCAGTTCCCGGGTGTTCCTGATTTTTTTCTTTACTTCCAGCTCCGGCGGAATGCAGTCGGCATTTTTCAATATTTTATAGGCAAGGCGAATGTCCTCCGGGACGTTCATATCCTCTTCAGGCAACGGCTTGCCCTTCCCGGGAAGGTTTTTAAACTCACCCTTTTTCTGCGCCTTCTTTATGCGCTCTTCGACTATTTTTTCAAAGCCCGTAAACATATAAATAAATTCTCACCATCCAAATCATTTAATTGGGTCAGATTAAAAATATCATCAAATTTCATACAAGTTCCAGGTAATATAAGCATCACCCCATACCTATTTCAAGCCCTAAATCGTCCTCCGCTGTTCGGTCGGGTATTGACCAAGGCGCCAACCATTTGCTACTGTCGGACGCGTTACCTTTAAACCGATAATGAGGCCTAACTAATGAAAAAAATTGCATTTGCCGGAACCGACGGCAGGACCCTCCTGTGGGCCTATGTCGTATCCACCGCCACCAGTGAGCATTTTGAAGACGATTTTGAAGGGCTTGTCGTAAGAGGCACGCCCAGCATGCCCGCTTTTTCCAAAGCCATGGGCTGGCCGGTCGAGTTCGTACCCACCCAGAGCAACGATGTGGACAGCTATTCCCAGGCCATCATTGCCGCCCTTGAAGCCGGCACCATCGATTGTGTTGTCCCCATGCCTGAAGGGCTGCTGTTCGAAGGCCTCGTGGACCGGGTGGAAGCCGCCGGGTTCGGCGACCGGATCCTGGGCCTGAATAAATCCGCCGCTTTTATCGAAGGCGACAAAATCGAATGCAAGGAACTGTGTCGGGATGCTGGTATCCCGGTATCCGACGCCTGGGTGCAGGTGGACGCCCACGACTACGACAGCGTATTGAAAACCAGTCTCGAATTCATCCAGTCCTTTGGCGGCGCCGTATTGAAATACCCATACAGTGCAGGCGGCAAAGGCGCCCGTATTATATTGAACTCATGGGAAATACGTGAAGTATACGATACTCTGATAAAAGATTACAAAGACAGTTACAAAAAACAATTCGGCAAAAAAAAGGCCTGGCCGCTGCTGATCGAATCCCTCATGTCCGGGGTTGAAATCAGTTTCACCCTTTTTGTGGACCAGAAGGGAAGCTATCAGATCCTCCCCACCTCCATGGATTATCCGGAACGGTTCGAAGGCCCTGCCAGCAAAACCAACCCCATAACAGGCGGCACAGGTGCTGTGTCACCGCATCCGATGGAGACGCCTGAATTGATTGAAATGGCGGGAAAAACCATTGCTGAACCTTTGGTGGGGATCATGCGGGAACGGAACCTTTTGCGGCCCTGCATCCTGTATCCAGGCTGCTTTGTTTCATTCGACGCATCCATGCGGCCTGTCAAAATCCGGGTGAGTGAAATCAATATCCGTCCTGGTGAGCCGGAAGCACAGCCGGTTGCCCGACGGCTGAGAAACCTGGGCGCCCTGGTGAAAGCCTCCCTGACCAATGAACTCGACAAAGTAAAACCCGAAGTGCGGGAGGATCAGGTCGCCATCTGCATTGCCCTCATGACCGGGGCCGGCGGTCCGGACGGCCAAAAGGGCTACCCCTGGTCCTGCACGAAAAACGAACCCATCGAATTTGATCTGAAGTATCTGAAGCGCAAGGGCATCCAGGTGATTCCTTCGGCCATGACCTGGGTGGAGGACAAAGACATCTTCAAATCCGACGGGACCCGTGTTGCCTTTTTAAATGCCAACCTGACGGTGAAAGGCAATGATTCACGAGGGGTGCTGGCCGACCGCTTGCGCAACAAGCTGCTGACCGCCTTTGACAACGGCAAATTCAGGGTCATTCCCCGGGAAGATGCAAACGGAAACCGGCTTGCCCTGCGCAGGGACATCGGCGTCCACTATCTCAAAGCCGAAGAGCTGTTTCCGGGATTGCATGAAATTTAATTTTGACATGGCGGGTGATCTGCGCTACTGTAACTTAGTTTAGCGCCTTTCTCGAAACCAAGCCCGGCATCCGGAAACCGTGTTCAATTGGTATAAAGATCACTTCATTCCGCCAGGGGGCCGGGGGCAACCAGGAACAACTATATATCTTCTGTGCAATGCCCTATGTAAGGGGGCCTCGGCTTTTTTGCAGGTCTGAGATGAAGGGAAAGTTCTATGATTACAATCGGATCATCAGGCAAAAAATTAAGAATGATCGGCCGTAAAAATATTTTCTTTTCCAGGCTGAAACTCCTCATCATCATGTCCAAGGCCTTTCTGGAAAATTGCCCCATGGGTGAATTTCGCATGCAGGCTGTGATCCGCAATGCCGATGAAGTGTCCAGGGACTGTGTTGACTGGAACGGATATTTCCAAAATTTCAGGGCCACCACCGAATCGGGAGCGATGCTCGCACTGGATCACATTTTTTTCCAGAGAGTCAAACTGCTGGCCATCATGACCAAATCGTTTGCCGAGAACAACCCCATGGGCCAGCATAGAACAATGGCCGTCCGCAACAACATCGATTACCTTTGCGAAACACTTGGATACGCGCCTTCAATGGAAGAGATCGAAATGCTCAAAGTGGCCTGATATCCCGGCACCATAGAAGCGCAATGACAGGCAAAAAGGTACAAACGATTCTACACACCTGGCCCTTCGAAAACCTTTCCATCCAATGCTATCATTAAAACTCATGCAAGAATTAAGGTGAATAGGTCTTTACCTATGCCACTCCTTGTGCTATTGAAGACCGCCTATGAACACCTTATCAAAAAAATTTCCCAGGACCATCGAAGCTGCTGTGGAAAAAATCCTGGAAAACATGTCACGCAGAGACCAAACCCGCGTTGCCAATATGAATGAAACCAAGTTGGTGGAATTCCATATCAATTACGGCATATACATTAAAAATGAACTCAGACTGTGGGGAAATGAACCGTTGATGGATGCCTGCAAGCAGCTGGCAGGAGTCAACCGGCTCAGCCCGGACCAAGCCTCCTATATTATTTTGAAAGAATTGCAGGACAAGCTTCTGCAATCTGATGTTTTACGGGTCGTAAAATAACGCCCGACGCTATGGTCTGAAAACATTTTCACCACCCGCTGCGCTCAAGACACAAAGGCCACAGAGATAAATTTATATAAAAGAATCTAGTGATACTCATTCTTTTATAACATCATGCCATTTCAGATCAGAATTATTTCCTGATTCTGATCTGATCAATATGTGATGTCATTTATTCCGGGGAGAAAGCTGGTTTTCTTTACTCAGCACTCCCTGGTAAAAAACCACTTTGTGTTCTTTGCGTCTTTGTGGTGAATAAAAGAGCCTTTACATCCTATGAGAATAGGCATCCAAACCTGGGGAACCGAAGGTGATATACGACCTTTTATCGCCTTGTCCGGCGGCCTGAGCGCTGCCGGCCACGAGGTGACGCTCGCGGTTACCGAAATCACCAACCAGCGGTTCACCGAATATGGGGAGCGGCTGGGATTTACCCTGCGGCATGCGGGGCACATCGACATGGATGCAGACCGGTTCAACGAACTGGCCAGAGAGGTATTTTTCACCTGGAACCCGGTTAAAAAAGGCGATATCCTGATCACCCATTTTTTCGATCCGGTTATCGAGGATATGGCTGCTGCCGCCCAAGCGCTTTGCGCGGAAAACGACCTGGTGATCGCCCATTTCTTTCTGTATCCACTGAAAATTGCAGCACTGAAGCAGAAACTCCCCTTTGCGATGGTTTTCACCACACCGT
The DNA here is from genome assembly GCA_039714495.1 of Thermodesulfobacteriota bacterium. Lineage (GTDB taxonomy): Bacteria > Desulfobacterota > Desulfobacteria > Desulfobacterales > B30-G6 > JAJDNW01. Next base: position 10,397 of record JBDLJD010000103.1, read on the forward strand.
TGATCCCCTCACGCTATATCCCCCCTTTAGGAGTTCCCGAACTGGGCACCTGGTTGAATCCTGTCTGGTGGAAATGTTTTGACATGGCACTGAATTTCACCTGGAAACCCACCATCGACCAGTTGTATCGCCGGGAAGGGGTGGAACCGGAACGCAGCATGGCCCATGACATCTGGCATTCACCGTACCTGAATCTCGTGTCGGTCAGCCCGGCCCTGTTCCCGCCCCCGCCGGACTGGGAACAGCGTTATCGTTTGTGCGGATTCATGAACATCCCCGAAGAGGGGGAACCCTGGACAATGCCCCAGGACCTTAGCCAATTCATCGAGGACGGCGACCCGCCGGTGTACATGACCTTCGGCAGCATGCTGGCCGGAGAAAAGGACCCTGCCCAGGTTATGGACATCTTGAGCAAAGCGGCCCGGATAGCCGGATGCCGGGCAATTCTCCAGGCGGATTGGGACGCAATGGCGGAAAGACCGGAAGACGACCACGTTTATCGGATCACCCACGCACCGCACCAGCACATTTTCCCCCTTTGCGCTGCTGTGGTACACCATGGGGGTGCGGGCACAACCCAGGCGGCCACCCTTGCCGGATGCCCGTCCATCGTAGTGGAACATGCATCAGACCAGCCATTGTGGGGAAGCGTGCTGCAGCGCATAGGCATTGCCCCTAAAATGCAGCACCGCCGCTCCCTGACCGCCCGTAAACTTGGGCGCGCCATTCAATCTGCATTAAAGGTGCCGGCCATGAAAGAGAAGGCCGGCAGGATCGGCGCCATGATGCAGAAAGAGGATGGCCTGGCCACGGCTGTAGCATTAATCGAGCAGTATGCAGGGATTGACAAACAACAGTAAATCTGGATAAATGCATCTGATTACATTCTATGCTTTATGGCAATTTTTAACGCACGCTTTAGATATGTATTTGCCTAGCGGATAAGGAGATATTGGCTATGTCGAACAATCAGAATCGGGTTTCCTTCAAAGATAAGATGGTGCTGACCGGAATTGCGGTGGGAATATTCTACTGGATTGTGGAAACCCTTTATTTTGCCTTTGCTTCCGACGGGTCGAGTTTCCTGGACATATTGTTCGGCGCCGGTATCGCTGGGGTGGGGATAAAGATCATAGTCATTTGCTTCTTCATCATTCTCGGGGCACACGCCCAGTACAACCTGAACAAACGGAAAAAAATGGAGCAGGATATCGCCACCCTCACCACCCAATTAAGGGAACTTAAAAAAGGCAAATAGCATCTCAATCTGATAGCTGGCTATGAGCCACGAGCTAACAGCTATGGCCTGCCCCCCTTGGTCATATGCTTTATCACTGCCTCTTTGATATCGCTCCAATAGGCATTCAGGTTGGGCAAAACATGCCCCATTCCCTTTACAACCATGAATTCGGCACCCGGTATAGCGTCGGCAGTTGCCTGTCCCCCTGCCAGCGGTACCAGGGGGTCTGCATCACCATGCACGACGAGTGAGGGAACCTTCAGCTGCCTTAGATTTTCTTCCCTGTCCTTCTGAGCCAATACAGCGAGCAATTGCCGTATGGTCCCTTCCGGATTAAATGAACGGTCATATGCACGGGCTACCATCGATTGATGAAACGCTTCATCAAACGCCAGTCCTGTCCCGTAGGTGAGCTTATAGAAATCCACAACATGCTCGATATTGGCTTCACGCTCCAGGGGCTCGGCCAGCATCATGGCCTCATTCACTTCCGGGGTTGGCGGATATTTTGACCGGCTGCCAGGCGTACTGTATATGGATGTCAAGGACAGCGTGCGGGTTGGGTTGTTAAGCGCAAACGTTTGTGCGATGAACCCGCCCATGGACATCCCGCAGAGGTGCGCCTTGTCGATCTTCAGCGCGTCCAGCAGGCAGGCCGCATCCATTGCCATGTCCTCAATAGTATAGGGCACTGGAACTTCTTGCCCCATGGACAATGCGGTAATGGTCTCCAAGATTTTATCCGCCGGCGGCCCTTCAACCCTGGTGGAAAACCCTTTGTCACGGTTGTCATATCTGATGACATGGTACCCGCTGTCTGCGATCTGTTGGCAAAACTCATCCTGCCAGTGAATAAGCTGACAACCAAGCCCAATTATAAGAAGTAATGTCGGTGCCTCTGAATCTCCAAAAGTCTCATACTCAATCTGAATACCATTTGCTGTAACGGATGCCATTCTTTGTCCCTCTCCTTAATCACACTATATCCAATCAAGCCTTTCCTTAGTCATGCCACCACCGGCGTCACCGGTGTTCACCGTACCGGCAGGTCTGCTCGAATACCACTTCTAATGCCTCCACCATCTGGCCAGGTGCGCTGGTATGCCTGCGGGCAAACAATACTTTCTTTTTCATAGGAATGCAATTCATCATGCAAAGGTTCACGATGGCACTATTCCTTGACCATATACGGAATAGAGGACACCCTGGATGGCGCACCTTTCCGTACCCTCCGAGAATGAAAAGGCCGTAACCCCTTAGGATTACAGCCTATTCATATCTTTGGCGGCGATGCAGGCTATCATATTCGTGTTGTAGCCTATTGATATAACTTAAAATAACTAATTATCAATTGCGCGGTTACCCCCAAAGTTACCCCATAAATATTTTGTCATCGCTTCGCCATGGAGCGGGAGAAAGAACGTTTTTCCACCCCAAAATTATTTTTGAAATATATATGGACCATAGATAAAGATCCCGTTGGGCACGTTGATACACATAAGCCACACCCGATACATTTGTCATATGTAATGACCGCGATCTCATCTTTCATTTCAACCGCATCAACTTGGCACCGATCAACACAGGTTTCACAACCTTCAGATGTTTAATTTGGTGTGTTTGAAGGTTAATCCTGCACTGGTAGCACCGGTGATAAATGGAGACGATCTAATATATCCGATAAATTAGAAATAATATCAGATACCATCTGGCTATGTCAAACGGTCACGGGAATGATTTGAAACGCGCTGTTGTTTTTACGCGTCTTACTTAAGCGATTTTAAATTCCGCCATCTCTGACTGATGGACCGAGAGGTTTGTCAGATGACATACATGTTTTCGGGTCAATGCCTTCTATTTTCCATTCCTTTGCCATATCGCAGATGCGAGATTTAAATATACGCTTAGCCTTACACGTGCCAACCTTCTTTATCAACTTCTTCCCGTCGTTGACGCATTCAATTACACCCGGATGAATTGAATCGTCTGTCTCGTACTCCCAAAAACACGCGTCATATGCCCAAAGGATCGCTTTGCCACTGATTTCGCATTCCCCAGCATTAGAGGTGGATGGTATAAGAAAAAATATAATACATATACATTTCTTCAATTTATCACTTATCATTGTCGTAAGGTTTAAAAACCTATGATATCAATTAAATAGATGCTACTGCTTTCGACTTAGTTTCTTTCCTTTTAGAAGTTTCGGCACGTTCATGACAAGCGCGAAGATAACCCCCCAGAGAAAACTATTGAAAAAATACAGTCCCCACTCAATAACATCGTGCATGTTCTCGCTCATCCACGGAGTCCAGAGCGATATGCCCGGTTGCATTAGGATTCCCGCAAGAAAACCAGAGGCACTCCCCACCATCGAAGGCTGATAGTCAGGATTGTCGAACGTTTCCATTCCAGAAACGAATGCAATCATCGCCAATCCGATGACCAGAACAAAGTGGATGGCTGCCAAGACGACCGCCGTGACAATGATCCGTTTCTTCATTTTCTCAGATAATTTGACCGATACCATATGGTTATGTCAATCGACCACAAGAAAGACCTATGAATGCAAGATTTCGCCTGTTGTGATTATCTTTAAACATCGGCAATTTTTGGGGTGCCTCATAACACTTACTTATGGGCAATACAGCATATGCCTGTTCCATGCTTATGGCTTGCCCCAGTTTTATAATGTACATCACTAAACCCGGCTTGGGAGAATAACTCTACTATTTCCTCGACACTATATAAATTAAACACCCCAGTTTGGGTAATTTGTTTTCGTTCTAAGTCTTTTTTATCCAAGATGCTCAACGCAATTTTACCCCCTGGTTTTAAAACTCGTTTTAACTCGGATAAAATAACCAAAGGTTCTTCCCAAAAATATAGCACTTGGACTGCAAATACTTTATCAAACGCATCGTTATCATATGGCAAGGAAGAAACATCCCCGTGTTTCAATTCAATCCGACCTGATTCAATAGCAGCAGCGTTTCGTCTATTTGCTTGATCAAGCATGGTTTGTGAGCAATCAATACCGGCTACCCAGCCGCCTGGTACATTTTCAGCAACCAGTTTAATAGATAGCCCCGGCCCGAATCCTACTTCCAAAACTCTATCAGAAGGATTGAGATTTAGTTGTTCGATAGTCCATTCATTAAGCGATCGGTTCCCAATCTTCATTCCTATACCAATCAAATTTCCCAAGAATCCTGTCGGTCTGGAAAGTTGCTTGGCAATTTTATGGGCTAATACCATTTAATATCCTCCGATGATTTGAAAGAATATGGTAATTTGGTGGATCGTAAAGATGGATAAAAAAATGAAGCCAACTCAATTGTAATTATTTTGATAATCGAAGTTAAATCAGGTGTGAATTAGGTGCAATATTAAAAAACATACATGATTTGGTGGGATGGGTCAAGAAATGGGGCTTTCCAAACATCTTGAACAGGCTGTTTGGTTATAATCCTGCCATGCTTGCACCGGTGATAGATGGAGACAAGTTCAGTTATCAAGATCAACGAGATTGTTGCTGATACCATCTGGTCATCTCCACGGTATCAAGTAGGGGGCTATCAACGCAATATCGGTCGCTTTATTTTTGGCAATCACAAGAAATATTTCCTGCTATAATTTGCTTCCAATCTCCTATGACATCGTGAGTCCAACAATCATCGGCACCAGCAGCTTCACGCATAACCAAGGCCAAAATATACGCTAACTCTTTTACAGTTGCGCCAGCCTCTAACGCCCCTTTAAAATGTTTCAGTACACAAGGTTTTGATCGACCCTTTATTGATAGTGCAAAACAAATGAACTGGTACGTTTTTTCATCAATGCTGCGTTGGTCAGCATAAAGCGTATCCATTTCATCCAGTTTTTCAGCAAATTCCGGAAAAAACTCAGACAACATCCTCATTGTGTCCCCTTTCTTTTTGAAGGTTGATTATGAGTAATTAAGAAACCTGAAAACGGTTGCATTGAAATTATGTGGCCATACGCTAATAAATTTCCATGTGAGCAAGGTGGTGATTGATGGAGAACATCGGTATCTAACGAATTTCTGAAAATATTACCGATACCATCTGGTTATGTCAAACGGTCACCGGAATGACTTATGAATGGAAGAAACGGCCGACTATGATTATAATCGTACACCAGTAATTTTTTTTTTAGGCCTGATAACCTTATTTTCGTTGGTATCATTTGCAGTTATTCATCCATGCTTTTTATTTCTGGAAATTGTAACATACATGATTTGTAATGTTATTATA
>JBDLJD010000104.1:0-15794 GCA_039714495.1 Thermodesulfobacteriota bacterium
TACATTTTGGAGGTGGGTAATGAAAAATTCTAAACGATACAAACTGGCAATGCTATTGGTATTCGCTTTGTTTGTTAGCGGCTGTGCCACCGTATCCTTTGACCAGCCGAAATCCTACAGCCAGGCGATTACCGATCCAGAAGAAACGTCTTTGGGGGAATACGCGGCCTTCAAGGTCGAGGAACAGGAGGGGTTGTCCGGTTTCTACCCCCTGAATGAGGGTCTGGATGCATTGGGCATGCGCCTTCGACTGGCGGAAACAGCGGAAAAGAGCCTCGACCTGCAGTATTTTTTAATGAAAAGTGACGATGCCGGTGCCGTCATCGCCACTGCGCTCCTCAAAGCGGCCGATCGTGGTGTCCGGGTCCGTTTCCTGCTGGATGATATTTTTACGACCGTGCCTGATGACAGTTTCCTCTTGATCAACCAGCACCCCAATATTGAAATACGCATCTTCAATCCCATCTCACGAAGCGGAATATCTACATTAAACTTTGTCAGGCACTTTAAGCAGGCCAACCGGCGCATGCACAACAAATCGTTTACCGCCGACAACGTTGTCAGTATCGTCGGCGGTCGTAATATTGCGGATGAGTATTTTGAGCTCAAAACTGATTCTGTTTTTATCGACTTCGATGTTTTAGCCGTGGGCCCCATCGTAACCGAAATTTCCGACTCCTTTGACGAGTACTGGAACCATTCCCGGGCCGTACCTATCGACCAGTTCATTGAAGACAACGCCAGGGAGGATCTTAGTATCGTTAGAGCGGAAATTGCTGAAGAGTTTGATGAAATCTATGATACTGTTTATAAAAAGGCATTCAACAGCCAGTTAATGGTTGGCCTGGTAAATGACCAACAACCGTTATTCGCAGCACCGGCGCGTGTTCTTGCCGACAGTCCTGACAAGCTGGTCAACGAGGTCAACGAAACGCATATGCGTCTTGCCAATGACCTTGGAGAAGTTATTCGCACGGCTGAAAAAGAAGTCATATTCATCTCTCCTTATTATGTGCCCGGTGACGGTGGGGTGCAGTTAGCCCGCGAGCTTGTTGAAAAAGGCCTGCGTGTTGTGGTTTTGACGAATTCACTGGCTTCCAACAATCACGTTCCGGTGCATGCCGCTTACGCGCGCTATCGCCGGGATGTTATTGGCGCCGGTGTGGAACTGTACGAAATTCGCGCCAATGCTGCACGCGAATTGAATTACAGCGAAGACGGTCCGGAGAAATTGACCCTGCACACCAAGGTATTTATCATCGACCGGAAAAAAATATTTGTTGGATCACTTAATCTTGACCCGCGTTCTATTAGACTCAACGCGGAAATGGGCCTTTTGATAGACTCTGAAGCCATGGTTGCCAGCCTGTTTAGTAAAGACGAAGAAGATCTGAGGACCAACGCTTACCGGGTTCTTGTCAACGATAAGGGTGACCTTGAATGGCACTGTATAATCGACAACCAAAAAGTGATAGAAACAAAAGAGCCATTGACTAGCAGATGGCTTCGTTTCAAGGCTTGGTTTATGAAAATTGCCCCGGAAAGCCAGCTTTGACAGTATTCTGTATGATCAGAAAACAGTGTCGAAATGTTCAATTCTACAATCCTGTCAGCTACAGATCTGCAATAGGAAATTAAGTCTTTACAATTTTAATGAATCCATTTCATTGTCCTGAAAATAAAATGATAGCAAAATCAGTGGTTTTAAAGTATGAAGAGTTTTCAAGCTAACACAAGCTCATGAAGGGATCATCATGTCAAAGATGTTTTTTGCGACCCTGGGCACGGAAACCAATACCTTTTCCCCCATTCCCACCGGTTGGAACGCTTGGGAGAGTTTTCTCCTGGTTCACAGCAACGACAAAAATCCCGGGGCGATGGATCCGGTAGCCTATTTTGGCCCGCTGGCCGAAAAAAGGGGCTGGCAAATAGAGCGAGGGTTGTTGGCCTATGCCACGCCGGCCGGTATGACCCCGGAGCCGGTTTATGAATCCCTGAGGGACGAATTGATATCAGATCTAAAGGCGGTCATGCCGGTGGACGGAGCCATGCTGCTGTTGCACGGGGCCATGGTGGCAGGCGATTATGATGATTGTGAAGGCGATCTGCTGGCGCACATCCGCAAAATTGTGGGGCCGGATATTCCGGTTGGTGCGGTTCTCGACCTGCATGCCAATTTGTCTGACCAAATGCTGCAGCAGGCGTCAGTGCTGGTGGGTTACAAGGAATATCCGCACACGGATATTTACCAGCGGCTGGAAGACCTGTTTTATATTGTAGCGGACGCGGCCGAGGAAAAGACCAGACCGGTTATGCACAGCTTTGCACTTCCGATTATTGGCGGGTCATATCACACGAACCAGGAGCCCATGCAGCGCTTTGTAAGAGAAATGGAAGCGCTGGAAAAACAGGAGGCCGTACTCAACGTGTGGCTGGCCCACGGCTTTGAGTACGGGGATGTTCCCTTTCTCGGCGTGAGAATGGTGGCCATCACGGACAATGATCCAGTCCTGGCCGAAGATATCGCAGAAAAAATGGGGCGTAAGTTCTACAACATGCGCAAAGAGGCATTGTCAATGGCGGAGACCATGGAAAGCTGCCTGGACAAGGCATTGGCTGCCCCCATAGGACCGGTAACTATTGCCGACACGGCTGACAATGCCGGCGGCGGTGCACCTTCTGATTCAACTTTTTTTCTCAGGGAAATGATGGCCCGAAAAATCGAAAATGCCGGTATCGCTTCCATCTGGGATCCCGTGGCGGTGTCGATCTGCGAAGATGCAGGATTAGGGGCCTGCTTGCCGTTGCGCATTGGCGGCAAGCTGGGACCGACTTCCGGTAACCCGGTAGATGTCACGGCAACGGTTATCGGCTTGGCTGAAAATGTACTACAGGAGCTCGGGGGCTCGCAGATGTCCATGGGGCGCTGTGCAGCCGTCAAGATTCATCTGGATCCCGATCGCGAGCAGGATGGTTCCCCTGAAAACGGCATTGACGTTATTTTGAGCCAGCATCGCACCCAGCCCGTCACACCCAATATTTTTTCAGAGCTGGGCATCGACCCTGGCCGCAAAAAAATCCTGGTCGTCAAATCCAATCAACATTTCTACGCTGCCTTTAAACCGATATCTGCAGAAATACTCTATGCCGGCGGCATGGGCGCATTGCAGAGCGACATGACGACGATTCCTTATAAACGTGTAAATACACAACGTTTCTGGCCTTTTGTGGATAATCCATTGACCGACAAAGCCTAATCACAGAGCAGAAAAGGAGGTGTCCGATGTCGAAATTAAAAAGCAAGGGAAAACTCACCATCCTGTTTATGACACTGATGTTGGCATTTGGCCTTGGTTTTGTGCCGGCCGACGCTGATGCCAAAGACATCAAGGTGCTCCGCATCGGCATCGGCATCGACCCTGATACCATCAACCCCATAGAAATTACCACGGCCATTCCGGCTAACATCACTGAATTGCTTTATGGCACGCTTTTGAAGACCAATGCCGAAGGAAAGGTTCTTCCCAACATGGCCACTGAATGGTCGGTGTCCGAGGACGGTAAGATGTGGACCTTCAAGTTGCGCAAAGGCATCAAATTTATTGACGGCGCCCCTTTTAACGCTCAGACGCTGAAAAGACAGCTTGAATTGATCAAGGATCCCACGGTGCGCATGCCGTTCCGGTTCCTGTTTGGCCCGGTCAAAAGCCTCACGGTGGTGGATGATTACACCGTCCAGTACAACCTGCATGCACCCTTTGCCCCTTTTGCGGATTTGTTGTCCGTGTTTGCCGTACCGTCTCAAAAAGCGGTTACCCCTTATGACAGCGCCAAACTGAATAAGCACCCTGCAGGCGCAGGCCCCTATAAACTGGCTGAGTGGGTAAGGGGCGAGCGGCTTGTTCTGGTGCGCAATGACGGCTATTGGGGTAAAAAGCCAACGGTGGAGAAAATCGTTTTTCAGATCATTCCGGAAACCGCCACACGGGTGGCCATGCTGCGGGCCGGGCAACTGGATCTGGCCTATTCCCCCACACCGGCCGATGTGCCCAATCTGGAGGCCGATCCCAACATCACTGTAACCCGGCCGTTGAGCACGCGCATGATGTTCATGGGCATGAATACCCAAAAGGGCCCCACCGCAGACAAGCTTGTCCGCCAGGCATTCAACTATGCGGTGGACAAAGCGGCCATCACGGATAAAATACTCTTCAAAGTTGCCAAGCCCCTTGATGGCCCCCTGCCGCCCAGTATTTTCGGGTACACCCGCATGGAGAAACAGTATGACTATAACCCGGACAAAGCCAAGGCCCTTCTGAAGCAGGCCAATTTTTCCAAAGACACCGTGATCAAGATGATTACGCCCAATGGACGCTACACCTATGACAAGCAGGTGGCGGAAGCTGTTCAGGCCTATTTAAAGGATATAGGTGTAAAAACGGAGCTGCGCACCTATGACTGGCCCACCTATATGGGCATTACATCCAAACCCCTGGATCAATCCGAGGTCGAGCTGTATCTGATCGGATGGGGTTTCCCCTATTATGATGCCGATGCCTATCTGTTGATGTACTTCAGCTCGTTTGTGCACCCGCCCAAGGGGCTCAACACAACCTATTATCTCAATCCAAAATACGACCAGGCCGTGGGCGGCGCCCGGCAGATCATGGATCCGGCAACACGTTTGGCCTTATATAAACAAGCTGGAACCATGCTCTGGGACGATGCAGCTGCCATCTGGCTGTATGTGGAACCTTTTTCCATTGCCCACAAGAGTAAATATAAAAATCTGGATATCAGGCCCAACGAACGGATTTATCCGACCTATGCAACCATGAAATAAATCCAAGGTCTGAGGACTTCAGATTCTGTGTTGTCAAGGTCTCGAATCAGTCTTCGCTCTTCGAGCTACGTCGCGGCAGGGTAAACCACTACGACTTCGCCCTTGACGCCTTGACTCTGAAACCCTCAGATCTTTGCACCCTTTGATTTTATAACGCTTCTGAAAACATATCCCCCTTTCTTTGTGAAAGTGGAATCCAGCGATTAGCTGGGAGGTCAGGCCAGGTGTTTCAATATACAATCAGACGCTTGATATCGACCATTCCGGTTCTGTTTGGAATATCCTTGATGTTGTTTTTTCTGTTGCGCGCTCTGCCCGGGGACCCGGCCCAGGTGATTGCCGGGGAACTCGCCACCCAACAGGAAGTCGAGCTGATTCGCCAGCAACTGGGTCTGGATGAACCGGTCTATGTGCAATACGCCAAGTTTTTAGGTCGCCTGGTCCGATTCGACCTGGGCATTTCCGTCCGGACGCAATACCCGGTGATCCAGGAAATTGCACCCCGCCTGCTCAACACCCTCATTCTGGCGGTGGCCGCCACGCTACTGGCCTGTCTGTTGGGAATACCCGCCGGAATTGTCGCTGCCGTCAAACCGTATACCACCATGGATATGGTGGTCACCGCCCTTGCCTTATTCGGCATGTCCATGCCGGCCTTCTGGCTGGGGTTGATGCTGATCATCATCTTTTCGGTCAAGCTGAAACTGCTTCCGGTGGGCGGCAGCGGGGGATTCGTTTATTTGATTCTGCCGGCCGTTACCCTGGCCGCCTCCCTGGTGGCCGTCGTGGCTCGCAACACGCGTTCGGCCATGATGGAAGTCCTGGCCCAGGACTATATTACCACCGCGCGGTCAAAAGGCGTGCGGGAAAAGATGGTCATCCTCCGTCACGGGCTGAAAAATTCGTTTATTCCCGTTATCACCGTGATTGGCCTTCAATTCGGAACCATGTTGGGGGGTACCGTTTTGACCGAGACGGTTTTCGCCTGGCCCGGGCTCGGGCGCCTTTTGATCAGTTCCATATTAGCACGCGATTACCCGGTGATTCAGGGGGCTATCCTGATTTTTGCGCTCCTGTTTGTATTAACGAACATTGTTGTTGACGTGCTATACGCATATTTCGATCCAAAGGTACGTTATGATTGATGATAAGGCAGCGATCGCTTCGACCCGGAAAGGCAACAGCCGGGAATTCAGCCACCTTCGAACCGGCATATCCAAGTTTCTTAGAAACAAGGCAGCCTGCTTTGGCGGGGTTCTTATTTTTATTTTTATCATATCGTCTCTGCTGGCGCCTGTTTTATTTTCAAAAGATCCTAATGCACAGGACATTCGGCATGCCCTGGAGCCACCCTCGCTCAAGCAGCCGCTGGGCACGGATGAACTGGGGCGCAGCATTTTAGCGCGGATCATATTTGGTGGGCGCATTTCTTTGGCGATCTCTTTAAGTTCTGTGGCATTGGCTCTCTTGATAGGCGTACCCTTTGGACTTGTTTCAGGATATTTTGGGGGAAAAATCGATTTTATTATTCAGAGATTCACGGATGTGATGCTTTCATTTCCTCCTTTTTTGCTGGCCCTGGCGCTGGTGTCGGTGCTGGGCGTCGGTCTCAAGAATACAATTATTTCTGTCGGCATTGCGGGTCTTCCCCATACGATCCGCATCACCAGGGGCTGTGTGCTTTCCATCCGTGAGCAGGTCTACGTGGAGGCCGCCAGGGCGGTGGGGACCCGGGACCGGATCATTCTGTTTCGCCACATTCTGCCCAATGTAATGGTGCCTATTATCGTGAATGCCACGCTCTTTTTTGGCATGGCCATTATTTTTGCTGCCGGATTGGGCTTTTTGGGTGTCGGTGTTCAGCCCCCGAATCCCGAATGGGGCACCATGTTGGGTTCCGGTCGCAGCCTGCTCTTTGCCGCCCCGCATGTGGCCACCTTTCCCGGTATTGCCATTTTTCTGGCGGTGCTGGGATTTAATCTGCTGGGCGACGGCCTGCGGGACGCTCTGGATCCGAGGCTGGGCTATGAATAGCGAACAGCTGCTTTCCATACAGGATTTAAAGGTCCGGTTTAAGTCCTTCGAAGGGGTGGTGTCGGCCGTGGATGGTGTGGATCTGAATATTGCACCGGGAGAAACGGTCGGGCTGGTGGGCGAAAGCGGCTGCGGGAAAAGTGTGACCGCCCTTTCAATCCTGCGCCTGCTGCCCAAAAGATCTACCCTGATGGAAGGCAATATCCATTTTTCAGGGATGAATATGTTGACGGCCGATGAGGAGGCCTTGCTGAAAATAAGGGGAAATTCTATTTCCATGATTTTTCAGGAGCCCATGACCTCCCTGAACCCGGTGATGACCATAGGTGACCAAATCGCCGAAGTGTTCGTGCTGCACCAAAATCTCACCTGGAACCAAGGCCGTGAAAAGGCCGTGGAAATGCTTGAGCGGGTGCAGATACCATCCCCCAATGCCAGATCAAGGGATTACCCTCATAGGCTGAGCGGTGGCATGCGCCAGCGGGCCATGATCGCCATGGCATTGTCGTGCCAACCCACCTTGCTTTTAGCCGACGAACCCACGACTGCTCTGGATGTCACCATACAGGCGCAAATCATGGACCTGATGCTGCGCCTTAAAGAAAAATTAAATACGGCTATTTTAATAATCACCCATGACCTGGGACTGATTGCGGAGACGGTCAGCCGCGTCATCGTTATGTATGCCGGTCAAATAGTGGAGGAAGCTCCTGTGGGGGATCTTTTTAAAGAACCGCTACACCCCTATACCCGGGGACTGATGGGATCTGTGCCAAAACTGGGCCAGAAATTCAAAGGGGGCCCCAGTCAGCTGGATGAAATCAAAGGTGTTGTGCCGAGCCTGCTGAATCTGCCGGCAGGATGCCGTTTTAATCCCCGCTGCCCATTGGCCATAGCCAAGTGCCGCGAACAGACACCTGGAATGGTACGCATTGGCAGGCAACGACAGGTGCGATGCTGGTTAGTGGGAGGTGCAAAGTAAAGGATGGATCTTTTAGAAATAAAAAATCTAAAAATGCACTTTCCCATCAAAAAGGGCTTGTTTTCTAAAACCAGGGGTTTTGTAAAAGCGGTGGACGGGGTGAGTTTCAACCTTAAAAAAGGAGAAACCCTGGGGCTGGTGGGTGAGAGCGGATGCGGAAAAACAACCGTTGCCCGCAGTCTGCTGCGTCTGATCGAGCCCACCGGCGGCAGTGTTAATTTCGAGGGAACCAATATTTTGGAATTGTCCAAAAGGGAACTTCGGCAGGTTAGAGCCCATATCCAGGTGATATTCCAGGACCCCTACTCCTCGCTCAATCCGCGCTTGTCAGTCGGGCAAATTATCGCTGAACCTTTGAAAAACTTTGAAAATCGACGTACTGAACAGCTGAAAGAACGTGTTGCCTATTTAATGGAAAAAGTCGGGCTCAATCCGCATCAAACAGGCCGCTATCCTCATCAGTACAGCGGCGGGCAGCGCCAGCGTATCGGCATTGCCCGGGCTCTGGCTTTGAACCCCAAAATCATTGTTTGTGATGAAGCTGTATCGGCGCTAGACGTTTCGATTCAGGCCCAGGTCATCAATTTGTTGATGGCACTGCAGCAAGAACTCGGCCTTTCCTATATTTTCATTGCGCACGATCTGAGCGTGGTAGAACACATCAGTGACCGGGTGGCGGTCATGTATCTGGGCAAGATCGTGGAAATGGCTTCGGACTATGACATGTATCACACCCCCCGGCACCCCTATACCCAGGCCCTGCTTTCGGCAGTTCCGGTGCTTGACCCGGAAGTCACAAAAAAAAGAATTCTGCTCAAAGGCGATGTGCCCAGTCCGCTCGACCCGCCTTCCGGGTGCGCCTTCCACACGCGCTGCCCCAAAAAGAAAGATATCTGTAGTAAGGAGCAGCCCGTGTTCAAGGAATTGGGGAACGGTCACTGGGTGGCGTGTCATCTCTGCTAAACATTTCCCCTAACATTAGAAACATGTATAGGCACGAAAGGCGTTATTGTCCCGGGTATCAGCGATTGAACCCTGTTTTTTAAATGAGACTATCTGTTTCTAATGAATTGCTCCAGGATCCGGTTGTAGTCTTCTGGTGCGTTCAGATAAGGGAAGTGGCCCATTTGACGGAAGGTTTCAATAGGAGCGGACGGGTAGGTGGTTTTGAGCATTTCCCGCAGGTCTTTTTCCACCAGGGGATCGTTGTCGGCTTCGATGATGAGGGCGGGGATATTCAGGCGGTCAAGGTTTGGCGGTTCGAAACAGTCCAGGACGCATCTAAAGCGGCCCACGAACTGGGCTTTTTCCATCATGCCGTGGGACTGCTCCAGCATGTAGGCCCGCACCAACTCGGAATGGCCCGAGGCCGGGTAGATGGCCTTTGCTGTGGTTTTTCTGAGATTGCGCATCACCATCCATTCCGGCAGCAGGGGAAGGATGAATTTCATTTTACCGGCTTTTTCCGCGTGAATGCGATTCGGTGGAAAGGTGTTGGCAAACACGGCTTTTTCGATTCTGCCTGGATGGCTCTTGACCAGGTACTGGGCAACGTATCCTCCCAGGGAACTGCCCACGATATGGGTTCTGTCGATTTTTTCCCTGTCCAGGATGGCCATGACACCTTCAGATAATTCCGCAAGGGACGATACTGGCGGATACGTCATGCTGATGATGCGGTACGAGGTCTTGAAATGATCGATCTGCTGGAACCAGATATCAAACCCGCCTCCCATGCCGTGCAGAAAAACAATCGTCCGGCCACCCACTCCTGTACTGAGGTAGTTCCATTTCGAGCCCTTGACATGGATGCATTTCAGCTGGTTTTCAAGGCGGAAGGCCTGCAAAGCGGAACGCTGCCCGTCATCCACGTTTGCATACAGCTGATGAAAGGATTTTCCGGGTAGCGGAAACCAGTACAAAGCCGCCAGAACAAAGATCAGGCCGAGAAAGGTGATGAGGAGCACCGTCATCCAAGCAGCTCCTTGAAGGCCCGACGGCACCTCAGCACCGGTTCAGGGTCTGTGCCCACATTGATCACCTCGAGGGTGATAACGTGATTGAAGTTTTTCAGGAAGTCGATGTAGGCCGAGTAGTCATAGTTGCCGTCTCCTAGAGGGAGGTGATCGTCTATTTCACCGAAGTTGTCGGACAGGTGGATGTGGCCGATGGCATCGCCTAAAACGTGAATACCTTCATCGGCGCCTTCTGACAACCTGGCATGGCCCATGTCCAGCGTGAACTTCAAAGAATCCCCCACGGCTTCCCTGATGTCAAGGAGGTCGGCATAGCAGCGGTCAATGGACGTGTCGTTGATAATGATATTCTCCAGGCAGATTGTCACGCCTTTGTCGTTGGCGTAGGCGTTGATTTCTTGCAGTGCCGCGAGGTTGGATGCCCACTGCATCTCCAGGGCCGGGTGGTTGTGCCGTGTAGCGCCCGAAATTTTGTAAGTGTAATCGCCGTTGTGAACGATAAGGGTTTTTCCGTTCAAAGCATGGCACATGTCGATGGCACTCTTGGTGATGCGGATGGACGTTTCGCGGATGGCTTTGCAATAGGCGGCGATGTTGATTTCGAAAAACGGGGCATGCACGCAGATCTCCATGGGGTGCTGCTGCAGGATTCCCTTAGCTTCAGCAAGCGCCCCGGGCTTGATGTCCAGGGGATCGGCAGACGGAAAGACGCAGGTGATTTCAAAGGCGTCAAAATCGTTTTGGGCCGCGGTCTTCAAAGCATCCAGCCAGTCGGCCATGATCATGGCGGAGCTGCACATGGCTATTTTGGGCACGATGGACCTCCTATATCTATATCTCCATAAAGAAGCAGGTTTCTAATGATAATCCGTTAAGATTTAATCACGAAAGCACGAAATAAAAAAAACACGAAATTTTTAATGCTATTTTCGTGATTTCAAGTTTTCGTGCTTTCGTGATAAAGATCTCTTTTTTTTTTTCAACCAAATCCACTCAATGGCAACCGCAAGCATCGGTCATTTTGTATAAGGGTTGGTTCTCTTCTCGTATTCAACCGTGGAACTCGGGCGCGGGCCATAGTCGTGCCCCGGCCAGATGACAGTGGCGGCCGGCAGGGTGAAGATCTTCTCCCTGATGGACGTAAGCAGCTGTTCCAGGGATCCTCCGGGAAGGTCCGTGCGTCCCACGGCCCCCACGAAAAGGGTGTCGCCGGTGAACAGATGGCCGTCATGGTACAGGCATATCCCGCCCGGCGTGTGGCCCGGCGTGTGGATGACCTCAAGAGCAGTATTGCCGATGGCGATGGTGTCCCCGTCTTTCAGGAGCACATCCGCCCTGGGGGATCCCCTGCCGCCAAAGACCCTGGCCATGGCGCTGTTGGACATGGCGCCCAGCCTGCCGGCATCGGCCTGGTGAATGCAGATGTTGGCACGGGTGGCGGATTTAACGGCGGCGTTGCCGGCAATGTGATCGGCATGGCAGTGGGTATTGATGATGTGGGTGACCCGCAAACCGGCCGATTTGGCCACGGCCAGGATTCGACCGGTCTCAAAGGCCGGGTCGATGAGGGCGCCGGTCCTGGTTTTTTCATCACCGATCAGATAGCAGAAGACCGCCATCTTGGAGAGTTTTATCTGTTTTACTACCATTGCACAGGTTCCATTTTAATTTCAGCTGTCAGCCAAACTCTTCTTGATCCGGAGCTCATTTTCATAATAGGCCTGCAGCTTTTTCTGCACATTACCGAACACCGTGCCCCCGGGATAATTACCCTTTTCATCCGGGGTTCCGCTCTCCTTGCCGGTGAGGATCTGGATGCCTTCCTGGATGGCGGCCACCTGGTAGATGTGGAATTCCCCCTTTTCCACGGCGTCAACCACCTCTTTTTTCAGCATCAGGTTTTGGACGTTGGCCCTGGGGATCATAACGCCCTGGCTGCCGGTGAGGCCCCTGGTTTTACACACATCGTAGAAGCCCTCGATTTTCTGGTTGGCCCCGCCGATGGCCTGGATTTCGCCTTTTTGATTGACGGAACCGGTGACGGCAATGCCCTGGTCAATGGGGAATCCCGACAGGCTGGAAAGAATGGCGTACAACTCGGTGGAGGAGGCGCTGTCGCCGTCAATGCCGCTGTAGCTTTGCTCGAAGGTAATGCTGATGGAGAGGTTGAGGGGGCTTTTCTGGGCAAAGGTCCGTCCCAGGTAGCCCGACAGGATCAGGACGCCCTTGTCGTGGGTTCTCCCGCTCATGTTGGCTTCGCGTTCGATATTGACCACGCCCGCCTTGCCCATGAAGGTTTCGGCAGTGATGCGTGAGGGCCGGCCAAAGGATATGTCGCCCATTTGGTACACGGCCAGGGCATTGACCTGGCCGACCTCGGCGCCTTTGACCTCGATCAGAATCGTTTTGTCGAGATAGGATTCGTGGATTTTCTCCTCATACAGGTTGTAGCGGAAGCGGTGCTCGTTAAAAGCCTTGAACACATGAATGTCGGAAACTTCTTCGGCGCCGTCCTTGCCGGCCCAGTAATTGGCTTCTTTGATGATGCCGACAATGGGTCCGAATCGGATGGAGAGTTTGTTTTTGTTGGAGGTATATTTTTCACCGAATTCCACCAGGGAGGCCACGCCCGCCGGTGTCAGGGGCAGCAGGTTTTCCGTCTGGCAGACCCGGGCCACGAAGCGCGCGTACTGCTGGATGGCATTGTCGCTTCTTTCCACTTCATGGTCGAAATCGGCGCGGACCTTGAAAATTTTATTGAACTTGGAGTCGTAGTTCTGCAGCACCTCGAACGGCTGGTAGCCGCCGATCAGGATCACCTTGACATCCAGGGGAATGGGCTCCGGGCGCAGGGAAGAGGTGGCATAACCGTGGGCCGAAGAAATGTCCTCTATAAAGAGCAGCTTGTTCTGCAGGGCCCGTTTCAGGGCTTCCCATACCACCGGGTTCATCAACAGGGATTCGATCTCCATGATGAGGAAACCGCCGTCGGCCTGCAGAAACGACCCTGATTTCACCAGGGTGAAATCGGTGGTCACACCGCCCATGTGGGCTTTTTTCTCGATCTGGCCAAACAGGTTCTGATACGTGGGGTTGGGCTCGAACACAACCGGCGCACCTTTGACCTTACGCCGGTCGGCAATGACATTGACCATGTACTTGTTGGAGGACGGTGCGGGAGCGGGGAACAGCATGCCGGCCCCCTGGTTGGCCGGTTCCTGGCTGGGCAGGAAGTCTTCCACATTTTCGACAATGTCTGCCTGGACTTCATCCAGGTAGGCCATGATGCCGTCGCACTCCGCATAGGATTCCTTGAGATACTCCATGCGTTCCTTAACCACGAAAAGAGCGGTTTCCTCCATAAGCTTTTCCATGGCTTTGGACATGGACTGGCGGATTTTGTTGACTTCCCTGAGGGTCGTATCCAATTCTCCCTGAAGCACCTGCATGTCCGCCTTCAGCTTTTCCTGTTCCTGTTCCGACAGTTCCTGGAAAGCCTCCTGGGTCATGGGTTTTCCGTCTTGGACGGGGATGGTCTGGTAGCCCGAACTGGCCTTGTTGATGACGAGATTTTTTTCTTTGGCGGAGTGCTCCAGTTTTTGGAACAGGGCTTTTTCTTCCGCCTGGAACGTTTCCGTAACTTGGGCGCTTTTTTCCTGGAACGATGAACTCTCAAAAGCCTTGGGCAGTTTGTTTTTCAGCACGTGAATGAGACGGTTCATCTGCTTGCTGAAAAGGACGGCGCTGCCGCTGGTCACGGGTATGGGTTTGGGACGGTATTCGTCCTGGAAATTGTTGACCATGCACCAGTCGCAGGGGGTGGAGAGCGATTGGGCATGCTTGGAGGTGATGTCCCTGACAATGGTCGTGCGGCCGGTGCCTTCGATACCGGTTACGAAAATGTTGTATCCCGGGCTGGTCATGTTGAGCCCGAAATCGATGGCATGCACGGCCCGTTCCTGGCCGATGACTTCATCCAATGGTTGGATTTCCACCGTGTTTTTGAACTTGAAGACATCGGGGTCACAGGTATAGCGCAGATCGGATGCAGCGAGTTCGCAGGTTTCCTTCATCAACAACTCCTTTATAGTATACCGGTTATAAAATCGTGGAACACGATTTTATTTGACCAGGCTCCGGCGAAAGAATTCGATGGTCGTGGTGCTCATGCCCTTGGAAGTATTCAGATGCAGCCCTCTCTGCCGGACAATACCCACAATCAAGGCATACAGCAGGCTGACTGTTTCCTTGACCCGCACGGAATGAAATTCACCATTGGCGATACCTGCCTCGAGGCAGCTTGACAGATAGGTCATCAGCCATTTGCGTTGTTTTTCGAGCTTTTTCGTGCAGACGTGCGACTTGTCTTTCAGCTTGGCCGGGCATGTGCTGAAGAACAGGTAGATCTCATCCGGCATTTCGCGAATGAATTTAAAGTGAATGGTCACCAGATTTTCGATTTTTTCAAAGTTGGTGGCGGTCTCCGCAGGCAGTAATTTCAGCCGGTCAAAATAGGTGTCAAAGCCGTTTTCAATGATGTGGGTAAACAGATCGTCCTTACCTTCGAAGTGGTAGTAGATCAAAGGCTCGGTGACGCCGGCTTCTCTGGCGATCTGGAGTGTTGTCGTTCCGTCGAATCCCTGATGGGAAAATAGTTTTGTGGCCGTGTCGATGATGTTCTGCTTTTTTTTCATACGCAATCATCCTTGTCAGATGTATTTGATTTTTTCGAGCTTTTTCTCCAGCGGCTCCACCTCTTCTTCCCTGCCCAGGGCCTCGAGCTCTTTTCTGAGTTCTTTAATTTCTTCCTCGAGCATGGGAATGATTTCAGAGGTGATTTTGTCCCTTGTCTCCTGGCTGGCCTTTTTCAATTCCTTTTCCAGCCTGGCCATCTGTTCCATCAATTCTTTGACTTTTTCGTGCTCTGATAGGGATTTCAGGTCTTTGGAAAAACGCTGATACTCCTTTTTTAGAAATTCGACGCCGTCCCTGGCATCGTCTTTCATCATTTCCAACAGCACCTCATATTTGCTGGACCCCTCCACCGACGAACCGTTTTTCAGGGGTTCTCCCCCCATGTGGGTCAACAGCATTTCCACGGCCTTGCGGTCGTTGTCGCGTGGGTCCTCGGTAATGGTAAAACGGGAATATTCGGTCAGAAACGCCTTGAATTCCTTGTCAATGGACAGGCTGACCAGAAAAAGGCCGTCATCCCCGTATGTTATTTTTTTGACCTTGCCGATGCCGGTCCCGTCGAACACGACCCGGTCTCTGGCAACCAGGCCGTTGATGTCGTCAAAACGAACATGGATGGCGGCGGTCCCAAAAGAGAAGCCGGTCAGCACCATCGCCATGATCACAACGATGATTAACCTGTTTATCATCGTAAGAATGATTCCCCTGTGCATACGTCGCAACATGAAACTTGATCAACAATTCATTCAGATGAATTTCATGCAATATTCAGATGTTAATACCTGACGAAACAATACCTTGTCAAGGACGGTCGCAGGAGGCGCCGGCGGTTCGCTCGGTTGGTCTATGGCGTTTGCCAAAAGAACGTTCAGCGCGCTCTTTGGTGGCCGGGTCCCTGACAAGGTCGATTCCCATGTGCAGCCCGCCGCCCAGGGATTTGCACAGTCCTCGGGGGGTGATGTGGGCCAGTTTTCTGGCCAGGTCAACGGCCGGCTGGTTGGTGTAGCGCCTGCTGCATAAAATAGGTTTTATCATCCTCGAAAATGGCCCGGGCTTCGCCCGCGAGGTTGCGGCCCAGTATTTTTCCCTGTTGGGGGTGGTGTTGACATCCCCCTGCTCCCGCTCGATTCTTTTTTTCCGCTGGTCATCCGTCGTGGTCATGGTGGTTCCTATGATGTTTTTGGAGAATTTATATACAAAATTGAATCACGAAAACACGAAATCAAAAAAGCACGAAATTTATGAGCGTCTTTTTCGTGGTTTC
>JBDLJD010000105.1:0-15695 GCA_039714495.1 Thermodesulfobacteriota bacterium
AAGAACTTGAATAATTTTGATTTCCGGTAAATATATATTTAAATAGTGCGGTCATAAGCATTCGCTCATGCTAAACGTCTGGCTTACGGGCGAAAAAATGGGTGAGTAGAAAGTTTGCCCGTTTCATTTTTTTTCAGGGGAAAATATGCTATTCACCAACAGGCAAATCAATGGTTAAATGATATAAAGAAAGGGTAACAATGTCAATTAGTAATACCTGAGATCTGCATGAAATTCGAAGAGAATTTTGTTAACTAAAAAAGAACCCCCAGCACCCAACGTCCAACATCGAACATCGAACTGTGTGAGAAGGTGTCGGTGGAAAACCGGGAAGATTTAACTACTTGAGGAAACAGTCAAAATGTCTGATATTAGAGCAAAAACCATCGAAGGACTGGAATCCGGTGATACATTCACCATATCAAGGACGTTTACAGAAGAGGACATGACTGCATTTGCATATGTCACCCGTGACTACAATCCTGTCCATTTTGACGATCGCTTTGCCAAGGAAAAGCATTTCAAGGGCCGCATCTGCCACGGTCTACTCACGGCCGGTATGGTAACGCAGATTGGGGGACAGATCGGGTGGCTGGCCACCCAGATGAATTTCGAGTTCAAAAAACCGGTCTATTTTGGCGACACCATCACCTGCCATTTCACCATTACCGAAGTGGATGAAAGCGGTAGTGCAAGGGCAGAAGCGAAAATGAAGAACCAGGAGGGCGTAACGGTGGTGAAAGCGTGGATAACCGGACGCCTTCCCGGAAGCCGGGATATCGAAGTGCTTGAGGCTATGGTGGCGGAAGGCGATCCGACGAACGGCCTGCGGCCAAGTAGGGAGTAGGCAGAACAGAGGTCAGAGGACGGGTAATCTGAATGGATTAAAAAATGAACATCGAACATCCAACGTCCAACATCGAACTTGGTCAAGTCCTGATTAAAAGTTGTCACTTTTTATTGAAGTATTCCTAATATCTGGCACCTTGCTTTTCTGGATGTTCGATCCTCGGGGCAATTGGTGTAATGCATACGGCCTCAGCAGGGATAAATCCCTGCGCTACAGGGTTGATTCGAGGAATGGGCATGTAGGCCAGGGCTTCAGCCCTGCAGAGCCTCCGCCCATCAACAACGGACTTCTGACCTCTGATCTCTGTCCTCTGATCTCTAATCAAGCTTCGGGTATGCCCAGAAAGTAACGCAATCCAGACAGGTTGTCAGTGGTGATCATGCCGTCGCTGTATTCCTTGAGGATCTCCTTGGGACTGAACGCGATGGCCAGCCCGGCATTTTCCAGCATAAAGCGGTCATTGGCGCCGTCCCCCACGGCCACGATCTGGTCCTTGGTAATATTTTCCAGGCGGGCGATATCGATGAGTATATCCCCTTTGCGCTCCGCATCTATGATGTCGCCCTTGATCCGGCCGGTGACCTTGCCGTCGGCGATCTCCAATTCGTTGGCAAACACGTAATCGAGTCCCAGGCGTTCCTTGAGGTAATCGGTAAAAAAGGAGAACCCGCCTGAAATAACGCCCACCTTGTATCCCATGAAGTGCAGCGTGGAAATCAGGTCTTCGGTACCTGGTGTGAGGTGGATGGATTTGGTCAGAGACTCGAGCTGGTCCACGGTCAGCCCTTTGAGCAGGCTCACCCTTTTTCTGACCGCGTCCTTAAAACCCAGGTCCCCGTTCATGGCCTCGGCGGTCATGGCCTTCACATCGTCGCCGACACCCGCCACTTCAGCCAGCTCGTCGATAACCTCCCCCTGGATAATGGTGCTATCACAGTCGAAAATCACCACACGTTTGGGTTTCTGGAACTGATCGTACGCCCGCAGGGAAACATCCAGGCCGGTCTCCTCTGAAAATGCGTAGAATATTTTACGCAAGGCGGCAACGTCATCCACATCCGAGGTATCCACGGTGATCTCCATGGCAATGTATTCACCGCGGGCGATCATTTTGATGTTCTCGATATTGATGCTGTTTTCGGAAAATATACCGGAAACATGGGCAACGATACCGGGTTTGTCCCTCCCCATGAGGGTGAACAGCATGAGGCGCTTGTTGACGATCCTGCGGCCGGTTTCATACGGCTCAACCTGCAGTCCGAGGTTGAATTGGCCCCCCACCGGCTCCACAGCGGCCATCATATCCGTGTAGCTGCGCTGGGACGTGCTCAGGTCCACCACCAGAAACATGGTGAAGTGCCCCCGCACGGCGCGGGCCTCTACATCCACGATGTTAATGCGCAGGTCGGCCAGCACACGGGTCACCGAATGCACAAGCCCTGGCTTGTCTTTGCCTACGGCTGATATTACATATAATTCTTCCACAAATAGAGCCCTTTATTTAGCAATGCGTTCTTTAAAATGCCATTCTTACCACACCAGTCTACCCGTGTCTAGATACGTTCGGCTCTATTTGGATGTCAAATATTTTTTTCAATTAATCTATCAAACAACTTATTATAATAATTAATAATAAACTGTTAATGGTCTTTGCCTTCCGTTTCTTGCTGGGCAAACACATAGGTTTGCCCCTGCATTACACCCTACTCCTTACTCCTTACTGAAAATGTCCTCTATGGCTCCGTTCACCGATCTCTGGGGCTCTGGTATTATGGAGATGCTTGCATTTCCAAAATTGTGTGCTTATTCTTTGGTCGTTATGAAAGAATACAGTGAAAAGATACCGACACCCAAGGAGCTGGAAAAAGAGCTGGGCGACTTTCTGGCCAAGAAATTCGGCGGCAATGTCAAAGTGGCCACACCGATTCTCATGCAGCAGGAAAACCCGGACGACAGTTCTGAAAAAGCAGCCCCGGAAAAGCATGAAATCGACTTTGACCTCAAACCCGAAGAGCTGGTGGCCTACCTGGACCAGTACATCGTCAAACAGGACAACGCCAAGGCCATCCTGGCCACTAAAATATGCACGCATTTCAACAGGATAAGGCGATACAAGGCATCCCCCGAAGAAATCGGCGACATGGTGGGCAGCATCAAGAACAATGTGCTTATGATGGGGCCCACGGGTGTAGGAAAAACCTACATGGTCAAACTGATCGCCCAAAAAATCGGGGTGCCCTTTGTCAAAGGAGATGCCACGAAGTTCAGCGAAACCGGCTACGTGGGCGGTGATGTGGAAGACCTGGTGAGGGACCTGGTGCGCGAGGCGGACGGCGATATCGAGAATGCCCAATATGGTATTATTTATATTGATGAAATCGACAAAATCGCCTCGAGCCGCAATCTGATCGGAGCGGATGTGTCGCGCACAGGGGTACAGCGCGCGCTTTTAAAACCCATGGAGGAAACCGAAGTCGATCTCAAAGTTCCCCATGACCCCATTTCCATGCTGCAGGAAGTGGAGCGCTTCCGTAAAACAGGCAAAAGAGAAAAAAGTGCGGTCAACACCAAGAATATCCTTTTCATCATGAGCGGTGCTTTCAACGGCCTTGCGGACATCATTCACAAGCGCATCGCCGCCAAGGGCATCGGCTTCGGGGCCAGCCTGCCCACTTTAGCTGACGATGCGGATGTGCTTTCGCAAATCAAATCCGAGGACCTGATATCGTTCGGCTTCGAGTCCGAATTTGTCGGTCGGCTGCCGGTCAGAGCGGTTTTCGAACGGCTCTCCCAGGACGATCTCTTCAGTATATTGAAAAACCCCAACAACCCCATCATTCTTGGGAAAAAACTTGATTTTGCCGCCTACGACATCGATGCCAAGTTCGACGACGAGGCCCTCAGACTGCTTGCCGGAAACGCCTTTCAGGAAAACACCGGTGCCAGGGGGCTGGTGAGCGCCGTGGAAAATGCACTGCTGCCCTTTGAAAAAAAGCTGCCTTCCACTGCCGTGCGCAAGTTCGCCATTACCCGGGCGGTCATCGACGCTCCCGGGGAAAGCCTGGACAGCATTCTGGACACTGCCAGGCAGCCGGACCAGGACAACGCATTCAACGGGCTGACGGAAAAAGAACAGCAGTCCATTACAGCGTATATCGACGCCAACCAGAACAATATCATCAACAAATACAAGATGGACATGACCCCTTCCAGGAAGGCGCTGGTAGCCGAGTGCTACGCTGCCCATCCCACGGATGTCGGCACTGTCCTGAAAAAAATTAAATCGTATCACAATCAGGTCAAGGCCATTGAACTCTATTTTCTGAAGAACCATGACATCAACATCGTCCTGGAAGAAGATGCCATCGATCTGATCATTCAAAAAGTGATAAACGACCGCATCCTGTTGAAGGATGTATACAAAAAACTGTCCAATGATTTTGAACACGGCCTGAAACTGGTCAGGGATAAAACCGGCCGCAACCGTTTTTTCATCACACCGGAAGCGCTTAACTCGCCGGAAAAGTATGTGGGCGACCTGATCAATGCGCATGGCAGCACGCAGATGGAAAAGGCTTAAAACCAAATCACGAAAACACGAAAGGACAAAACCCACACAAGGGTTGAGCCCACAAACAAGTTTGGACATCTCCGAAACTCCCGTGAAGACGGGAGTCCAGATTTCAGTAGAAAGCCCTGGATCCCTGCCTCCGCAGGAATGACGGATGATTGGTAACCTGTAAATCAGGCTTTTCTTCAATATAATAACTGGCTCCGGCCTTTTCGTGCTTTCATTTTTTCGCGCTTTCGTGATAAATGATTATTTCCTAAATTTTCATGTCCATGTGCGTTTAACACCGTTTCTAATGAATGGATTCTAAATGATCGGAATATCAAAACTTTACTGTGGAACCGTGGAGCCGTCGGATGCCTTGCGCTATGGACGGCTCTCTTCATCGCTGCCTTCCCACCTGCTGCAGTTTTCCAGTGACAAACGGCCGGTGGTGGTCTGGAATGTCACCCGCCAGTGCAACCTCAAATGTGTGCATTGCTATGCCCATGCCAAGGATCAGTTGTTTGAAAACGAACTGACTTTTGAACAAGGCAAGGCCCTCATCGACGACCTGGCCGGTTTTGGCGTGCCCGTGCTGCTGTTTTCCGGGGGGGAACCCCTGGTCCGCAAAGACCTGCCCGACCTGGCGGCCTATGCCGTTGAAAAGGGCATGCGCGCAGTGATCTCCACCAACGGGACCCTTATTTCCAAAAATATGGCCCGCACCCTCAAGGAAATCGGACTCTCCTACGTGGGCATCAGCCTGGACGGCATGGAAGCCATCAATGACCGTTTCCGGGGTGTGCCCGGTTCATTTAAAAAGGCCATGCAGGGCATCCGCAACTGCCAGGAGGCCGGCATCAAGGTGGGCTTAAGGTTTACCATCAACAAGGCCAATGTCCAGGAAATACCCTCCATATTCGACCTCCTGGAGGAGATGGATATTCCCAGGGTGTGCTTTTACCACCTCGTGTATGCCGGCAGGGGGTCGAAAATGGTGGAAGAAGACCTGACCCACGAGGAGACACGGGCGGCTGTTGATCTGATCATGGACCGCACAAAGGATCTCCACGACCGGGGCAAGCCCAAGGAAGTACTGACCGTGGATAATCATGCCGACGGTCCCTATCTGTACCTGAGACTGCTCAAGGAGGACCCGGAAAGGGCCAAGGAAGTCCTTGAACTCCTCAAAATGAACGAAGGCAACAACTCCGGTCGGGGCATCGGCTGCATCAGCTGGGACGGCAGCGTCCATCCGGACCAGTTTTGGCGCCACCACAGCTTGGGCAACATTAAAGACCGGCCTTTTTCGGAAATCTGGACCGACCTCTCCGAACCGCTTCTGGCCAAGCTGAAAGACAAAAAAAACCATGTCACCGGAAAGTGCGCGACCTGCGGCTGGCTCAGCATCTGCGCCGGCAACTTCCGGGTGCGGGCCGAAGCAGTGTACGATGACGTGTGGGCGCCGGACCCGGCGTGTTACTTAACAGAACAGGAAATAACACCCAAAGGGGCCGAGGGGCCAAGGGGTCAAGGGGCCGAGTGACAGAATACGGATTGGATAAGGTGGAAGGGAGAAGAGAGCATTTTCCTAGAAAAATGCTTTGTCGCTCTGTTTCTCTGTCTCCTAGCCACGTCCTTCAACCTTTTTTCCTATTACCTCAAACTTAGACCTTGAGCCTTATACCTTACACCTTATACCGAGGAATCTAACATGCTATTTCCAGACTACCGCGGTCGCCGTATGCGGCAGAGCAAGGCATTCCGACGCATGGTGCGCGAAACCAAACTGTCCATAGACGACCTGATTCTTCCCCTTTTCGTGGTTGACGGGAAAGGGGTGAAAAACCCGATTCCATCCATGCCCGGCCAATTCCAGATGTCCATAGACAATCTGGTCAAAGAGTGCCAAACCGCTTTTGAGATGGGCATCCCGGCGATCATCCTGTTTGGCCTGCCGGACAAGAAAGATGCCCTGGGAACACGCGCCTATGCCAAAGACGGCATCGTTCAAAGGGCTATAAAATCCGTCAAGGACAAACTCCCTGAAATGGCCGTAATTACGGATGTCTGCCTGTGCCAGTACACGGATCACGGCCATTGCGGCATAATCGACGGCCACACCGTTGACAACGACGCCTCACTGGACCTTCTGGCCAGAACAGCTCTTTCCCATGCCCAGTCCGGGGCGGACATAGTGGCGCCGTCGGACATGATGGACGGACGCGTGGCCGAAATCCGCAACGCCCTGGACGAAAAGGACTTCAGTAACGTTCCCATCATGTCTTATGCCGCCAAATACTGCTCCTCATACTATGGCCCGTTTCGGGAAGCCGCAGATTCAGCCCCCCAGTTCGGCGATCGGCGCACCTATCAGATGGATCCGGCCAACGCCCAGGAGGCGGTCCGAGAGGTAACCATGGATGTCGAGGAAGGCGCCGATATCATCATGGTAAAGCCTGCCCTGGCATACCTCGACATCATCTGCCGCGTACGCGACGAGATCGACCTCCCCGTGGCCGCCTATAATGTCAGCGGCGAGTATGCCATGATCAAGGCTGCTGAAAAGATGGGCTGGATGGATGGCACCAGGGTCATGATGGAGACCCTAACGGCCATTAAAAGGGCCGGTGCGGATCTGATTTTGACCTATTTCGCCCTAGAGGCCGCCCGGGAGTTGCAAAGTTAATACTTAACCACAAAGGCACAAAGGACACAAAGATAGAAACCTTTTATTCACGAAAACGCGAAAAAGAAAAAACACGAAAAATTCAGAAACTTTCGGGCTTTTAAAATTTCGTGTTTTCGTGATAATTTTTTTTCCACCTTGGAAATTAAATATTCATTATTGGATATTCGTCCTTAAAAAAATCACAGTATTGAGGCAACCATGCACAAAGAGCAGCATCCCCATCATCATAAAGGCCCGGCAAAAGGCCCATCCCTAAGGCTGGTCGCCTGGGAAATCACCCGCAACTGTAACCTGTCCTGCGTTCATTGCCGCGCATCTGCAACCATGGGCCCCTATGAAGGCGAGCTCGATACCCAGGCGGGTTTCAGGCTTCTCGATCAGATCAAGGAGATCGCAGATCCCATCATCATTCTCACAGGCGGAGAACCCCTGCTGCGTCCGGATATTTTCGACATTGCCCGCTATGGAACCGATCTTGGGCTGCGTATGGTCATGGCCCCCAACGGGACCCTGATCACGGAAGAAACCGCCGCCAAGATGGCTAAAGCCGGTATTAAACGAATCAGCATCAGCCTGGACGGGGCCACCCGTGAAGTTCACGACCGCTTCCGGGGGGTCGAGGGCGCTTACGAGGGAGCCCTCAAGGGCGTCGATCTGGCTAAAAAAGCCGGCATTGAGTTCCAGATCAATACCACCATCACCAAGTCAAATCTTGACCAGATCACGGCCATCCAGGAACTGGCCGTGGAACTGGGCGCCGTGGCCCACCACATCTTCCTGCTGGTTCCCACCGGAAGGGGCAAATACATCGTCGACAAGGAAATCGACGCTCTGGAGTACGAGGAGACGCTCAACTGGTTTTACGACCAGAGAGAAAAGACCCCGTTGCAGCTCAAAGCCACCTGTGCGCCGCACTATTACCGCATCCTGCGCCAGAATGCCAAAAGAGACGGCAAGAAGGTGACCTTCGAAACCCACGGGTTGGACGCCGTCACCCGCGGCTGTCTGGGGGGTGTGGGGTTCTGTTTCATTTCCCACACAGGCATTGTTCAACCCTGTGGATTTCTGGACCTCAACTGCGGGGATGTCACGAAACAGCCTTTCCAGGAAATCTGGAACAATGCCGAGGTGTTCCGCAACCTGCGCAACTATGATGCCCTCTCAGGCAAGTGTGGTGTCTGCGAATACCGCAAGGTGTGTGGCGGGTGCAGGGCCAGGGCCTATGAAGCCACCGGCGATTACATGGCCGAAGAGCCCCTGTGCAGCTACGTGCCTGATGCCTGTGCCTGACAATGCTTTTAGACGCGGGTTGGCAGGAATAACGACTGTAGGGGCGCCCCTTGTGGGTGCCCAAAACCGTTGGCAAATCACAAATAAGGCAGACACAAGGCCTGCCCCTACAAAAGGGTTCTTTTTGATTATCTTAATACTTGATTATTGGACATTGAATATTGGTAATTGGATATTCAAAAAGACAAAAGGCGAATGTCCAATATCCAATAACGAATAGCCAATTTCCAAGTCTTCTGTCCTCTGTTATCCGTCTTCTGGCACTCTGTTTTCCGTCTTCCGTCCGTTGTCATCTGTGGCTCTGACCTCTGGCACTCTGTGGTTCCGTGGTTCTAAGGCCCTGTCCTCCACACTCCTTATACGCAGCTAAACATGAACTTTTACGTAGCGGTTGTTAAAATAATAGTGGATTGAAACTCCTGAATAACGCCATCGCCATCCATTCGACAAGGACTTAAACAACCGCTACTAAGCCTTGACATACAAACCGTTCTTATCTATTCTGTTTTGCTATGAAAAAGCCTGGTTCCCGCATTATATTACCTGCTCTTGCGCTGTTGGTAGCATTCGTATGGATGGCGGAGTTCGCTTCTGCTGCAAAACTCCAGGAGATCAGGACCGGAAAAAAGAGCGGCTTTACCCGGCTCGTGTTACAATTCGAAGCCCCGCCCCGTTTTCAGGTCAAAAAACAGGCCGCCGCCAATCAACTTGACCTCGTGTTTTTTGAAACCACATCCGGCCTCTTGCGGACGAATCAGAGCCATTCAACCCCTGTGGAAACCGTTGCCGTTCAGCAGAACGGGCCGGACCTCGAGGTTGTCGTGGCGCTTTCCGTTCCAGGCTACCGTTTGAAGAGTTTCACGCTGACCGAGCCCCACAGGATTGTTTTCGATCTTTACCCTGTTGCGGCCGAAGCATCGCTTGTATTGCTGAACAAACTCGTGGTCAAAGCGTCTGCCGAAGAAGGGGAGGCTGTTGATGAACCGCCCCCACCGGCTGCAGAACCGAAACCGGCGCCTGCAGCACCAGAACCGGCTCCGGCTGAAGCATCCCCTCCCACGGCCATGGAAGAAAAACCTGCAGCGACTGAGCCCGAACCGGAAACCATAGCACCGGAAGCCATAGAACCGGAACAGGTCGATCCGGCAACAGGGACACCTGACAAAAAAACCAAGGCAACGACAGCGCCTGCGCAACCCTCGGAAGGGTCAACGGAGGACAAGGCTCTCCCTGAAAGCAAACCACTGTCCGCAGCCATTGGAACATTCCAGCGCAATTTAATCGTCGTTCTGGGCGGCATATCCATCGTCATTCTCGCGCTGATCGGGTTCCTGCTGCTCCAAAAAAGAAACAACGCAGAAAAAACGCAGCCCGTTGAAACCGGGCAGGAGTTGAAAACCACCGCTGACATCATGGCTTCCATCGATGCGAGGATAAAGGAAAAATTTAAACAATACGAAGAAGCTAGCCCGGAATGAACGAAAAAAAACAGGAAGGATTCGACCTGGGACTTTCGGATGAAGAAAAAGCCGATCTGGAAAGTATGATCAGTGACTTCAGCTCCGATCGTTCAGATCAACCGGCGTCGGCACCGGATATCGATTTGCAGGACAAGGTGGAAGAGCTGCATCAAAAATTTTCCCAGATGGGAGAAATTATGCTCAAAATCAACAAACGCATGGATGCCTTTTATGAAATTGTACAGCTGATTCATCAGAAAAGTGAAGTCATGAACAAGCGCGTCGACATGCTGATCGAATCCACCCCTGCATTGCAAAAAAAAAATAGACAAAAATAGCGAGATCATTTGAAACTACAGATCATTCTTAACTCGGGGGGCAAAGATTGAATATTCAGAACGAGTCCCATATGAGCATGGTTGCCCGCATCCGTGAAGGAACGCTGGTTTTAAACAGCAGGGATGAGTATGAGCGTCTTCTGGACCTCTATCCGAAAAAAGCGTCCCTCCACCGTGCCTTTGGCGATTTTCTGGTAAAACAGGGGGATCAGCCCAATGCTATCAAGTCCTACGAAAAGGCTTCTGAACTTTACCTTGAGACAAGAAGAAGCCTGCAGGCCATCGTGGCAACTATCCTGGCCTGGAGCATTGTAAAGCCCACTCACGAACAGGGCCGTGTTTTCCACGCCGCCGTCCAGGGCAGCATAAAAGTGGAAACCCCGTTGCAGAGCTTTTTCGCAGCGTTGTCCTACCCGGAACTGGTGGCCGTTATGCTGCGGCTAATGAGAATTCAGTACCCCGCCAACTACGCCATAAACCGTTTTGGGGACAGCGCAGATGAACTTTTTTTCATTGTATCAGGCAACCTGAAGGAAACCACCTACCTCGCAACCGGGAAGGACGAATCAGACCATCGGGCATCGATGCAGCAATTATCAGAGAACGATATCTTTGGAGATGTTTATCCTCTTGCCGTGGAAAGCGCCTCGCAATCCGATGTCGAAACCCTCACCCATGTTGAACTGGTCAAGATAACCCGAACCTTACTGCAGCAGCTTTGCCGAAAATTTCCCCGGGTGGAACTGCTGTTGGCCAAGCTCCACAAGGACCCCGGCGAAACGCAGGACGGCCGCGTATGGTCAAGTGTACGGCGGTTTGTCCGGTATGAAATCCCTACAAAAGTGAACGTAGCCATTTCCCCGATTAGAGAAAACACCCCCATCATCCAGGCAGCCGGGTTCACCAAGGATATTTCGCTGGGCGGTGCCTGCATCGACCTGGGGGACAGATACCTGCCGATTCCGGTAGAAGCCCTCAAAGGTGCCGGCATAAAAGTTACCATCAAGCTGCCCAGCATCGACCAAACACTGACACTCGATGGAACCATTGTCTGGAGCTCTGCATCAAAAAACAATGAAAGGGCGGGAACGTCTGTGGGCGTCCAGTTCGGACTGATGAGCGATGCTGAAAGGAATACCCTGGAAGCCTACTGTTCAGGAGGCGACGCGGAGCAGAACCTGCTCTGGAATTTATGGGACGATTTCGTGAAAGGATAGAATACTGTGACAGATAACCATGCAGATCGACCGGCAGAACCACCAAAAATCTGGGCTGTAGGCGGCGGAAAAGGCGGCGTCGGCAAAAGCGTTCTGAGTACGATTTTTGCACTGTGGCTGGCACGGATGGGCAAACGCACCATAATTGTAGATGTGGATCTAGGCGGCGCCAATGTCCATACCCTGCTCGGGATCAAAAACCCGCCTAAAACGATCAACGACTATATCACCAAGAAATACCCGACTCTGGAGGATATCTGTATTGACACGGGTGTGGATAATTTGCGCCTGTTGAGCGGCGCCAGTGAAATCCTCTCCCTGGCAAACCTTCAATTCGCCCAGAAGGTAAAAATCATCCAAGGCCTCCGTCAGCTGCAGGCCGAGTATGTCATTCTCGACCTGGGAGCCGGGACATCCTACAACGTTCTCGATTTTTTCCTCATCGCCCAACGGCAGATTGTCATGCTCACCCCCCAGCCCATTTCCATACAGAATTCCTATGCCTTTGTACGCAACGCCGTGTACCGGAAGCTGAGCCGGATCACGAGCCAGAAACCGGGCCTGCTTTCCATCATCAAATCCGCCATGGACCCTAAAAATGAATTGAACGTAAGAACCATTAAAGAGCTGTTCCAGGTGATCCACAGTGATGGAGGAGCCGAAGCGGCAGATTTTCTGAAGAAGGAGATTGCCGCCATCCAACCGGCCCTGGTGACCAACATGATCCGCAACCACAAGGACAAGAATGCGGGCAGTATTATTCAGCTGGTATCTGAAAAATACCTGATGATCAAACCCATTGACCTTGGCGGCATCGCCTTTGACAATCAATTGAACAGTTGGGTATCGGGGATGACGCCCCTGGCTGAAATCGACCCGTCCAGCGAAGCTTTTGCAGGGATGTATAACATCACCACCAAACTAATCTGAATTGGCGTTTCAAATTGTCAGACTTTTACTTTTATTCTTGTAAAAGGATGTTTTTTATTGTGATTTTGATAACTTAAAACGCCAAT
Organism: Thermodesulfobacteriota bacterium; assembly: GCA_039714495.1. Lineage (GTDB taxonomy): Bacteria > Desulfobacterota > Desulfobacteria > Desulfobacterales > B30-G6 > JAJDNW01. The sequence goes on from JBDLJD010000105.1 coordinate 12,417, forward strand.
TCAGATTAAAAACGGATAAAAATTGCCGGCCCGAGAGGGCCGGCAATTTTTATCCGATCGGGATGGTATCCTTGAACGTTTCAAAACATTCGTGGATGGCTTTTCTCTGGGCAGGTGAGAGGTCCACAAAAGCACAGCCGACGCCCCGGTCGGTTTGATTGATCATTCTCGCCTTGACCATGATGGGGTCGTTCTCTGTGGGCAGGCTCAGGGCGACATTGGCAATCTGGCCCATTCGCAGTTTGGATTTCAGGTAGAGTTCAAAGAAAAACCCGCCAAGGCTGATGTCGGTAACGATGACGGGATCCTTGATACCGATAATTTTGGCCTTACAATGAAATTCAAGCCTGGGATAGGCTCTTCTTTCCATCTTGACATTTATTGTTTCTCTGCGAATATCGACCATACCTGTCCGATCGCCCCTGGAACCAACTTGAACATGATGTTATAAGTTCTGTTTTATAGATTATCGTCCATTTCAGATAATTCTGAAGTATTAAATTTGCTCTTTTAAGTCAATGATTATCAATTTAAGACCATAAACGAAATCTACAACACCGCCCGGTTCTGTTTTTCCCAGTAACGCCGGAACACAAATTTTTCGCGACGGGCAACTTCCGATGCCCCCACTCGCTTAATCCATCCCAGTGTCGCTTGCCGGGCCTCATCAAAGGCGGCGCGGGTAACCTCCCATCTGTCATCAGCTTCCGCTTGTGCCGCCTTTTTCATAAACTTTTGCTCCAGAGCGTCCCGCTCCTTTTTATAGACAACAATCCGGTTTTCATAATCTTCGATAACCAGGCGGTGAAGATTTTCATGCAGCCACCAAAGGCAGTTGGCATCATACACTGCCCCGGGTGCCGGGCCGATTTCCGGAAGGCCGTGATCACTAATCCAGGCGGGTTTGAAGACGCCGGTGCACGGGGCAGAGGTCCCGGTGACCCAATAGGTCTGCTGTTCCGGTTTGAGATGGGCGGCAAAAGAGGCCGTGGTCTGGGCCGAAGCCCTGGTAAGCGCATTCCCGGCATGTGAGCACAGGCGGTCCTGTAAAAGGTGCCCCCCTGGCTGGTAGCCTTTTTCCGGGCCGTGATCGCGCAGGATCTCAAAGGCTGCTCCCGGGCCAGAAGCGTTGCCATGCCGTGCCAACAATTCCAGAGACCGGCTTCGACGCTTGCGGCAGGCGGAAAAAGTGGTAATCAGCCAATCGGAGTAACAGCGGGCAAAGTTGAACGTAACTCCTTTTTTCAACCACCCCTTTTTTCGGGCCACCTTGATCAGGTCCGGGTGCCCCTCGTCATAGGATTCGCCGATGGTAAGGCCGTTGCTGATGCTGTAGCGCTCACGAACCTTCAAGGCCGCCCACAAAGGACCGGCGGTCTCAAGCACCCAGGCCCTTTCCGGGTCGGCTATGATGTAACTGTTGTGATATAGAAATTTCTGATCTTTATAACCGCACACCCCGCCCTGACCATGATCCGCCAAAAGCTGCACCATCACCTCCAGGGCCCTGTCCGCCGTTTCCGCGCGTTCCAGGGCCAGCCGCAGGATGTCCATGCCCGTCAACCCGCCTTCACGCTCCCTGGACATTTTAGTAAAAACAGCCTCATTGCCGATGACAACCCCTTTTTCATTGGCCCCCATCTCGGCCCCCCACATCCAGAACGGCCTCGAAACCAGTGTAGCCAGGGTCTCCTGCACCTGGGGAACCTGAATGTAGGTACACTGGACCTTCCCGCCCCTTGCATGGGTGCCGGCCGGATAATATTCCAGGGCCTGGGCCTCGTTGGGTTCCCGGTCGCTGTTTTTCCCGAACAGGATTGCCCCGTCACCTGTGCAGGAGGGCATGGCTATAAATGTGTCACACATGGTTTTCAGCTCTTTGGGTGTAAAGTATAAATGTATACGGTGTACGGTCAAAGGTACAAGGTGTACGGTGTTAGTACCTATTTATTGAAATCGCATCATGTTTGCATAGGATCTTGGTTCCGGATTCACCGGGTTGGATGTAAAAAAATACTAAATTCTAATTTACCAAACTCTAAACAAATACCAAATCCAAATGTTCAAATATGCAAAACATAACATCTGTGCAATTTGCGCATAGCGTTTGGCCCTATTGCCGTTTATGTGTTTGGTATTGGATCATTTGAAATTGTTTAGTATTTTGATATTCGATATTAGAATTTCCGGTTCATCCGGATTGGGTTTCAGGTGTCGGGTTAGCCTCTGGCTATCAGAAACGTTCAAGATTCCGAATTCGTGCCCCATTGGCCTATCGCTCGATCTTCCCGGGCAGGATAAACTCATAGCGCCGGCGCAAAAATTTGGTGGTAAGAAAGCGGTCCACCCGCCGGAAGGCTAGAAACAGTCGCCAGATCATCTTGTCCTCCCGGTAATATTTGTCCACATCCGCTGCAGTCAAAGGATTCTGTCCTGCAAGCAGCTTTTTGTTGAAAATATCAACAGCCCCTGGAATCAGTTCCGGGCACTGCTCCTTGTAAAAATTGGCGGCAATATCGATGAGAACCTGCCGGTGATCATAGTAGCGGTTCATCACGTCATCCATGAACAACCACCGTAGAATCCACCGTAAAAATGCGGGCGCACTTTTCAGCAGGGATTCGGGATCCAGCTGTTCTACGCCCTTGAGCCTCAAGAGCGGCGTGCTGGTGTCGATATAGACAAGACCGCCCCCCGCCCTCTCTTCTTGGCGCACCCAATTGGATATCTGGCCGTCCAGGGCCAGTTCCGTTTCCGGCGCCGAGGCCTCGTTGTAGCGCCACACCTTGGCGATTTCCCGGGCAACCTGCTCCACCAACTGCAAACCGGATTTCCCATCGAGGGCTTTAAGCAGCCGATGACCGAAGCGGTCTGTGGGAAGCCGTTCCTGGGCGATGTACACCACCACCGGCCGGCCGGGTACCTGAACAATGGCCGTTTCAGTGGCAGGGAGGCTCAAACCGGCCGCTTCCAGCAGCCGGCAGTATTCCCCATACAATTCGACATATTCTTCAGCTGCTTGCCTGACTGTAAACAGCGGCATGCGCTTGAACGCCATCCGGTCATCTCCCTGGATCCTGAATATGGCCGATATCTCGCCATAGCCCAACAGTTGGGCGGGAATCCCGGACCGCTCGATCCGCTGTGGGTTCAGGCCTTTTTCAAAACGATGTAACAGGTCTTTATCGATCTTCATTGATTTATCTGGTTCGAATTTACCGTTTTACAGATCATTCACTTTGTCGAACAAGGTGTAATCCGCTTCGCTGTAATTTATTG
>JBDLJD010000106.1:0-15594 GCA_039714495.1 Thermodesulfobacteriota bacterium
GTTTCCCGCAGGAAGAAGGCAAAATCCTCACCCCCCATGGTTTTTGAGGGGGTGACGATGTTTTCCGGGCCCACAACGGCTGCAGCACATTTTTTCACCAGGTCGGTCATATCCGGATCGTTGATGGTCACGGGGTAGCCCTGCGTATAGGTGAGTTCAAAATTAGCCCCCATGGAGGCACACACATTAGCGACGATTTTATGCATGTTTTCTTCCCATCGTTCCCAAACAGCATTGGAAAACGTGCGGGTGGTCCCGCTCAAGCTAGCCTCCCCGGGGATGACGTTGAATGCCGTGCCGGCATTGAACGTGCCCACTGTCACCACGGTGGGCTCTAAGGGGTCCAACTGCCGGCTCACCATGCGCTGCAGGGCATTCACCACCTGGGCCCCCACATCCAGCGCATCCACACACATGTGCGGCATGGCGCCGTGCCCCCCCTTTCCGATAATCTTGATATCGAAACGGTCCATGGCCGCCATAACCGGGCCTGCTAAGACGCCCACGCTGCCTTGGGAGATTTCCGGCCATACGTGACAGCCAAAGACATAGTCCACGGAAGGATTCTGCATAACGCCGGCTTCGATCATGGGTTTGGCGCCGCCTGGCCCCTCTTCGGCAGGCTGAAAGAGAAACTTGATGTTGCCGCAAAGCGTTTCTTTGAACCCGTTCAGTACGTTGGCCGCACCCAGTACCATGGCCATGTGCGCATCATGCCCGCAGGCGTGCATCACACCCGCATGGGTGGAGGCAAAGGGCAGTCCGGTCGATTCCTCAACGGGCAGTGCATCCATGTCCGCCCGCATCAGGATGGTGGGGCCGGGCCTGCCGGTCTTCATCAGGGCCACAATGCCATGGGTGGCAATGCCGGTCTCCACCTCTACGTCAAGCCTTTTAAGCTTGTCTGCAAGATACTTGGCGGTCTTTTCTTCTGTGAAAGCGGTTTCAGGGATGCGGTGCAGGTCGCGCCGGGTCTGGATAATGAAATCTTTTTGCTCCTTGACACGCAGATGGATATCGGCCATATTTTTTTCCTCTCATTGCATTAGAAACAATCGGCCGCATTTGAGGACAGTACTGCTGTCCCAAAACATGGGATATTAATCATTGCCAGTGCTGATACATATTTCTAATGCGTATGATTAATGTTGATGATGGCTATTTTAAGAAAATCGCAATACAAGCCTTACGTATGCTTGGATTTTATCGTCAGCTAACTTTTAACCTCAGAAATAAAATAAAAGCGATCTTTTTTTTATAATTCCATGAATTCGTGTAAAAATAAATGGAAGATGGTGTCGTAAGAGTTTGAGTTGCCACACGCATATGAGGTTGCCATGGCAATAATTGCCAATGATAGTCATAAACTATCGATAGGGAAAACAGATGTGTGCGACCGATAGCAAAACAGGCATGGAGCAGCCGGTCAGGGTGGGTAATATCCGGGTCGATGTACCGGCCCTGATGTCCATCCGGCATTGCTGTCGGCCCGGGGTGTGCAAAGGGACGCCGAACTGCTGTTCCTGTTTTCAGATTCATGTGGATGAGGAGGAACTTGAAACCATCGTGGGGTTTCTACCCCTGGTGGAGCAGTACACCTCGTCTATCAGCGGTGAACTGGATTATGACAATGTTTTCGAGGAAGCTGAAGACGGCTGTTTTCTCATTGATGCCGATGAAAACGAGCGTTGCGTCTTTGCCTATACGAATGAAGCGGAAGAAACCTTGTGTTCGCTTCATTCCGCAGCCATCGATCTCGGACTGCCGCCAGTGGATGTCAAGCCGAAGTGCTGTTCTCTCTGGCCGTTGGCCCTTACCGGGGGCCCCTATCCCGTGCTTTCCATCAATGCCCTGTTCGGCTCGTTCCCTTGTAACCGGAAAAAGGCGATTCCCAAAGGCATTGACGATGGCATCCAGGAGACGATCCGTATTTATTTCGGAGAGTCTTTCCTGTCCGAACTATTGTCCAAAACAGGCGGCTGAACGTCCTCCCGGTATTTTCGCGCCAGGCCTTCCACAAATACGAAATCCTCGGAGCCGCTGAAAACAAAGCGGATGCCGCACAGGTATCCCCGATCGGTTTTGGAGATGTGGCTGACGATGCCGTTGAGGGTCATGTTAGTTGACTTATTCCCAGCAAGCAAAACTGGTCTTACGGGCCATGTCAGCTAAATTAGGCTTGGCCACGAATCAATATTCTGGAGCGTTGGAGTAATGGAGTGTTGGAATATTGGGTTTGGTGGTATACGTTTTGCCAATGCCCAATGTGTAATGTCCTGAAGAGGCAGATCCAATCATCTTTTCTTCCCCCATTACGCCACTACTCCAACACTCCATTGTTTTTTTCACTGCACAGGATTTTCAATGCGAACACCCCTGATCACCTGGCCCTGATTTAAATCTTCAGTCCACAATTTTTCGCAATGCGCACTTTCTGCCGCCACAACGATCAGGGCATCCCCGAAGGATATCCTGTTAAGGATGCTGCAATCAATGGCTTCCTTGATAAGTTCGGGTTGAATGAGGACCGTTTCAAATTTTTCAAATGAATTAATAATGTCTTTCACAACCAACGGGTCAGCACCTAATTTTCGTGTGGCGGCTACATAAAACTCTTGCATCACCTGAGTGGAGATGACACCTTTGGCATCTTTATTCAATGTTATCAATTTGTTTCGACACTTTTTCCGTTTTTCAGGATTATGCTGATCCATGCTGTAGATCAATATATTGGTATCAATAAATATTTTACTCATTATACAAATCCTCGCGTTTCCACGGTCGCCCTTTGGAATCACCCCCTGCCCGGTCCATGAGGTTGAAGCACTCTTCGAGCCAGGCGGTGGATTCAATGTTTACGGTTTGATCCAACAACCTGCGAATAAGTGCATTCAGGGAAGTTTGATGTTTTTCAGCATAGCGTCTTCCGGATTTGAGTAAATCTTCATTCAGTGAAATAGTAATATTAGGCATATTGTACCTCCGATGTACATATACACAATATAAGTGAACACTGATTATGTGTCAAGTCTTTTGGCGGGCTTTTGTTTTAATTGATCACAGCGTGTGGTATGAGGCGAAGCCACACACTGAGGTTGTATAAACAACATGGCAAAGCAGAGATAATGCTCTTAAAATTTCAAAAGCTCGCTTTTGCTTTTAAAGAAGCGATTTTTGTGTTCTTTGTTTACCCTGTGAAACCCGTTCTTGTTCCTGTTTCACCGGGGTGCCATTGCGGTTAAGGGTTGATAAGGGCTGGAAAGGGGAGAAAATGAAGGCAGAAATACTGGCCACGGGCGACGAGATCCGATCCGGCGCCCTGGTGGACACCAACTCGGCGTATATCGCGGAAAAACTGGAAGAGACCGGCATTGCCGTTACGCGTCACAACTGTGCCGGCGACGACCCAAATGTACTGGAAGCGATTATCAGGGAAACAAGCGGCAGGGCCGATGTTTGCGTAGTGACAGGCGGGCTGGGACCCACCACCGACGACATCACGGCCGAGGCAGCTGCAGCTGCGGCCGGGGTGGACCTTGTCGAAGATGAAAAGGCCCTGTCCATGATCACGGCGTTTTTTAAAGAGCGCAACCGGGAAATGACCGCTTCCAACCGGAAGCAGGCCCTGGCGCCGGGAGGATCCAAGACCTTTTACAATCCAGTGGGCACCGCCCCCGGGTTCAGCCTTAAAATAGAGCGATGCACTTTTTTCTTTCTGCCCGGCGTACCGCCGGAGATGGTGAGGATGCTGGCCGCGGATGTACTTCCAGACATCGAAAAACTCATCGGGCCTGAGCGAACCAATTGCCTGGTGAGGAACATATCGACCTTTGGGCTGACGGAATCAGCAGTGGGTGAAAAGGTGGCCGGGGTCGCCGAACGATTTCCCGACCTCATACTGGGCCTGCGGGCCAAGTTTCCAGAGATTCACGTGAAATTATACCTCAATGGCAAAGACTTTCACAAGATGCAGGAGACCCTGGATGCGGCCACAACATGGGTGACGGACCGTGTGGGGAAATATGTGCTTTCGACTGAAGGGGAAACCTTGCCCAGGGTGGTGGGACGGCTGCTGCAGGAGCGAGGAGCGACCCTGGCCGTGGCTGAAAGCTGCACCGGCGGGCGGATCGCCAATTGGCTTACCGATGTCCCGGGCAGTTCCGACTATTTCCTGTTTTCAGGGGTGAGCTACGCCAACGCTGCCAAGGTCGACATTCTGGGTGTACCGTCGCAAACACTCGATGAGCACGGGGCGGTGTCAGAAGAGACCGCTCAAGAGATGGCTGCAGGCGTGCGCCGGGTTGCCCGGGCAACCTACGGCATCTCGACTACCGGTGTTGCCGGCCCTGGCGGGGGAACCGAGGAGAAGCCCGTGGGTACGGTGTGCATCGGTCTGGCCACGCCTGACAAGGCGCTGGGGAAACAGTTTTTCTTTCCTTTTGGCAAACGTTCCATGAATAAGAGTATATTTGCCATGATGGCGCTGGAGATGCTGCGCCGGGAACTTTTGGGCATATAGCTAATCTGCATACAAGTTGGAGGAAAAAGGAGTCAAGGTTTCGAGGGGTCAAGGGTAAGTAAAAAATGAACATCGAACATCGAACGTCCAACATCCAGCTTCGAATGTGGAATTCGGAATTCGGAAACCCCGGAGTAAGCTGTAAGGAGTAGGTAGTAGGGAGACAGCGGGCTAGAGGTCAGAGTGTCGGAGGACAGAGCCACAGAGACCAAAGTGTCAGAGACCAGACTGCCAGAGGTCAGAAGACGAAGCAGGGCTGAAGCCCTGGCCTACATGCCCATTCCTCGAGTCAACCATGTAGCGCAGGGATTTATCCCTGCTGGAGCTGGATGCTTTTCATCAATTGCCCTCAGAATCGAACACCCAGAAAAGCAGGGTGCCAGATATTGGGAATACTTTAATTAAATCCATAGAATCTGTGAAATCCGTGTCAAAGAAAATCATGGTTATGTCCAAAGAGAAATATTTAGCCGGCTGGGTAATAGACGGCAGCGGCCGTCCCCCGGAAAAAAACATGCTGTTGACCGTTGAGAAGGGTAGGGTCCGCAGTCTGGAGAAGGCTGCCCCTGAAAAGGGGGACGGCAATATGTTGGATCTTTCGGGCTGCACGCTTCTGCCCGGGTTGATCGATGCGCATGTTCATCTGTTTATGTCCGGCACCTATGACCCCGCTGTCCGGGAAACACAGCTTGATGCTAGGTTCGAGTCGGTAAGAGGCGACATCTTCCGCCGCCTGAAAGCCAGCCTGGACCACGGTATTGTCGCCATAAGGGATGGCGGGGACCGCCATGGGCATGCCCTTACCTATAAAACCGACCATTTAGACCCCCACGTCAACCCCGTAAAGGTTTTTACTACCGGTCGGGCCTGGCGCAGGGCAGGCCGCTACGGCACGCTTATCGGTCGGGATCCTGGAAGCGGCAATACCCTGGCATCAGCCATCAAGAGCAGCCAGGAAAAGGTGGATCATGTAAAAATCGTCAACTCCGGGCTGAACAGCCTGGTGCAGTTCGGCAAGGAGACTCTGCCGCAATTTTTCTTGGAGGAAATGACTGCGGCTGTCACCACCGCAAAAGAGATGGGCCTGAAAACCATGGTGCACGCCAATGGCAGGCTTCCTGTGGAGTTGGCAGTCAAAGCAGGCTGCGATTCCATCGAGCACGGATTTTTCATGGGCAGGGACAATCTCTCCCGTATGGCGGATAGGCAGACCATCTGGGTTCCCACCGCCGCTACCATGCAGGCTTATATCGCCTACATGGAAAAGACTACCCTACGGAAAGCTTTGCCAACAGCCAGCAAAGATACCCTGCACCCGGTCGAAGGGGCACGCAGAAACCTGGAACACCAGCTGGAGCAGATGGCCATGGCCAGGCAACTGGGGGTTCCCGTGGCAGCAGGCACCGATGCCGGCAGTCCCGGCGTTGATCACGGGAAGTCGCTGAAAGAGGAGATCGGTCTTCTGATTCAGGCGGGCTACAGCATTTCAGAGGCAATGAAAAGCGCAACCTGGATCAATGCCCAGCTCCTTGGATTGGGCAACACCGGTCTTTTAGCAGGCGGGGCCGCGGCAACCTTCGTGGCCATCGAGGGCCCGCCCGAGGATATCCCGAACAGTCTTAATAGGATAAAAGGTCTTTTTATCGATGGAAAACAGTTCGTATAATACACCGCCCCTTGTCCTGGCCTGGTTCATCTGGAGCCTGGGCGCATTGCTCTACCTGATGGGCTTTTTTCACAGGGTAGCGCCGGCGGTTATGACCGTTGAACTTATGCAGGATTTCAATATCAGTGCAGCAGCACTGGGAAACCTGTCCGCATTCTATTTCTACAGCTATGTGGCCATGCAGATTCCTACGGGAATCATGGCCGACACACTGGGACCCCGGCGCCTGTTGACATTTGGATCCCTGGTAGCAGGTGTTGGAACCGCCATATTTGCCTTAGCGCCCAGTTTACTTTTGGCTGGTTTTGGAAGGCTGCTTATCGGTGCTTCCGTGGCAGTTGCCTGGGTGGCGATTCTGAAACTTGCCAGCAGCTGGTTTCCGGCCCGGTACTATACCATGATGTCCGGCGTAGCGCTTTTCATAGGGATAATGGGCGCTGTATCAGCAGGCCCGCCCTTGCGCCTGCTGGTGGGAATTTTTGACTGGCGCAACGTTATCATGGGGTCGGCGGTTCTCATGTTTGCCGTGGCCGCCCTTATGTGGTTTTTTGTCTGGGACTACCCGCACGAAAGGGGATTTAAGGACTATGTAGCGCCCCGCGAAAGGGGCCAGGAACAATCCTTGAAAAGCATTTTCAAAGGTGTCCTGGAGGTGTTCCGCTACCGTAACACCATTCTCCTTTTCATAGTTCCCGGTGGGATCGTGGGCAGTGTGCTTACTTTCAGCGGGCTTTGGGGGGTGCCGTTTCTATCCACACACCACGGGCTCACCACCACCCAAGCCTCAGCTTTGACCTCCACCCTTATGGTCGCCATGGCTATCAGCGGTCCTGTCTCCGGATGGTTTTCAGACCGCATCGGCAGACGTAAACCACTTTATATCTGTGGCGCGGCTACTGCACTGATCGGTTGGATTGCCATAACGTATCTCCGGGGCATTTCTGTTTACAGTCTTTTGGGGTTAATGATCATTACCGGTCTTAGTTCAGGCGTGATGGTGGTCAGTTTTGTCTTTGCCCAGGAGTCTGTACCGCGTCCCCTGGCCGGAACCATTGCCGGGGTGATCAACACCGGCGTCATGGTCGGCCCTATGCTGCTCCAGCCGGGTGTCGGATGGGTCCTGGATGCCAAATGGGATGGGCTGCTCCGGGACGGTGTCAGGGTTTATGGGGTAGACGCGTTCCAATCAGGGTTTTCACTCATGTTTATTTGGGCGGGGTTGTCACTGATACTGCTTCTCTTCACTAGGGAGACGCACTGCCGGCAGATAAAATAAAACTGCGGGCATCTAATAAATACTCACATGCTCCCAACCGAGTTATAAGACTCCATGAAGGAGTCTAACTCAAGCATTCCTACTATCCCTGTGAAGGCTTGGTATTTTCCAGCCGGTTTTCATCGGCTAAAAGCTCATCCATATTATCTCAACCAACAACAACTCTCTGAAATTGATCAAATCTTCATATCGACCATCAATTGCCCGATTGCCATTTACATTAGTAATCTTCAGACATCAAAGAGATTATTCCCCGGCCACTATATAGACTGGCTGGAAAATCATACCAAAAAGGCCGGACCTTGACCTATTTCTTCATCTCCTACTGTTCAAGCGAACTGATGATTTCTTGTTTGAATCGTCCTTCTTGAAAAGCAAAAGGTTACGAACCTCATTTGAATATTTCGTTCATCTTTTGCGCCATATCGAAAACTTCGTAAAACCTGATAGGGATATCAACCGTTTAATCATTATGAGAAGTTGAACGGCAATGATGGCAGCGGCGATTCTCGGCACACATAACCAGAAAAGGTTTAGGCCCAGGGATAGAAAAAGAGCGGGATCTTCGATCATGGAATGGTTAATGCCGATGGAAAGCTGCAGGTGTTCAAGTTCGTCTACTGAGAGGTAGCCCTCTTTTGCTTCCTGAACGATGACCGCAGCGCCATATGTCAATCCGAATGTGGCTGCAGTGAGCCACAGAAAGCCGGTCTGTTTGCCAAGACCGAGTACCTTTAAGACAGGTACCATCAAGCGAACGATACGATCGATCAAGTTGTAACTTTTCATGATTTCCAGAATGATCATGAGCGTTATGATGATGACCAATATTTTACCGGAAAGAACCAGGGTCGCAACTATCCATGTCTTGAGCATCGAGAAAAATGGCACTCGGATTATGACCGGGACATCCGTCAGAGCACTCATTGCGGTTTCATTACCCATGAACCGGGAAACAACCATCACCGTAGTAATTGAGGCGATCAGTCGAAAGAGTGTCGCCTTTAAAAAAGTGAGTCCGGATTTACTCTGAATAACGCCTTCCTGAATAAGGTTGTGCGATATGAGCAGGAAAATCGCAAGAAGGGTCATCTGGTCTACCGTCAACGGGAGGGGGGCCATGGCCGCTATTGCGCCGTATGGTCCAGTCAGCAATCCCGCAATAAGGGGAAGTGCGGCCAAGGGAGGCAAGCCGATCACTCGCAGGACAGGTTCCAGTATAAAATCTAACTTGTTTAACCAGCCGAACCAAGCAAGCAGAGACGTCAAAAGTGAAATGGGCACAAGGATCCTCAGCATCCATATAAATCCACTCCATCCCTTTGTAAACCCGGAGGTTAGGCTGAACCTTAATTTGTTGTTCGTGTTTTGCACATTTTCTTCTAAATCAGCAAAGCGATGTTTTTATAAGCTAGTGTCCGTCCATAAATAGCCATTTATGGATGTGCACAGTTAAGAAAAGCCATCTGTACCATTGACGCCTGTATGTGTATATCAGCCTAAAAAGTTATCTGCATAGACATGCAACGCCGGCGACCCTCCGGTGTGGACAAAGAGAATCTTTTCATCAGGGTCGAAAAAGCCTTTTCTCACCAGGTCGATCAAGCCGGCAATGGCCTTGCCGGTGTATACAGGATCCATCAGAATCGCTTCAGTTTCAGCCAACATCCGCACGGCTTCGATCATGCTGTCGGTGGGCAACGAATAGCCGGGTCCCACGTAGTCACCGAAGCATACCACCGCCTCTTTGGGAATGGGGCTTTCGATGCCGACTTTGGCGGCCACTTTCTCTACCAGTTCATAGACTAGTTTTTCCTGTGCCTCCTTGGTGCGACTGACATTGATCCCGATCACCGGAATCTGGCTGTTATTGCCGTACAATCCTGTCAGCAGCCCAGCATGCGTGCCGGTGCTGCCGCTGGCGCAGACAACCCGATCGATGGGAATTTCCTCATCAAAAGTCTGGATGAGAATCTCTTCCGCACAGGAGACATACCCGAGGGCTCCGATTTCGTCGGAGGCTCCACCGGGGATAATGTAAGGACTTCCGCCCTGAGCGGTCACACGATCGGCGACTCCCTGCATGGCAGTCATCATGTCCGAACCGCCTTCCACCACGGTGATGGAGGCAACGCCCATAAGGTGAAAGAGCAGGTTGTTGCCGGCAGCGCGGGGATTATAGCTGCCTTTCACGCGCTCTTCCAGAACCAGATGGCATTTCATGCCCTCCTGTACCGCGGCAGCCAGCGTCAATCGGCAATGATTGGACTGGACGGCGCCGCAGGTAATCAGGGTGTCGGCTCGCTTTTCCAACGCGTCGGCCACCACAAATTCCAACTTGCGTGTCTTGTTGCCGCCTCCAGCCGGGCCCAGGAGGTCATCGCGCTTCATGTACAGGGTGGGTCCTCCGAGGCGATTCGACAAGCGGGATAACTTCTCAATGGGGCTTCGGGTCACAATATACCGGCGGCGGGGAAATTTAGCTAAATTCATTTTGATGTTCCTTTCGGTTAAACAATGATTCCTGCCCCTTCACAAATCCTGTAATCCGGGAGAGGTTTCAGTATCCTGATGCTGATAAAATTATTTGACTAACGGATACCAAGATGCTGCATCATATGGTCAAACGGGTTCCCGACCAGCACGACGAATGGCCGCTCTGGCCAATATCAGGAGGCTGTCGAAATAGGGAGTCGCTACATCCTTCGGTGTCAGTGCCAACGGGATCTCGGTACAGCCGGCGATGATGCCCTGGGCGCCCCTGCGGATCAAGTGGGCGGCCGCATCTGCCAGGCTATCGATTATATCCGCCTGGCTTCGGGGCACATTTTCATTTTTGATATCGTAAATCGCTTCCATTACTTGTTGCTGCCAGGGATCACTGCAGACCAGTGTGTCAATTCCTTCAGCCGCCAGCCGTTTCTGAAAAATTTTGCTTTGAACGGTGCCGCTGGTGCTCAGGAGACCGATCGTCTTCATCTTTGGGTGGGACCTGCGGATGTGGTCAGCCACAGCATCCAAGATCGACAGCACCGGCAGGTCACATTGCGCTAACAGCTCTTCAAGAAAATAGTGAGCCGTCACACAGGGGATGATCACAAAATCAGCACCGGCACGTTTAAGGGAGTCGATGCCCTGATGCAAGGCCGGAAGCGGTGATGGACCGTTTTCCAGAATTGCCCGGGTTCTGTCCGGTACTTTGGGGTTGTTGACGATGACAATCCCAAGATGCTCCTGGTCGCAGCCGGCCGGTGTGTTCTTAATCAGCTTGCCGAAACAGTCGTATGTGGCCTCGGGTCCCATGCCGCCCAATATGCCGATCACTGATTCTTCCTTCAATCTCTGTATCTCCTAACACCTAGTCAAGAATCTGACTCAGGAAAAGCTTGGCGCGATCGGTTTGGGGGTTGTTGAAAAATTCGTCATAAGTTCCCCGCTCAACGATCTTGCCCTCATCCATGAAAATGATCTCGTCGGCAACTTCCTTGGCAAACCCCATCTCATGGGTGACGCAGAGCATGGTCATGCCGGCCTTGGCCAGCTCGACCATGACGTCCAGGACCTCTTTGATCATCTCCGGATCCAGAGCGCTGGTGGGCTCGTCAAACATCATGTAGTCGGGTTCCATTGCCAGAGAGCGGGCGATGGCAATCCGCTGCTGCTGCCCGCCGGACAGATTGGCGGGATAGGCATCCGCCTTGTCTTCCATGCCGACCCGTTTCAGAAGCTCCATGGCTTTGGTCTGCGCCTTCTCTTTTGACCATTTGCGAACTTTTTTGGGAGCCAGGACAATATTTTCCATGGCCGTCATGTGCGGGTAGAGTTCGAACCGCTGAAAGACCATGCCAATTTTTTTCCTCAACTTATAAAGATTGGTTTTGGGATCGCCCACGGATATGCCGTCCACGCGTATTTCACCTTTCTGGAAGGGTTCCAGCCCGTTAACACAGCGCAGGAGCGTGCTCTTTCCGGAACCGCTCGGTCCGCAGATGACAACCGCCTGCCCTTTTTCGATGACTTCATCCACATCGGTCAAAACGTGGAAGTCATCATACCATTTGTTTATTTTGTTTATCTCAATCATATAAGGTTTACCTTTCTGGCTTTGTTTTCGTAATAAAGGCTGATCTGGGAACCCGTGTAACAGACAATGAAATAGATAAAGGCCGCAAAGCCATAAAGCTCGATAGAGCGGACTTCCATATTATCCACGATAGAGGACCGGCGCACCAGTTCGGTGAGCCCGATGACAAAAGCCAGGCTGGTATCCTGAAACGTCACAATGGACTGAGTGATCAAACTGGGGGTCATCCGTTTTAAGGCGATGGGGATAAGGATGTGCCGCGCCGTCTGAGAATAGGTCATACCGGTGGAATAGGATGCGGCAATCAAATCCTTGCTGATCGTCTGGTAACCGGCCCTGAATATTTCTCCGAAATAGGTCGCTTCAAAGAAAATAAAGGCGATTACCGCCGCTGGAAATGGTGCCATGGCTTCCCCGATAATGATCGGCATGACGAAATAGAACCAGAAAATGACAAGGATCAAGGGTATATTACGCAGAAAATTAACGTAGCCGGTGATAGGGTAGTAGATCCAGGGATTTTTGGAGAGCCGGGCCAGTCCTACGAGCATTCCCAGCCCTATACCGCCGACAAGTGCGAAAAAGGCAAGCTGAAAAGTGGTCAGAAGGCCGCCCATGAGAAACACGAAATTTCTGCTGATGACATCAAACATATTCTATCTTCCCATCAATCCCTGGATTTTATACTTCTTTTCCACCAGATCCATGAACTTTACCACACTCATCCCTAGCAGGAGATAGATGAACATGGCGCCGGTGGTGGCTTCGAGTCCGTGGAACGTTTCAGCGTCAATCTGGTAACTCTGAAAGGTGAGTTCCGCCACGCCGATGGTCATGACGATGGAGGTATTTTTAAATACCGTCAGAAACTCAGTGGTCAAGGGCGGTATGGTCAGCCGCAGAGCATAGGGGATAATGACATATCGGTACATCTGGACCTGGCTCATGCCGGTAGACAGCACCGCCTGGTACTGGTCTTTGCCGATCGAGGCAAATCCTGCGCGCAGGTGCTCTGCGATGCGGGAGGCCGTGTAAAGTCCCAGGCCCAAGATGGACACGTAAATGGCCAACCCGTCAAGGCGGTTAATCTGACGCGAAAGGACCTCGCCGAACAGCATCGGACCGGCGTAGAACCAGAAGAACATTTGAACCAGGAGCGGAATATTGCGGAATACTTCTACGTATGCGGTGCCGATCATGCGCAGAAGGCGGTACTTGGTAATGCGAAGGGTGCCAACGGTGATACCCACAGCCATGGCGATGATCCATGCGCTGCTCCCAAGAAAAATGGTCATGCCCAATCCCTTTATCAGCATTAGCCCATAGGGATCCCGCCACAGTACGGACCAGTCGAATTGATAGGCAAAATTCATTAATTTCCCCTTCGTTCGTGTCCGTCCGATTTCTCAGTCCGAGGATAGACACCAAATTAGATACCAGTATAAAGCCGGCAGGAACACTGCCGGCTTCAAAAGTCGCTGACGCAGTGATTGCTATTTTTTCCACCAGTCGTCTTTGATAGGATAGACGATCATCTGCAGATAGTCTTTGTAGGCCGGTGACATTTTCAGCGGCACCAGACCTTCGGGCCCCATCCACTTCTCATAGATCTCATAAAATTTGCCGGTCTTGATGGACCACAGAATCGTGTCGTTGACGAAGTCACGAAAATCGGAATCATTCTCGCGGACGATATATGCATAAGGCTCATAGGCAATCGCGAAGTCAACGGTCATCCATTTGTCCGGATCGCTGTCCTTCATTTTCAATCCCTCGAGCAAGCTTCGGTCGGTTGTATATGCGTCAATTTTTCCACTTTTGAGGGCCAGCATACCCTGGGGATGCGTTTCGACCACCACGATGCCGGAAGGATTGAATTTTCCCTCCTTGGCAAGATCTTGCACGGCCATCAGGTTGGTGGTGGCCCGGGCGCCACCAATACGTTTGCCGCTTAGATCGGATAGGGTCTTAATGCCGGCGTCTTTGGCGACCAGGAAAGTGGTTTCAGAAAAGAAGAAAACCAGGCTGAAGTCGGCCACCTTTTCACGTTTCTGGGTGTAAGTGGTAGATCCCATCTCCGTATCAACGGTACCGTTCACTACCATCGGAATTCGGGTTTTGGGAGTTACTGTAAAGGGTTTGATGGTGATTTTCTTGCCGAATCGCTTACCAAGATTTTCGGCCAGCAGTCCAGCCATGTCTACTGAAAAGCCGACATGTTTGCCGACTTTTGGGTCAACGAAAGCAAACGGAATCGAGCCTTCCCGGAACCCCATCTTCAGGATGCCGGTCTTCTCGATTTTATCCATGGTGGGTCCCGCCAGAACAGGGCCGCAAAGCATGGTCATGCCAATCAATGTTACGATTCCTATCAGTGCAAATTTCTTCATCCTCTCCTCCTTTGATCGTTGGTTATGGCTCATCACGATAAGTGGTGCCATGGTCCCCATGACGCGGCACGATTGATGACATACATTATAACGCAACAAGCATGCCACTGGAATGATATTATTTATAACCGCCTCTCGACGGGCGCCCTCGCCATAAAGTGGCTTTGTCCCCTTAAAAGTTCAGTAGCATGACAAACACGCTATGTGCGGTAACCGCACATAGCGTGTTTGGAATCAGCACACCCTTGTTGTCTTCACCGTCCAACTGTTTACGAAAGGCCGTAAATACGCTGCGGTGCCATAGGGGGGCCCGGTTCGACAAGGTTTCTTGCTTTGCCGGAGAGGGGTGCCATAAAACTATTACGATAGAAAAAGACGTGTGAGGGCTGCGTCGTGCGGATAACTTTGAAATTCTGGTTAGTTGCTGAACAGACGTTTCATTTTTCGCAACAGGGAATAACGGCTGATTCCCAAATTGGCGGCTGCGGCAGTTTTGATGCCACCGGATTTTTTAAGGGCATCGGAGATCAACCCACGCTCAAAAGTTGCCAGTTTCTCCTCAAAACATACTGCTGAAGTTCGGCTGGATGTATCGGTAGTTCCTTTGTGGAGCAGACATTCCTGCATCACGGTCGGCAGGTCGTCATAGGTGATGACCGGGTCGGTGGATAAAACCACAAAGCGTTCGATAAGGTTTTTCAGTTCCCGCACATTGCCCGGCCAACGGTACAACAAAAATGCCTCACGCGCGTCATCTCCTATCTCGATGAGCGGTTTGCGAAATTTGCGGGCGAACCACTTCAGATAATGAGCCGCCAAAATCAATATATCCTCCCCACGCTCTCTCAACAAAGGAATTTTAATGGGTACGACATTGAGACGGTAGTAGAGATCTTGCCGGAATTTTTTCTGTTTTATGGCTTCTTCCAAATCGAGATTGGTGGCTGAAATGATCAGCGCATCTACTTCCACTTCCATGGTTCCCCCAACCCTCCGGAATGATCTCGACTCTAAAAAGTGCAGCAATTTGACTTGCATCGGCAAAGGCAAATCGCCGACTTCGTCCAGAAACAGGGTGCCGCCATCGGCCAACTCGACCAGCCCGATCTTGCGCTTTTTTGCGTCGGTAAAGGCACCCTTTTCATAGCCGAACAGTTCACTCTCCAGCAGGTTTTCAGGTATGGCCGCACAATTAACGATGATGAACTGTCGGTCCGACCTGGCGCTCAAATTGTGGATCGCCTTGGCGATCAAATTTTTGCCGGTGCCGCTGTCTCCGTTCAACAGTATGGTTGTATTATCGACACTGGTGAGCATAGTAACTGTTTGATGTAGCTTTATTACCGGTGTACTCGACCCGATAAAATCATCCAGATGTGTATTGCTGGCCGCTCTCTGTCGATGGTGTTCGATTTCCCTCACCAGCTTATTTTCGCTCAGCGCCCGCTCGATAATGATGCCGATTTCGTCCAGTTCAAACGGTTTGTTGAGATAATCGAAGGCGCCTCCTTTTAATGCCTGAATCGCGGACTCCATATCGCCGTGGGCAGTTATGATGACGGTTAGAGCGGATCTGAGCGTTTGCCTGATTTTCTGCAGAACTTCCATGCCGTGTATATCGGGTAGCTGCAGGTCAAGGAACACCAAATCCGGCTCAGA
>JBDLJD010000107.1:0-15492 GCA_039714495.1 Thermodesulfobacteriota bacterium
TTCAGCCGCCCTCGAAGAGGCGCGGCAATTGATTGAGAAAGGCCTGGCCAGCCAGGATATCAAAGAAGGACAGGCAGCCTTTCTGGAGAAGAGGAAACCTGATTTCAAGGGCCATTAGAAAAATCAATATATCTCGCAGAGCACACAGAGCCACAGAGAAACAATTCTTGCCGTAATTCAACCTATGGAGGAATGATGAGACAGCAGTACCGAGCAATTGTTTCCTCCGATTGGAACGAGTGTCTGGCTCCCTGCGGGCCGTTTGACTATATTGCGTTTACGTTTCCGGAACTTAAGCCTGCCCTGGTTGACATATTCAAGCTTTACACCGGCAACCACATCACCCTCAAGGGTGCGATGAAAAAGGTGATCGCCCTTTTGCCCGAACCTGTCAGTGTGGAGCAGATGGACGCCTATCTGGATGCGTCCTTCAAAATGTACACCGGTGTAGCCGACCTGATGAAGTGGTGCCGTTCCCAAAAGATCCTGTTTATGATCAACACCACCGGTGCAGTGGGTTATTTCCAGCGTGCCTTTTTCAAGAACCTGCTTCCGTGCCTTCCTGCCATTTCGGCGTACCCGGAACCGCATTTCCCCAAAGAGGCATCCGATCCGGAGCAGGTGTACCCTCTATTTGAAACCACGGACAAAGGGAGGCACACGGAAAAAACTGCGCACAAGATGGGGGTGCCGTTGAAGCGCATCGTTATCATGGGCGACAGCGGCGGGGATGGACCGCACTTCAAGTGGGGGACTGAAATTGGGGCTTTTTTAATTGCCAGCATGCCCAAACCCTCCCTGCAGCAGTATTGCAGAAAAGAGGGCATACAGCCGAACTACTATTTCGGACAGGCCTACAGCGAAGGTGAAACCATAGACCATGCATCAGAGATGGGCTTCAATTTCATGGATCTGGTTGCGGTGATCGAGGGTGCGGTGGGGGCTGACTGATTATTACTATTTATGAAGGCGAATCAGAAGCCTCTGTGCGCCTTTCCCATTTCCATACCAATATAGTATTAATTACAAAAAATGAAAAAATAGTTTATCAGAACCAGGACTGTGTTGATTTGGATACGTCCAGCCTTACAGATCGTTCGATTATGAACGTGAAAGATATTATTGATTTTTCTGGATCCGTGGAGCTTTCTGAAGTCGAGGAGTTACTGCAGCGTCAAATTGAATATAATACAAGTATAGCAGTGGAAGGGATAAAAGGGAATTGGGGCGCAAACATTGGAAGGCTTGCTCGTGACGGAATGCGTGAAACAGATAAAGAGATAATATGTATAATGTTAGAAGAATAATCAATCCATTTCTGCTGTATTAAGTGATTCTCTTCAAGGAATGAGTGTGTTGCCACTGAGATTACATTTGGATAGAGAATCCAGACTCACACCCAGAGCAAAGACGCCGGTCTAGTGTAGGGATTGCGCACGATACGGATTGCCCCAGATTGGCGGTGGGTTTGCGTTTGACACTGTTTTTAGTTGAGAACAGATTAAAATGACTACTTTTACATCTCTCTGGCTTCCTTAAGCGTTTCCAGGACATCGATGTACTCGTTCTGTCCCTGGATAAGGCGGGTCAAGTCAATCACCATGCCTGCAATTTCCGCCAGGGCCTGCACGAAATTGACGTCCTCCAACGTGAAATCCCAGTGGTCGGAAGTATAGACGCGCATGGCCCCGATCACGTCGCCACGGACATAGATAGGTACGGAGAGGATGGATACGATTCCTTCCTTTTTGGCGGCTTCAGGGTACTGGACTCTCGGATCGTCCTGGGTGTCGTAAATAGCCATGGGCCCTTCGGTCAGGGATTTGGCGACTGGGCGGGATACACTTACAGGGCCTTTGCCCAGGTAGTCTTCACTGAGACCGTTGGCTGCAGCCAGTTCAAATTCACCGGTATCTTCGTTTATCAGATACAGGGCACACCCTTTCATGTTCAAGGTCTCTTTAATGTTGTCCACGGTGATCCGGATAATTTCTTTGGGGTCTTTGGACATGGACAATGCCTTGGTTACCTTCAACAGGGACTCGTAGTTCATGCGGTATTTTTTCATGGCTCCCCCCTTTTTCCTTCTTAATTAGAATGTTGGAATAGATGGGTCGTTACCAATGGTCAAAGGCAATCGATATCAGGTACAGATTCAGCAGGAGTTGTTTTTGTGGTTCAGTATTTAAGCGTAGAAGCGTTTCTGGAGAAACTGGTCTGATTCAAGAAGTGTCAGCAGCTCAGGTGTGATTATAGAAACATTATGTCACATCGTAGATCAAAGGTCAAATCGGTCGACAGTTGACACTAGAGCCTGGCCAGGTGCCCCTCTATTTTCCTGAACAGCTCCTGGGTGGCACTTTTCCCGATAAATCCGGGAAGCTTTTCCAGCAGGTTGGCAATGAAAGCGTTGAAGGTATCGATTAAAAGGTCTTGCTGCTGCTCGGGATCCACCTCTGCCATGAGGGCTTCGGTGATATAGTGGACATTGGTGGCAAGAGGGTTGTGGAGGTTGAATTTACCCAACAGGGCTTCCTCCCAGGGATAGCGCTGCGGCTTGCATGCCTCGAATACGTCGACGACCTGCCGTCCTAAGGCCGGCCGGGCCTGTTCGTAAACCGTATTCAAAATATCTGAATACAATTTAATAACAGGGTAGTATTTTTGTTCTTCATCTTCAAAGCGGGTGGGTTCTGCTTTCCTGTGCGCTATCAGGCCTGACGATATCAGGGAGTAATAGGCTTTGTAGCAGTGAAACTCGTTTTCACCGCTGACGTCGATGACTTCCCGCACGGTCATTCCCTGGCCGATAAACTCCAATATTCTGCGTTCGATGTTATCCAGTTTCAGCGCCTCTTTTTCTTCCGTTTTCGCTGAAATCTTGAATCGCATGCGATCATCAGAGATCTGCTTTACGAGTACGGACATTTCATCGATACGGCGCGTGGCCTGCATGAGGATTTTCATGATGTTGAGGCGGGGAATGATCAGGTCTTCGATGTCCAGGTCGTAGTCATTGTAGATGAAGCTGCCGGCTTCCCACAGCAGCATATCCAGGATAATGTCCTCGGCTTGCCTGTCGATGAAGCGGTTGAGGGTCTTCTCGTTGATCAGCTTCTCCTGGATCAGGATCTTGCCCAGGGGCTTTTTTTTCCGACTGGCGAGGTCCAGGCTCGATTCAAGCTGTTTCTGGGTGATAATGCCGTTGTTGACCAGAATGTTACCCAGGCGGTTGCTTTCCTTGGAGCCCATGACACATATGATGCAGCCGTTTTTGATGAAGGTTTTGACTTCGTGCTCCCCGTGGCTGGCTTTGAGCACACCGGTTTTGCCATGATTGCACAACAGTTGCAGGATATCCGCTAGGAACAGGGTGTTGAAATCGCCTTCGATGGTCATAAGTCCACTCCACAAAAGTAATGCGCCGGCCTTGAGGGCTGGCGCATTGCTTTTATTTGATGGTGAAGTGCCCGGGTTCGAACTCCGGTCTGCCCTCGTAATATTTCATCAGAAAGCCCTGCAGGCTTTCTGCATTTTCGATGATATTGGGGTCGATCATGACGCCGGCCTCATGGAAGGCCTTGATGATCTGGTCCTTTTTCGGGGGGCATCCTTTGATGGCGTGCATGCGCTCGATATCGGGATGGTTTTTATGGGCCTGGTACATGCATTTCCCCAAAAGGATGGTGTGTTTTTTTTCAGGGTTGGCCTGCATCATCTTGCCTGTGAGGACTTCAACGTCATCCCAGGGCTCACCATTCCAGGCAGCTTGGATAGCCGCCATAACGACCCCGGTAATCCCCGAGCAATAGGTACACATGGAAAGATCGTACTTGCGGTAGGCAATCCCCTGGTAGCCTTTTTTCTCCCAGGCCAGCGGGAGCGATTGGTCCTGGTTGTATGGAAAAAAGGCTTCGTGCCGCATGGTGAGTTCTTCCACAGGCTCACCCACAACCTTTACATCCGACAAGTCAATGGGACGGTCATGATTGTGTGCATAGTTAGCCAGATGGGGTATATCGGAAGGAAGATGGCCGAGGAGGGTGGCGCCGACCTTGTCAACCGAGAAAACATCCGTGGATGCTGCGAGAATGTTGCTGCGGTGTTTGCGGCCGTCCACCCCGGGACCGTATTCGGTGGTGTAGATGCCGTCGATCAGGGTGAATATGGGCGGCATCTTGTCGGCCAGCCGGGCAACCCAGAAGTGCAGGTCCTTTTCAGGGTCGGCACTGTGGCAGGTCTTGCGCGATTTCAGATCGATGAGCCCCTTGAGGTTTTTGATGCCCAGGCTGACCCCTGTTTGTGAGTGGGTCTTCATCACAGGCAGATCGATGATAAGGTCGCAGTTGAGAGCATCGCTGTTGAAATTGAGCACCACACCGTCACCCAGATCCACGGTTTCAAAGGGCCGGTCAAATACATTCACGGCTTTGACGCCGTATTTTTTAGCCAGGGTGTTGTAGCCGAGGCTTTCAAAGGCATGTGCCGCCTGCTTGGAAGCGTCCCTGGGGTCCATGGATACCGACCCTTCCGCGATGGTAATATCGTCGACACCGTGCTCACTCAGCACGTGGACCATGTCGCTGACAATGCTGCTGGTGGTGATGACGCCGTATTTGGGGAATTCAACCGTCCGGGACCAGAAGACAATGTTGGGCTTGATGCAGACCCGCAGCCCTTTTTTGAACATGCTCTGCCCGTTAATTATCTGCACGATGTTTTGAACAGATTCCAAGGGTTTCTCATACTTTCCAACTGCAACCAGATGTTTGTCCATATTTATCCTTATTGTGGAATGTTAGTCTTTTTTGACATCTTGGGATTGTTGATGTAATCACTTTCTTATAAAACTGTAAGTAGCCGGACCCGATTGCTTTCGGTAAAAAACAACCGGTTTCGAGATGATTGATATATCAATGCTTTATTAGTAACCGGCATAACTGTCAATACATTTGAAGCTATCAACTTTAGTACCTGTGTATTGAAATCACATGATGTTTTAGCAGGATTTTAATTCTGGAAACTGAAAAAATAATCACGAAATCACGAAAATTTAAAATCACGAAAATGATGTGGTGTGTTTCGTATTTTCGTCCTTTCGTGATTTCGTGATAAGAGATCTTTTTCTTTTCCGGCTCTGCCGGGTTGGGAGTATACCATGCAAAAACGAAGCGACCTTATGCTCAAGGGGCCGGAAAGAGCGCCCCACAGATCCCTCCTGCGGGCGGGTGGATTTACGGATCGTGAACTGGAAAAGCCCATCATCGGCATTGCCAACTCCTTTAACGAAGTCATTCCGGGCCACACCCATCTGGACAAGCTTGTGGATGCGGCCAAGGCCGGCGTTTATGCGGCCGGGGGGACGCCGGTGGTATTTAACACCATCGGCGTGTGTGACGGCATTGCCATGAACCACTACGGTATGAAGTATTCCCTTCCCAGTCGCGAACTTATCGCCGATTCCCTGGAGATCATGGCCATGGCCCATCCCTTTGATGGCCTCATCCTGATGGCGTCCTGTGATAAAATCGTTCCGGGCATGTTGATTGCAGCGGCCAGGCTTGACATTCCCTCCATCTTTATTTCAGGCGGTCCCATGCTGCCTGGCCGGATAGCGGGCAAGGAAGCCGGTCTGGACAAAGTGTTTGAGGCGGTGGGAAGGCTGAAGAGTGGTACCATAGACGAGAAGGAATTGCACCAGCTCGAGTGTGACGCCTGCCCGGGTGCCGGATCATGCTCGGGGATGTTCACGGCCAACACCATGGGGAATTTAGCCGAGGCCCTGGGCATGGCGCTGCCCATGAACGGCAGCGCTCCTGCGGTGTATGCGAAGCGGATGTGGTTGGCCAAGGAGACCGGCCATCATGCGGTTGATCTGGCCAGAAAGGGTCTCCGTCCCCGCCAGATCATGACCCACAAGGCGTTTGAAAACACGATTGCCGTGGACATGGCCCTGGGGGGCTCCACCAATTCCGCCCTGCACGTACCGGCCATTGCCTATTATGCTGATGTGGATATCCGGCTGGACGACTTCGGCCGCATCGCGGAAAAAACACCTCATCTGACCACTATTGCTCCGGCAGGCCCGCATCATGTGATCGATTTTTACTATGCCGGCGGCGTACCGGCCGTTATGACGGAGCTCAAGAAAAAAGGTCTTTTGCATGCCGGGGAGATGACGGTTGCGGGGGTGCCGCAGGGCGAGCTGCTGAAGCGTATGGAAGCGGGCATCCAGGATGAGACGGTCATACGGCCCATTGAATGCCCCGTGCACCCCACCGGTGCGCTCGCCGTACTGAAGGGCAACCTGGCGCCCAAGGGGGCCATCGTGAAACAGGCGGCCGTAGCCCCGGAGATGCTGCAGCATTCCGGCCCGGCGCGGGTGTTTCATGCCGAGGAAGAGGCTTTTGAAGCCATTGTGGGTGGTAAAATTCAGGCCGGAGACGTGATTGTCATCCGCTACGAAGGTCCCCAGGGCGGTCCGGGCATGCAGGAGATGCTTTCACCCACATCGGCGCTGGCCGGTATGGGTATGGACAAGGAAGTGGCCCTGATAACCGACGGTCGTTTTTCGGGAGCCACGCGGGGGTCGGCCATCGGCCACATATCACCGGAAGCGTCAGCCAAAGGCCCCATTGCCGCTGTCGAGGAAGGTGACATCATCGAGATCGACATTCCCAAAAGATTTCTCAACGTCCGGTTGGAGGAGGAGGAGATCCAGGCAAGGCTCTCCCGGCTGCCTGAATTTGAAATGAAAGCAAAAACCGGTTACCTGGCGCGCTATGCCCGCTTTGTCTCCAGTGCGGATAAAGGGGCGGTTTTCCCCAAGTAATAAATTGGCCTCTGATTTGAACAAATCAGGGGCCAATTTATTACTCAACGCGACTTCGTCGCTATTTAAAAATTTCTAAAAAATTAATCCCGCCGGTTTTATCAAAACTGGCGGGATTTTATTTCTTGACATCATGAAAAGGCTGATTAAATTTTTTGAGTTTTTACATTAAACAGATACCAGTGAATTCAACAAAGGAGTTTTATCATGTATTTTGAGGCCGTATTCAATCCGTCGGAAGCCATGGATTACAATAATGACGCCAAAAGCCTTGCCGGTAAAAGGATCGCCATTCAAGCTGGCTGGATCATTAAAGAAGGACAATTCAAGGGGCAGGAATGTTTTTATGTGCCTAACTCGAAGATCGGTTGGATTCCGTATTGCGACCTTGCAGAACTCACGCCGGTGCCCTTTGTTCGGTGGCAGGAGATTCACAAGAGCATTGGGTATGGTGCCAAAGCATAGACATCATATCCTGAAAATGTCATAAATTGAGCGGCGAAGCCGCGTTTAGTAACAGATCAGCCCCGATTTTGAATAAATCGGGGCTGATCTGTTACGGGGCTAAGTCAGTCAATAAATCTATTTTGAAGCGTTTGATCTGCTTCCAGACGGTTACCCGGCTGACGCCCAGAAGTTTGGCTGTTTCCGATCGGTTGCCGCGGGTCTGGCGGAGGGCCTCGATCAGGGCGGACCTTTTGGCAGCATCTCTTTTTTTCAACACCAGTGCAGGTGTTGTTTTTTCTGTGGATCTGTCTTCTGTCCTCTGGAGTTCTGTTTCCTGGTCCTCTGTCCTCTGATGCTCTGTCGATTGGGTTTCAAAACACTCGTTCTTTACCCCGGCGATTTTGGGGGGCAGGTGGCCAACGCCGATGCCGCCGCTGGAGCAGAGGACAAACGTGTATTCAATGGCATTGCGCAGCTCACGGACATTGCCGGGCCATGGGTAGGCAGTGAATTTTTCGATGGCTTCGGGCGTCATCCCCAGAATTTTTTTGCCGCTCTTTTCGTTGTTCAGGCGGATGAAATTCTGCACGATGATGGGAATATCTTCAAGCCGGTCTTTGAGGGGTGGGCAGTGGATGGGGAAGACGTTGATGCGGAAATAGAGGTCATCCCGGAATCGGTCCTGCCGGATCAGATTTTCCAGGTTTTTATTGGTGGCCGAGACCACCCTTACATCCACTTTGATGGGCTGGTGGTCACCCACCCTTTCAATCTCTTTTTCCTCCAGGGTCCGCAGGAGTTTGACCTGGATGGCGGGCGAAATGTCTCCGATTTCATCTAGAAAGATCGTGCCGCCGTGGGCCGCCTCGAAACGGCCGATTCTGGTTTTTTCCGCACCGGTGTAGGCCCCCTTGACGTGCCCGAACAATTCACTTTCCAAAAGGTTTTCGTTCAGCGCAGAACAGTTGACCTTGATAAAGGGCTTTTCATTTCGATCGCTGGCCTCGTGAATGGCGCGGGCCACCAGTTCCTTGCCGGTGCCGCTCTCCCCGCCGATCATCACGGGTGCATCTGAAAGGGCGACGTTGTCAATCAGTTCGAACAGATTTTGCATGACGGGCGACTTGCCGAGCAGACCGTAAAATCCATCTTCCATGTGCAGGCTCCGGCGCAGCTGGGATATTTCGAATTGCTGGGACACCAGGGTGGACAGGTCGGTCAGTGTCTCGACGGCACCGATAATTTTCTTGTTTTCATCGTAAAGGATGGTGGCGTTTTTGATCACGTTAACCGAACGTTTGTCCCTGTTTGAAATCGTGCACTTTTTGGCCCGGACACCCCCTTTGACGAACAGCTCGCACCACTCTTCGGCAATACCTTTTCCGAATATTTCGCACCCGTTGCAGTTCAGCATGCGGCAGGATTGGCCCATCAGCTCTTCAGCCTTGTAGCCAGTCAGGCGTTCGGCCGCCGGGTTTACCGCCAGGACCTTCCCGCCGGGATCTACGACGATGACGCCGTCCTGCAGGGTGTCCACGATGGTTTTCCAGTATTTTGAAATGTCCATACAAGCCCTCCGTATACTAACAGGCTATAAAACAGTTAACGTTTGTAAACATAATGCACCCATCTTCAGATTGCAAGCCGGGATTAAAAAGCAGCTCGAACCTTGGGCGGCTTTTTTTGTACAACAGCATAATTTAAAAAAACTAAATATAATCAGTGAAATATGAAGATATGGCGCTGCTGAGAGTAACGGGATACGTATCAATATGAGTAAAGGGCATTCCTTTGGTATGGACATTGCTACTCAATCCTACATCTTAACGTTGAGAACCTGATCCAAGCGATAAGGGGCTCGTTCCTTAGAGGGTGTCGGCGATATGGCCAAAGTATTGCACATTTTAAAATCCGAGCCGGATGAAACGGTTGCCAGGGTGATTGAAGCCCAGTCTCTCGAGGAAGAGGTGGCCGTGGTGAGCCTTTACCGGGATGAGATTACCGGGCAGGCGGTGGACTGGTCCCGGCTGGTCGAAGATATCTTTGACTATGACCGGGTCATCTGCTGGTGGTGATGGTGATGCACACAAAGGATACCCTGGGCATTATTGTCAATTCGAACAGGTACTTCGATTTTATCACCCATTTGGCGGAGGCGGCCGCTGATCACGATAAAGCCGTCCGTATTCATCTGCTGGGAGATGGCTGTGAATTCGTCATAACGGATGCGTGCACCCGCTTGAGTCGCCGGGCACGGGTCACCATGTGTGAAAAAAGTGCACGCCAGATGGCGCAAGGGGTTTTGGAAGGGGTCAAGGACCGCATACTTCTGGTTCCCCCGCAGGAATTGACGCGGTTGTTGCAGCAGTGTGGCCGGTATGTGGTTTTTTAATTGGTCCGCATTGAGAGATGGAGAACGTAAACATGTTAACCTCTTAATTAACAAGTGTTAACTGTCTGGCGGGGACGAGTAGAGCCGAAAAATAATAAATGCAACATATACAGTTGGTTGTTCTTTTATTGGTTTGTATGGCATACGGGTTGCTATCAACTTACCTGACATAATGGATGATAACTGTTTTGTGTGAATATTGGGATCGAGCGTTTCAAACATTAATATAATAAAGGAGGAATCGAAAAATGAGAAACAAAATCGTATTGATCATCATGGCTGTTCTGCTTTCCGTATGCTTTCTGGGCACCGGCCTGGCTATGGAGCAGGGCAACAAGCGCAAGGGCAAGTACACCTACCGCAAGATCTACAAGGCTTGTATGGAAAGGGGCGAGGTGGAATCAGCCAAGCCTACGATAAATCCGGATGCCCACACCCAGGCCGAGTGGGAAGCCATTTTCGACAACAAGCAATTCGAAGAATTCGGATGCAAGGAAGAGTGGGACGCGGTCAGCGACAAGGACCTGGTGGACATTTTCACATACCTGTACCAGCATGGGTCTGATTCACCCACGCCTGCAAAATGTAAGTAAAGGAGGACTACATGTCAGTAAAATCGAAATTATTGGTGTTTTCTGTACTGGCAGCCCTGCTGCTGGTCGGTTTTGGTTGTGCGTCTGCACCCAAAGCGCCTGAAGCGACAGAAGACACTTCCTGGAAGTTTCACACCATCGTGGACACGGCATTTGTACAGCAGTATGCCAAGGTGCCGATACCGGCCGACACCATGGTCATCGATTCCCGGCCCAAACGTCCCAAGTACGACAAGGGCTATATTCCCTCGGCGATCAGCCTGCCGGACAGCAAGTTTGACGAACTGAAAGGCAATTTGCCGGAGAACAAGGAAGCCCTGTTGATTTTTTACTGCCAGGGCCCCACCTGAAAGCTGAGTCACAAATCCGCCTGGAAGGCGGAAAAACTCGGCTACACCAACGTCAAGGTTTTTGAAGACGGTTTCCCCGTATGGAAAAGCACCCCCGGCAACTACTATGCCGTAGAGTTGTCTGTGGTTAAAAAGTTGATGGAGGACGAAGCTCCGGCGATGTACATCGACACGCGGCCCAAACGGGCCAAGTTCGACAAAGGCCACATTCCCGGCTCCGTCAGCATCCCGGACAGCAAGTTCGATGAATTCAAGGGTGTCTTGCCCCAGGACAAGGATGTTCCCCTGGTCTATTACTGTGAAGGCTACACCTGAAAGCTGAGTCACAACTCCGCCCGGAGGGCGGTAGCGCTCGGTTATAAAGATGTAATGGTATTTGCTGCAGGCTATCCTGCCTGGAAAAAGGAGATGGGGGTCGGCACGGCGGCGGTTCCGGTCAAAGCCGGTGCCGAAGAAGGTTCTATTGAAATTGCTACTTTTGAAAAAATTCTTAATGAAAGCCCTGACAGCATCATGCTGATCGATGTGCGCGATGCGGATGAATATGCAGCCGGCCACTTCAAGACGGCCGTCAACATGCCCACGGAAGAGCTGGAAGCAAACGTCGCTACATTGCCTTCCGACAAACCCATCGTGTTTGTCTGTTCCACGGGCGCCAGAAGTGGAGAGGCCTATTACATGCTCCAGGATCTCAGACCGGAGCTGAAAGAGGTTTACTATCTGGAAGCAGAGATCATAATTAAAAAGGATGGTGCGTACACCATCAAAAAGCCCGCTTCCTGATAAATTTTCACACTCACCCAGGAACGATTCAATAGTCTGATTTCCTATTGAATTGTTCCTGGGACCTTAATACAATGTGTGAATTGTTTCTAATGAATGAAGGGGAACGTTGTATGAAATCATCAAAAGTAATTGTCGCTGCCACTTTTGTTATTGCTTTGGCGGCATGGTCCGCTCTTGGGCCGATATCATCAGCTGCTGCAGCTGAGCAGGCCCCAGGTCGTACCATGGCCCAGCAGGCCACCAAGGATGCCGAACTGTGGATAACGACCGACCATTCCAAGCACGAGGTTCTGCAGCAGATCTTTACCTCTGGACCCCAGGTGACCAAGGCCTGTGTTTCCTGCCATTCAGAAGCGGAAACCCAGTTTCATAAAACCATTCACTGGACCTGGAAGGCTGGTGAAAATGAAAAGGGGGTGCAGATGGGCAAGGCCGCCTATTCCCTGAACAACTTCTGCATTTCCGCCAATAAGGACAAGGACAAGGGTTGCCGTTCCTGCCACCCCGGCTGGGGGAAGAAGGCCGAGGCCACCAACTGTCTGGTGTGTCATGGAAAGAAGGAGATCAAATGGGAAGAAGCCTTTGAGGACTACAATGCTTTCCTGGAGGATTCAAAAGAGGACCCGGATCTCAAGGAACTGGCCGATGAAATTCAGTCTGAAATTCAGGCAGCCGTGCAGGCTGTAACCCGCCCCACGCGCCAGAACTGCGGTTCCTGTCATTTCTATGGCGGCGGCGGTGACGGCGTAAAACACGGTGACCTCGATTCATCCATGACCAATCCCAACAAAGCGCTGGATGTGCATATGGGCTTGGACGGCCAGGACTTCGATTGTGTGCGCTGCCACACCACCAGCCTGCACAATATTTCCGGCAGAATATACACGGTACCGGCCTACACCCACCGCAAGAGCCTGATCGAGGATGACCTTACATCCAAAATCACCTGTGAGTCCTGCCACAGCAGCACGCCCCACCAGCCCGGATCAAAGGCCAACGACCACACAGACAAGGTTGCCTGTCAGAGCTGCCACATCCCCACATTTGCGCGGGTAAACCCCACGAAAATGTCCTGGGACTGGTCCACATCCGGCAAAACCAAGGACGGCAAACCCTATAAAAACAAAGGGGCATACGGAAAACACGATTATCTCACCATCAAGGGCAGCATGAAGTGGGAGAAAAACCTGGAGCCGGAATATTTCTGGTTCAACGGTTCCATCCAGTCGCTCACTGCCGCAGACACCATAGACCCGTCCGGTACGGTGGCCCTGAGCTATCCCCTGGGTGACATGAACGATAAAAACTCGCGTATCTTCCCCTTCAAGGTGCACCAGGGAGTCCAGCCCTACGACAAAGTCAACAAAACCCTGTTAACCCCGCTGTTGTCGGGGCCCAATGGCTACTGGAAGCACCTCGACTGGGAAAAGGCCCTTGCCCTGGGCGCCGAATCACTGGATCTGCCGTTTTCCGGTGAGTTCGATTTTGTGAAAACCACTTATGTCTATCCCACAACCCACATGGTGGCCCCCAAAGACAACGTGGTGGGGTGCACCGAGTGCCATATCCGCGGAGAAAGCAGAATGGCCAACCTGGCCGGATTCTACATGCCCGGCCGTGACCACTGGGCCTTGCTCGACGGTTTGGGGTGGCTCATGGTCCTGGGAGCCGTGGCTGGTGTGACATTGCATGGCCTGGGACGGGTATTTACCAAAAAGGGCAGCCGAAGAAAAGGGGGGGCATAAATCATGGAAGGCAACTTGACGAATATTTATCTCTACACACGCTATGAGCGCTTCTGGCACTGGCTGCAGATGGTGTTCATCATGATTCTGCTGGTTACCGGATTCGAGGTTCACGGCCTGTTCACATGGCTGGGCTTCGAGACGGTCGTGACCGTACACAACACCGTGGGTCTGACCTGGCTGATTGCCTTTGCCTTCTTTGTTTTCTGGATGTTTACCACAGGAGAGTGGAAGCAGTATGTCCCTACTTCCAAAAAAATGTTTTCCGTGGTCCGGTATTACAGCTGGGGAATATTCCAGGGTGAATCACATCCGTTTCCCAAGCGCAAGGAGGCCAAGCACAATCCCCTGCAACGTCTGGTATATCTTTCCCTGGCGGCATTTCTTCTGCCGTTCCAGATGATCACCGGGTTCCTCTACTGGGGATATAACGACTGGGGGGCCTGGGGGCTCGACTTCCTGTCCCTCAAATGGGTCGGAATCCTGCACATGTTCGGCGCCATCAACATCCTGACCTTTATTGTGGTGCATGTCTACATGACCACCACCGGCCACACCCTTTCGGCCCATGTCAGGGCCATGATTACCGGCTGGGAAGGTGTCGAGGAGGGTGTGAAGATCGAGTCGTGGGAAAAGGCGGAAAGATCGTAACCTAAAGTGAGCGTTTAAAATTTTAAGAATGGTTAAAGTAGCCGGGCGAATTGCCCGGCTACTCTTTGTCCTCTGTCCTCCGTCCTCTGGGACTCTGTGGTTCTGTCCTCTGTAGCTCTGACCACCGACCACCGGAAGAGGCAGGTTAAAAGCCGGTGACGATGATCCCGGCCACAGCGGTTAGCATGCCTGCTCCCTGGAGTTTGGTTACCCTGTCTTTCAAAAACAGGATCGCCAGGGTGATGGTTACGATGGACAGGGCCGACGCAATGGGTGTGATTAAAATGGCGTCACCGATGGTCAATCCGTAATTGACACCGGCAACGGCCGCGGCTTCGATACAGCCCATCAGCAGGACCATCAGCTTTGTTTTGGCTGAAGCGGTCGCCAGGGACAACTCCCGTTTCATGAAAAAGGAAAAGAGCAGCAGGAACACGATAATCCCCATCTTCACGAACAGTGTCGTGGGCAGCCACCCTATTTCTTCAGAGATAATTTCGCTGATATTCCAGAAAACGCCAAAGAAAAAGGCACCGATCACGGTTTCCTTCACGCCGAGGGATAGTTTGAATTGGTGCTGTTTTATTTCATTCCAGTTCAGGGCGGCCAGGGTAACGCCGGAGATAATCATGAACACGCCCAGGGACTGCGTAGGGGTTAGCCGCTGGCCCATGAAGATAAAGGCAAACAGCATGGTGAACACGGCCCACAGGTTCATGGTGGCGGCAACAATGGACACATTGCCGATTTCAAACCCTCTGAAGAAAAAAAGATACCCGGTAGAGTAAACGATGGCCGCGACAGGGATAAGGAACATCACCATCACAGGGATGTCGAAACGTGCTGTGAATACGAGCAAAAGTGCAAGGATGGATAGGGAACCTGCCAGCTGCGACCAGAAGATAGATTTAAAAGGCCCTATCTGCTTGGAATAAACACCACCCAGAAAGTCGTAGATCCCCCATCCGATCATGCCCCCTAACCCGCATAAAATGCTAATGATGGATGTATTCATGACTGTCGTATGCGATCCTTATAAGTTTGAATTGGCCTGATACTTTCCCGACTTGTCGGGCGTAGCTCGACCTGTCCGGCGTAGTTCTGCGTAGTTCGGCGAACGAAGACGGAAGAGCGAAGCCTGAAGGGTAAACAACATGGCAAAATAGACATCATCTTTGAAAACTTTCTACAACCTCAAGGCAGTGCTGAGCATCATGCTTCTTTTACCGTTTATTATCTCATTTTCCAATCGTTAAATTTACGGGTTATATTCTCACCAGTAAAAACGAACAGAATATTGGAGTAGAGTGATGCCAAGAATTGGAACTACCAAAATGTCTTGGAAAGGGCCGGTCGTAATCCCCGAAAATATCAGAAAGCAATTGAAGATCAATTCCGTTGTCAAAGTTCGGGGAAAGAAGTGAGGGTCGTTCTCGACACCAAATCTTTTACCGCGGGTATTTTTTTAGTGGGTCTCTTTGTGAAATTCTTAAGGCCTCGTTGGAGATGTCAATACGCTTCAAGGACATGACTCGATATGGTAATCAACGCCGTAGAAAGGCACTGGACGATAATTGATATGGTTAATTTCTAAAGTGATTTTACTATGTTATGTTTAATCATACTATCAAAAGGTTGGGATGCTCCCAAATTTTGTTCAAATCTTCAATAGGATCATGGGGCTTTATGTTGGCAT
>JBDLJD010000108.1:0-15347 GCA_039714495.1 Thermodesulfobacteriota bacterium
TTTGGCCCTATTACCGTTTATGTGTTTGGTATTGGATCATTTGAAATTGTTTAGTATTTTGATATTCGATATTAGAATTTCCGGTTCATCCGGATTGGGGATTTAATCGCCGAAGCAATAAGAAGGCGTCGGCTCCTTATTCTCTGACGACATTCAAGATGATTCTGTATAGCCGGATTATCCCATACACCATCAGCAGCACCCCCACACCTGTATTCAATACCCTCAAAAGCGCCAATGGTATGGAAGCGCTTAAGGAGGCCAATAGGGCAACGCTAGCACCCAGAAATACGAACGTGGCCAATCCGGCGCCCATGCCGAAAAACAACAGCTGTTTTTGGGTATACCCCTTTTCGATGGCTCTTGCGGCAAACAAGCCTGTCCAGAAAACAATGGTGAGCGGGCTGGAAATCGTTAATAAAAATGTCGATATGAAACTGGCGGCATAGTTTGACTCAACAGGATCGTCCAGGCTGCTGACCGGGCTGCCCTGGCTGATTGATACGATCATGATGATTCCGAACAGCATCAGTACCACCGAGCTCGTGATACCCAAACCGAGTTTTATTTTGGGCCTTTCCAGGAGCTTGCCAACGCCCAATACGGCAAGGGCGATGAAAAGATAGTCTGCAATGGTTACGGCGATAACGGCGAACAGCCCGTCGATGAGCGTTCTCTGCAGGGCAATATTGAGGATAAAAAAGAATACCGGGCCGATGGCTATTTGAAGCAATAATCCGGTTAAAAATCCACTGAGACATATTGATATCATGATGCTGACCATATACTATCCAGGCGGGTGACACCATGGTCAAATCATTTTTTATCAACCTGACCACCGACGCTCGAAACTACCGGGGTGTCAAGGCCCTGGCGTCCGATATGCACCAGATCACCTCCTGCCACCATTATCAGCGGGGATGCCTCTTTTTAGCTTTCAGGCCGCTTTTTTATCCAGGATCTTGCCCTGTGTACTGATAACCACTTCCGTCAGCGGGATATTTTTTCCTGACTTCTCTAACCCTTTTTTGATGATAAAGGGCAGGCCCGAGCAGCAGGGCACTTCCATGACCACGGTGGTGATGCTTTTTAGCTCGGCGGTGCTGAAAACCTGGGCAAATTTTTCGATATAGGCTTCTGCATCGTCAAACTTGGGGCATCCCATCATCACGGCCCGGCCCTTTAGAAACCGGCTGTGAAAATTCGGAAAGGCCAGGGGGGCGCAGTCCGCCACCACAAGAAGGTCGGCATTTTTCAAAAACGGTGCATGGGGAGGAACCAGGTTGATCTGGATGGGCCAATGGGCCAGGGCGGATTCGGTTCCGGCAATGGCCGCCGGCTGGTTGGCATCATCGCAGGCCGTTGTCATAAAGGATTGGATCTGGCTGGACGGGCAGCCGCAGGCCATTTTCTGGTCACCATCTTTTGCTTTGAGGTTGTCCAGATGTTCCTCAACCGCTTCTTCGTCGAACTCTTCAGCCTCGCGTTCAATCAGGGTAAGGGCGTCGTTGGGACATTCGCCGATACAGGCGCCCAGACCATCACAGAACACGTCAGCCACTACTTTGGCTTTGCCGTCTATAATTTCAAGGGCGCCTTCGGCACACCCTGGCACGCACTGCCCGCAGCCGTCACAGCGCTCTTCGTCGATTTCGATTATTTTTCGCATCACTTTCATGATTTTATCCTTATTTTACAAATCTTTTTTCTCTCGCCCGCTTCGCTTGAGCCCGCGGAGATCACAGAGATTTAAATCCATATAATGTGTTTCTCTGCGTCTCTGTGCGCTCTGTGAGAGATTGATGTTTTCTATAAGCCAAGAGCCTTGCGAGCCTCTGCCTTCCCGCTTTCGGTTAGAAAGGCATTGGCAATTAGCTTCTCGAGTTCGTCACTTGTTTTTGGCTTTTCCTTGTGGGCTTCCTCCAGATTAACGATCAGGTCGGCATCATACATGACCTTGAAACTTATGGTGTCGTCTTCCCGCGGGTGGTGGTGATGCCCGATGATGTCGCAGACCTCTTCGATCAGGGCCTCTTTGGCGCCCAGCTTTTCCAAAATGTCACGGGCAATGGGCGGACCCTCCTGCTCCTGGAAGCGTGCAGCCGTGCTGTCGTGTTTGCGCTCGGCCTCAAGAATGCCGATATCGTGAAGATAGGCGGCACACAGAATCACGGCCAGGTTGCCGCGCTCCATTTTCCCGATGCGCTCGGCATGCCGGGCCACTTTGGTGGCATGCCCGATTCTTTTGAAATCGGCCTTGAAATAGCGTTTCATCTCGATGGCCACGCGGTCCTTCAAAAGGTCTTCCTTTTCCGCCAAAAGTTCGGGCGGCAAGGTCCCCATGCACTGCTCGGCAAACTCGCAGTAGGAGGCGCATCCGAAATCCATCTTGGGGTTGATGAAACGGTGTCCGCACTTGCCGCACTTCCGTGCAGGGTCATCCTTGAAAAATTCCACACTGTGGCCGCACTTGGGGCACTGTTCCTCGAAAATCGCTTCGGGTTTCCAGTAGCGGCTATCTTGACCAGGACATTTCATGGCTTTTCCTCTGAATGGCCAATATTGATCCAACTGTTCATATTGGCCGCTGTAAGCTAGACAGGCTTCACAGAGAGAATCCCTGTGAAGACCTGTCTTTTGGTTTTATTAGCGACGAAGTCGCGTTGTATAATATTTGCCGAAGCAAATATTATCCGAGGATAGCCTTCAGATCCTCATCCGGTGTGCTGATGGGCATAATATTGAAATTTTGTACCAGCACGTCAAGCACGTTGGGCGTAATAAACGCCGGCAATGTCGGCCCAAGGCGGATGTCCTTTATCCCTAAGTGCAGCAGGGAGAGCAGAATGACGCATGCCTTTTGCTCGTACCAGGAGAGCACCATGGAAAGGGGCAGGTCATTCACGCCGCATTCGAAGGCATTGGCCAGGGCTACGGCGATCTGGACGGCCGAGTAGGCGTCATTGCACTGGCCCACGTCCAGGAGCCTGGGAATGCCGCCGATGTCGCCGAGATCCATGTCAAAGAAACGGAATTTCCCGCATGCCAGGGTCAGCACGACACTGTCCGCGGGTACTTTCTCCACGAACTCGGTGTAGTAGTTGCGGCCGGGCTTGGCGCCGTCGCAGCCGGCAACCAGGAAGAAATGGCTGATGGCTTTGTTCTTGACCGCATCGATGACCTTGTCGGCCACGCCCATAACGGCATTATGGCCGAATCCTACCATCACTGACTTACCCGGGGTATCTTCGGTAAATCCCGGCATGGCAAGGGCTTTATCGATAAGGGGCGTGAAGTCCTTGCTGGCAAGGTGGGTGACGCCGGGCCAGCCCACGAGGCCGGTGGTGTAGATGTCGGCCTTGTACTCTTCTTTGGGCTTCTGGATACAGTTGGTGGTCATGAGGATGGGCCCGGGAAAGGCGGCAAATTCCTTGGCCTGGTTCTGCCAGGCAGTACCGTAATGGCCATAGAAGTGGTCATATTTTTTCAGTTCCGGGTAGCCGTGGCAGGGGAGCATCTCACCGTGGGTGTAAACGTTGATGCCTTTGCCTTGGCTCTGCTTCAGCACTTCTTCCAGGTCCTTGAGGTCATGTCCTGACACCAGGATGGCTTTACCCTGTTTGGCGCCCAGGGGTACGCTGGTGGGAACCGGGTGCCCGTAGGTGCCGGTGTTGGCGGTATCCAGAAGCTCCATGGCTTTGAGGTTCACTTCGCCGCACTTGAGGGCCAGGCCCACGAGTTCGTCCACGCCGGCATCCTTGTTCAGGGTTGCCGCCAGGGCTTCGTAAATGAAGGTGTAAACGGAATCATCTGTCTGGCCGAGGATGCGTGCGTGGTCGGCATAGGCTGCCAGCCCTTTAAGCCCGTAGACAAGCAGTTCCTTCAATGAAAGAATGTCCGGGTTGACATCAGGATCAGACTTGATGCCCACGCCTTCCCCCTGGGCGACAAGTTCGTCCTGAGTTGCGGCCGGCTGGTATGTGGCGGCTGCTTCGGAAAAATCGACTTTTCCGCCGGCTGCGGCTACTTTTGACTTGAGCCCTTCTCTCAGTTCCACGGTTTTCTTGATCAGTTTGACGAACCGTTCGGAATCGAAATTCACGTTGGTCAACGTTGAAAAAATAGCCTCACAGGTGAACTCATCTATGTCAGCATCTTTGACACCGACTTTCTGCCCTTCCACAGCATAAAGGGAAAGACCCTTGAGCGCATATATCAGAAGGTCCTGGAGCGCAGCCGTATCGGGCTGCTTACCGCAAACACCTATTTTCGTACATCCTTCGCCTTTTGCCGTCTGTTCACATTGAAAACAAAACATAGTTTCCTCCTCTTCATTAGAAACAGTAAGTTTCTTTTTTAGGTTAATAATATTACGCTAATGCCTTTCATCAAATGTAATACCGAGTTTATCGTTGTTTCTAATGTGAAAAATTTTCTGACACTTTGGAAAATCCATCACATCAATTCAGACAGTGTTGCCTGATGTTGCTGCATATTTAATATGGTTCTGAGAAGTTTGGCCTTGACTTAGGTCAAGATAAATTAACTTTTATCCTTGACCGTGCAGAATAAAGCGTGAAACAATACAACTCATTCATATGTTTAGTAAAAATAATCTAAAAAAATATATTCGCGGCGAAGCCGCATACAATTTTAGCGCGTAGCGATAAAATTATGGAAAAAATTCTTCACATAATTTCACAGACGCCCCTTTTTCGGAACCTGCCCGAGGATGATTTGAAAAGGATCAAGCACATTGCCAAGGACAAGTTCTACAACAAGGGGCAGACCGTGTTTTCCGAGGGCGACGACGGCAACGGCTTTTTTGTGGTGGCGGCCGGCAAGGTTAAGATCTACAAGGTTTCGCTGGAGGGCAAGGAACAGATCCTGCACATCTATGGGCCGGGCAACCCGTTCGGTGAGGTGCCTGTCTTTTCCGGCGAACAGTTTCCGGCCAATGCCCAAACGCTTTTAAAAAGCCATCTTCTCTTTTTTCCGCGCACGGCGTTTACGGAACTTATTGCCAATAATCCCTCCCTGTGCCTCAACATGCTGGCGGTGCTCTCCATGCGGCTCCGGCAATTCACGCTCCAGGTGGAAAATCTGTCCCTGAAAGAGGTTCCGGGACGACTGGCCTCCTATCTCCTCTATCTGGCCCAGGAGCAGGCATCTGACG
The DNA here is from genome assembly GCA_039714495.1 of Thermodesulfobacteriota bacterium. Lineage (GTDB taxonomy): Bacteria > Desulfobacterota > Desulfobacteria > Desulfobacterales > B30-G6 > JAJDNW01. Next base: position 5,177 of record JBDLJD010000108.1, read on the forward strand.
TAACGGTGTCCCTGCCCATTTCCAAAGGCCAGCTGGCCAGTCTTTTGGGCACCATCCCGGAAACGCTCTCCCGGATTCTCTCCAAGATGGGCAACAGCGGCCTGATCGAGGTGTCCGGCGGCCAGATCATGCTCCTGGATCCTGTGGGGCTGGAGGAGCTAGCGGAGACCGGAAAGCTGTGAGCAACTGTTTCTTAACCACAAAGGCACAAAGGACACAAAGATGGGGTTCGTTTGTGAGCTAAATACAGCCTCTTCCATGAAGTAGGAAACATTCGAGTTTCAGATGTGAATGTTATTCCTCACTTGAGCGACAACGTCACGTTTTATAAAATTTCGGCACGAAATTTTATTCTGCCGGATAGTTGATCTCCTGCAGCTTTTCCCTGATCAAGGCCAGTGTGGCCGGGGCATCCCATTCCACGTGCATGACCTTTGATTCCGGGTCGCCGGATACGGTGTTGACACCGTCCATTTCGTTCAATTCGTCTTTAATGGCCGCCACGCAGTGGCCGCAGGATATATTGGGTATGGTAAAATCTTGTTTTTCCATAGTGATTTTCTCCACCAGGGCCTCGAAATCAGAGGGTTGGAATATGTAGGCGAACCGCTTGCCGTTTTTACTGTGCTGCTTATAGAAGTTAATACAGTATTCCACGACATCAAGCACCTCGCCCGGGTCGAAGATACCGGGGAGTTCCCTGGCGAGCTGGGGATGACGCCCCAGTTTCCCACCCAAAAGGACCCTGAAGCCCTTTTGCTTGTCAACAATGGTGCCTGTCGGACATACGGCTGCGCATTTTCCGCAGTGCATGCAGGCAGCTTCATCGATCAGCGGCAGTTCTGTTGACTGCGGCAGGACGATGCAGTCGTCAGGGCAGGCATGGATGCACTCTTCACATTTGGAGCAGGCCGCGTCGGTCAGCAGCGGAGTGGCTGCGCCGATGATGCCGATGTCCTTGATCTGCGGTTGGGAACAGGCGTTGGGGCATTCGGCCAGGGTCACCCTGAATTCGTGGTGAAATTTCAGGTCGCCCTTGACGTGTTCTTTAAGGAAGGTCAGAAAGTCCGCCTCTGTGAAAAGCCGTTCAATCTGTTCCATAAGGGATGCGGATTCCAGGACCCGGTTGGGGCAGCCGCCCCCTGCGAAGCAAGTATCCACCTGAAACCCCTTTACCTCCTGGCTCATATTGGCCAGAAACCGGGCCTGGGTCCGTTTGACATCTGCCAGGGAAATCTTTTTTTTGCCCGCTCCGGCAGACTCTTTTTCCACGCGGGCGCGCACTTTTTTCCGGACGAAAAAAGGCACTTTCTTAACAGCGTCTTCGGCTTCTTTGCTCCAAAACATGGTTTCCCACTCCGAATAATAAAATCGTGGAACACGATTTTATTGTTTGTCCAAAACTTCCTGTGCCCAACCCATGGCGGCGATCATATTGGGAAAGCCGGTGGTGGTTATGGAAAGGAGGATCGCATGGCGGATTTCATCCTCCGTGGCTTTTGATGCAAGGGCTTTGCGTACGGCCGACATGACCGCCCCCCTCGAATTGACGCCGATGGCGATTCCCAGTTTGACAAGGTCCTGGGATTTGCTCTCCAGGGGGCCGGCATCCCTGCAGATACTTCCCAATTTGTCATAGTGCGCTAGGATCTCCGGATAGTTTTTTGAAAAAGTTTCATACGTTTTGGGCAGATACATGGGGCCTCCTTCTATGAAGATTAATATTGATAGCGGCCTTCCTCTCAGGCAACCTATTCAAGAATCTATGCGCAAACACTAATAACGGTTGTTAGGGATGACAACCGTTATTTTGAAATATCGATATAAATCCCTCTCTTTTGTTAGGATTTAGATTGTTATTAAATTGACATAAGTCAATCAAATCCCTATTTTCAACGGATATGTAGGTTCTGGTGAATTTTCATGCTATTGCGCTGATAAAAGCCTATACAAAACAAGTTTCCATTTAAATCTTCTTGGATGCATCAAATTAATACGCATGAAAATTTATCAATATACATTAGAAACAGTTATCGGCACGGATGATGGTGATATCCCCCCAATTTCACAGCAAGTATCCTGCCCGGAAAAATGAATCATTGTTTCTGATGAAGAGGAGATCGATGAAAACCACGAATCCGGTCTGGAAATTTTTTGTGTCGGTGAAGCTTACCGTCTTCCTGTTGTTGTCTCTGGCGGCTACATCAATTATCGGCACAGTCATCCCCCAGAAAGCCGATCCAGAGATTTATTTTCATAAATTCGGCCCTTTCCTGTTCCGCTTTTTCGAAGTGCTGGGTATATTCGACATGTACCACGCCTGGTGGTTTCACCTGCTGCTGTTCCTTTTGATCGCCAACATCGTGGTCTGCTCCATCGATCGCCTTTCCGGAACGTGGAAAATGGTTTTTCCGAAAAAAATCACCTTCAACCTGGCCAGGTTTGAGAAACTGAAAAAAAAGGAGCAGTTTTCCGTTGACGGATCACCAGGTGAACTGGAAGGTAAATTCACCGCCTTTGCCGCGAAAAAGTTTGGCCGGCAGCATGTGGACAGGACCGGCGACGGTTTTGTGGTGTTTGCCGAAAAATGGCGCTGGACAAGGTTCGGTGTTTATATTGTTCACTTCAGCATTATTCTGCTCATTCTCGGCGCCATCATCGGTTCCCTGTTTGGGTTCGAGGGGTTTGCCAATATCCCCGAGGGCGAATCTGTGGATAGCGTCCGCCTCAGAAACAGCGGCCGGGTACAGCCTCTGGGCTTTACGATACGCAACGAGGATTTTGACATCAGTTTCTACGATACCGGAGCACCTAAAGAGTTCCGGTCCAGCCTGACCATACTGGAGAACGGCCAGGCTGTGTTGAAAAAAGACATTATCGTCAATGATCCCCTGCGGTACAAGGGCATCAGCATCTTTATGGCCAGCTACGGCGAGATGGCCCCGGAAAAAGAAAAGGCACACGACTTTTCCACGGAAAATATCCATGTGAATTTCAACATCAAGGCTTCCGGGATGGTCTACAAGCGCAAGGCCGAAATCGGCAAGCCGGTGATTATCCCCGAGGGCCTTGGAACATTTACCCTGACGGCGTTCAACCCTGCGGCCGAGTTCAGGGGGCAGAATATCGGTGCGGCCCTGATTGGGACGCTTTCCCCGGCTAAAGGGGAGCTCGTGGAGGTTCTATTACCGCTGCATTTTCCCAACTTTGACAAAATGCGGCGCGGGGCCGTGGTGATTTCCGTGGCCGATCAGAAAAAGGAGACGTTCTCTCCAATGAAAAAGGAGGACGTCCGCTATTACTCCGGGCTGGAGGTGAACAAGGACCCCGGCGTGTGGGTTGTTTACAGCGGCTTTATCGTCATGATCCTTGGCTGTTTCATCACTTTTTTCATGTCGCATCAGCAAATCTGCATTGAAGTAATGCGCAAGGGCAACAAGAGCAACGTCCGTATCATGGGCATGGCCAATAAAAACAAGATTGGTATGCAGCGCCAGGTGGGAAAGATTGCAGAGCACCTTGGCAATATGAGGTAATCAATGAACAGTTCTCAACTATTGTCCTTTGTCACATTTATCTACGGTTTTGCCGCAACCTTCTATATTGCCGCATGGATATTCAAGAAAACCATGCCGGCCAAGCTGGCCAAATGGGCGGCCATGGGAGGTGTCATTTTAAATGCCGCCGGGTTTTTTCTGCGCTGGAAAGAATCGTATGCCATTGGCTACGGCCACGCGCCCCTGTCCAATATGTACGAATCCCTGGTATTTTTCGCCCTGACCATCGCGATTATCTACCTGTTCATCGAGATCCGTTATAAAACCGCCGTGGTCGGCGCTTTTGCGACCCCCATCGCTTTTCTGGCCATGGCTTACGCCTCCCTTTCCCCCAACGTCAGCGACAAGATTCAGCCGTTGATTCCGGCCCTCAAGAGCAACTGGCTGATAGCGCACGTGGTGACCTGCTTTTTCGGCTACTCCGCTTTTGCAGTGGCCTTCGGCATCAGCATCATGTACCTGATCAAAAACCGGGCGCCGGATAAAGAGAACGGAATTCTGGCCCGGCTGCCCAGCCTGAACGATCTGGATGAACTGACCCACCAGATGGTCATGTTCGGCTTTCTTTTTCTTTCCATCGGCATCATTACCGGCGCGGTTTGGGCCAATTCGGCCTGGGGCACCTATTGGTCATGGGATCCAAAAGAAACTTGGTCCTTAATTACCTGGTTTATTTATGCCACGTTGCTCCACGCTCGCATGATGCGCGGGTGGTACGGGAAGCGGATTGCCTACCTGTCCATTATAGGTTTTGCAGCCGTGCTCTTCACTTATTTTGGCGTCAACTACCTTCCCGGATTGCACAGTTACGGAGCTTCTTAGATTACTGATGACAAAAAAATATAAAAGAAACAAAGAAATAGGGTGGTTCCCCGGTCCGGGGACTTTTCCACACGGGGTGCACCCCCGGCAGCGCAAGATGTTTTCTGCAGATGCGGCCATTGAAATCATGCCGCCCCCCGACAAGGTCGTCATCCCGCTGCTGCAGCACATCGGAGGGCCCTGCACCCCTGTGGTGAAACCCAAACAGGAAGTCGTCTTTGGCGATAAGATTGGTCAAGGGGAGGCTTTTGTGTCCGCTTCCCTGCACGCTCCTGTAAACGGTGTTGTTAAAAAAATGGAGGTCACCACCCTGGCCAACGGCCGTCATGTACAGGCCATTACCATTCAAAGCCAGGGGGAGCAGTTGGCCGGCCAGGGGCTGTGGGACCAGCTGTATGGCGGAAAATGGCCCCAGAAATCCTACCAGGCCATGGAGCCGGAGAAAATCAGTGCTGCTATTCATGACGCCGGAATCGTGGGGCTTGGCGGCGCTGCATTTCCCACGCATGTCAAGATTACGCCTGACGAAAACAAACCCATCCACACCCTGATTGTCAACGGGAGCGAGTGCGAACCTTACCTGACAACGGACTACCGCTTGATGGTGGAGGCACCGGAAGCCATTGTGGCCGGCACCATGCTGGCCGTGCGGGCGGTTGGCGCCCAAAGAGCCTACATTGGTGTTGAAAACAACAAACTGGAGGCCATTGCCTCTCTGCGCAGGGCAGCTGCCGGCGCCGGGATCAAGATTGCCGTCGTTAAAACGAAATACCCCCAGGGCAGCGAAAAACACCTGATCAAAGCGATTCTGGACCGGGAAGTTCCCTTGGGCGGCTTACCATCCGATGTGGGCGTGGCCATGACCAACGTGGCCACGGTTACGTCTGTAGCCCGGGCGGTGATGCGCAGCATTCCCCTGACCCACAGGGTGGTCAGTGTTACCGGCGGGGGAATTGTCCAGCCTAAAAACCTGTTGGTGCCCATCGGAATACCCATGGGCGAACTGATCGACTTCTGTGGCGGCCTCAGCAAAACCGCCGCCCGGATGGTTGCCGGCGGTCCCATGATGGGATTCGCCTTCACCAACCGGAATATGCCGGTTACCAAGGGCACCAGCGGTATCACGGTACTGACCCATGCCGAGATTCGCCGGGTGGATCAAACAGTTTGTGTGCGCTGCGGCCGGTGCGCGGATGTGTGTCCGATGAATCTGGTGCCCACCAAACTGGCCATGGCATCACGGCTTAAAGAGCTTAACCTGGCAAGATCGTACAACATCATGGCATGTTTCGAATGCGGTTCCTGCGCGCACGTCTGCCCGGCAGGTCTTCCGCTGGTTCAGCTCATCAGAACCGGCAAGGCGCTGGTGGCGGCTGAGGCAACGGCGTGAACATCTATCAGCAAGGGACGAATGTCCAATATCCAATAACGAATTGCCAATGTCCAAGTACAGACGGCAAACTTGATCATTGGAAATTGGATATTTAAAAGAAAAGAAAATATGGACCTATATCGCCTGGATTACACCTTCTCCATTAGGAAGGAAGCAGATTAGATGCAGGCAGCAGGCAAGAAAAACACCTTGAATCAACATATTGACCAAACAGAGATAATGCCGACCATGCACGTGGCGCCATCCCCCCACGTGTCGAGCATGGCCACGACCACCCGGGGGATGATGCTGGATGTGCTGATCGCCCTTGTTCCGGTGGTGGCGGCAGCCTTCCTTATTTTCGGCTGGCTGGCTGCCAAACAGCTGTTGATTTGTGTGGCGGCAAGCCTTGCTGCCGAAGTCCTGTTTACGCGTCTGCGGGAGGGGCCGTTTTCTTTGATGGACCTTTCCGCCGTTGTTACCGGATTGATTCTGGGGCTTTCCCTACCGGCAACCGCGCCCTGGTACGTGGGATTTATCGGAGCCGTGGTGGCCATCGGGGTCGGCAAGCTGGTGTTCGGCGGGCTGGGCATGAATATTTTCAATCCGGCCATGGTGGGCCGCGCATTTGTCATGATTGCCTTTGCGGGCAGCCTGGCAGCTTCCGGTTATGTGTTTCCCAATGGAGGCGTGGATGCCTTGTCACAGGCAACCCCCTTGACAGCTTTCAAGCAGTCTGGCGTGGTTGTACCGCTGTCATCTCTGTTTTTGGGGAATGTGAACGGCTCTTTGGGAGAGACCAGTGCACTGGCGTGCCTTCTGGGGGGTATCTACCTCTGTGTACGGCGGGCTGCCTCCTGGGAGATTCCGGCCGGCATTCTGTTGAGTGTGCTTTTCATCGCCGGTGTGGTAAACCTATTCAACCTGGGGGATGCATGGACGGTGCTGCACCAGTTGGCCAGCGGGGCGCTGCTGTTCGGCGCCTTCTACATCGCCACTGATCCGGTAACAAGCCCTCTGACATCAAGGGGCCGGTGGATATACGGGGTCGGCATCGGCGCCATCATCATGCTGCTGCGGTATTTCAGCGGCTATCCCGAAGGGGTCATGTTTGCCGTGCTCCTGATGAACGCGGTCACTCCGCTGATCAACCGCTGGAACATCCCGCGGCCTTTTGGAGGTGTATAAGTGGCATCGGCAGCAACACCCGTAAATGAAAACCGTCCGGCATGGCTGCGCGACAATCACCTTTTCCAGGCCTGGCTGGTGCTGATGCTGGCCATCATTTTTGGCACATGCCTGGCTGCGGTGCACATCAACTTAAGCGACAGAATCGCTGAAAATAAGTTGAACGAGAGCCTGGAGCGGATACCGGGACTTATCTGGAACGAGGGGCAGGGCGGCACTTCCGTGGATATCGTGTCCGGTAAAATTGTCGTGAAAAAAGAGGACCGTACCCTGTATTATCCTGTTTTTAAGGTGACGGATGAAGGCAAACTGGCCGGGTGGGTTGTCAAAGCAGCCGGGCAGGGGTATTCCGGGTCTATCGAGCTTCTGCTCGGCCTGAACCCGGCAGGCGACATTATCAGTGGGCTGTTTATTCTGGAGCAGACAGAGACGCCCGGGCTGGGCAACAAGATAACGTTCCCGGACTGGCTAGATCAATTTCCCGGCCAGGGGACAAAAGCACCGCTGATGGTTGTAAAGGGCGGTCAGACGCCGCCTGGTGCCATCGACGCCATTACCGGTGCCACGATCTCTTCCAAGAGCGTGGTGGGCATTGTGAACCGAGCGGTCAGTGAAACAAGGGGCCTGCTGACACCCGAACATATCCAATTTGTTGAAAGGTCGCAATAATGGCAAACCTTCCTACACCCTTAGAGCGTTTTGTGCAGGGCATCCTGCCTGAAAATCCGGTCTACCGCCAGTTTCTGGGGTTGTGCCCGACACTGGCGGTCACCAATGGCCTGAAGCCGGCGCTGACCATGGCCCTGGCGGTGGGGTTTGTTCTTTTGTGCGCAAATGTCATCATCAGCCTCATTCGCAGCCTTTTGAAGCCGCACCTGCGCATCGTGATTTTTACCCTGACCATTGCCACATTTGTCACCATTGTGGACCGGGTGCTGGCCGCTTACATGTACCAGATGAGCAAAACGCTCGGGCCTTACATTCCGTTGATCATCGTGAACTGCATCATAATCTGCCGTTGTGAAGTGTGCGCTTCGCGCCAATCGGTGACAGCCGCTGCGGCCGATGCCGTCGGCCAGTCCATTGGGTTCGGTCTGGCGCTGGTCAGCATCGCTGTTGTACGTGAGATTCTGGGAACCGGCATGCTGGCGGGATATCAGGTATTGCCGGACGCCTGGCCGGACTGGGTGATAATGGTACTGCCGCCGGGTGCCTTCCTGACCTTTGGCCTGCTCATGGCGCTGGTCAACTGGATCGACGCCATTCGTACCGAAAAAAACACGGGGAGGGGTTAGCGCATGGATTACCTGTTCGACATCATGCTGATTTCCATCACTGCGGCGTTGATCAACAATTTCGTGCTTTACTATTTTGTGGGCATCTGTCCGTTCATCGGCGTGTCCCGTCAAGTGGGCATGGCCGTGGGCATGGGTAGTGCGGTCACCTTTGTGATGACCGTGGCGGTCTTTTTGAGCTGGACGATAACCACTCTCATTCTGGTGCCGGGGGCGCCCCTTTCCAGTTGGGTGGCGGGATTTTTCATGCCTGCGCAAAAGGCAGCCACCATGGACCTGACGATTTTGACCTATATCGTTTATATCTTTTCCATTGCTTCATCCGTACAGTTCGTGGAGATGTACGTGCGCAGGTTCTACCCGTCGCTGTACAAAACGTTTGGCGTTTTTCTACCGCTGATTACCACCAACTGTGCCATATTGTTCGCCTGTTTGACAGTGATGAGCAACATCGTCGGCGTGGAAAGCCCGGAACAGGCATGGGACCTGGGAAGGGCCCTGGCGCTGGGGATATTCGGAGGGGTCGGGTTCACCATTGCCATCGTGATCATGGCGGGGATCCGCGAGGAACTGGATTTGTGCGACGTTCCCAGGGCTTTCAAGGGAACGGCCATCACCCTTATCGTAGGGGGCATCCTGGCCATGGCATTTATGGGGTTTACCGGTGTGGACAGCGGTATCCGTACGGCGGTCATGGGAACACCGTGACAAGCAGAGGACGGAGGGCAGAGGCCAGAACCACAGAAGACAGAAGCCGGAGAACAGAGCCACAGAGGCCAGAAACCGGTGTTCAGCAGTCAATGGTCGGTGACCCAACAGGGCTGCAGCCCTGGACTACATACCTGTTCTTCGCATTACAATGTAGTGCAGGGATTTATCCCTGCTGCGACTGAACGCTATAAACTGACAAACCACATTCGACGTTGGATGTTGGGCGTTGGATGTTCGATGTTCATTTTCGAATTTGAGACATATGTGTAGCAGACACTATTCAGATAGTCGAACCCGCCAGGTCCTGGAGGTGCTATGACTTGGGTGACCATCGGCTTGTCAGCCGGAACCCTTTTGGGCATGGCTATTGTGCTGACCTCTGTATTGGGGTGGGCCAATAAGAAATTTCACGTGGACGTTGATGAGCGGGTTCTGGGGGTTATCGATGAACTTCCCGGCGCCAACTGCGGCGGATGTGGATACGTGGGGTGTGGTGAATATGCAGAGGCGGTGGTTCTGGAACAAGAGGAAGTAAATCTTTGCACCGTCGGGGGGCCTGGTTGCGCCCAGGCCGTGGCAGGTATCATGGGGGTGGAGGTCGGCGCCCTCCTGCCCTATCGTCCCATCATCCACTGTGGCGCTCACTTGGAGGACCGGCTGGGACGGAGCGAATATCGGGGGGAAATGCGTTGCGCTGCCGCCAATCTGGTGACCGATGTTCAGGGCTGCACTTACGGGTGCCTGGGGTTTGGTGACTGTGCCCGGGTGTGCAAATTCGATGCACTGCATGTCATCGACGGGCTGGCCACGGTTGATTATGAGAAATGTGTGGGCTGCGGCGCCTGTGCCAAGGTTTGCCCGCGCAACATCATCACCATAACGCCGTTCAAGACCGATCGGGTGCTGGCTGTGTCGTGCTCCAACAAGGACAAGGGCAAAGATGTTACCGCCGTCTGCACGGTGGGTTGTATCGGGTGCGGTCAATGCGCCCGGACATCTGACCTTTTCAAGCTTGAGAACAACTTGTCCACCATCGACTATGATGCCTACACAGCAGATTGCCTGCCGGAGGTGCTGGAAGCCTGCAACAAGTGTAAGCGCCAGCGTCTGGTTTTTGTTGGTAAACCGACACCCGATGATCTGGAAAAGACCAAAGATCAGGAATTGCCGGACATTGTGGCGCCGGAGTTCAAGACCACTGTGGATGATATAGAGTGGCGCGGCTA
>JBDLJD010000109.1:0-15146 GCA_039714495.1 Thermodesulfobacteriota bacterium
AGGTTGCATAAACAACATGCAACGGTGGGGTTTACAGCGTGATAGTTGCCCACAACTGCCCACAGAAAAGGAGGAGGTATGAACGACAAGCAACCCAGGTCCAAACCGACTAATTTTCTTGAAATTCATGCAGGTAATCATCCGGACAAGACCGCTTTCATCGGGTTGGAACAATCTTTCACCTACGGAGAGTTGCGGCAAAGGGCACGGGTGCTCGCTAAAAACCTTTACAAGCTGGGCATACGTCCAGGTGAACAGATTGCAATGATGTCATACAATATGCCGGAGTGCCCCCAGGTCAGCAATGCACTGGTGTACCTTGAGGTCGGGCTGGTCAATGTCGGATATTTAATGCAGCCCCCGGAAATAGAGTATATTGTGGATAACTCTGATTCCAAGGTGATTATTTTCTGGCATGAATTTGCCGATCGCATTCTGCCCTATAAGGATAAATATAAAAAGGTGTTACCTGGCGGATTTATTTCATTCGGCGGCCCGGCAGCTGACGGCGCCGTAGAATTTGAAAGCCTGTTCGATGCGTCCGTGAAAATGGATCTCGATGGTTTGCCGCCGGCCGAAAAGGCCGGCAATGCCATGATTTATACGTCAGGAACCACCGGCAGGCCTAAAGGGGCGGCGCGCAGCACGGATTTTGTTAATCGACCCGGCGTTATGGACTACCTGTTCACGACCATCAACTTTCTCAATATGACCCCTGATGAGGTGCACCTGGTTTGCTGTCCTCTTTACCACTCTGCGCCATCATATTTTGCCAATGTGACCTTCATTCTTGGCGGCACCACTGTTTACCAGCCGCGTTTCGATCCCAAGCAGTTTCTTGAAATGGTGGAGAAGTACAAAATCACCTCCACACATCTGGTGCCCACCATGGTTACCCGGCTGCTGAACCTTCCCGAAGATGTCACCGGAAGCCTTGACCACACCAGCCTGCGTTCTGCGGTCTGCGGAGCCGCACCGCTATTCCCGGAATACAAACTGGCTTTTATGGACCGATTCGGTCCCTGCCTGCATGAATATTACGGTTCCACGGAAACCGGCTTGAACACGTTTATTTCTCCGGAGGAGATTCGTCAGCGGCCTTCGAGCGTGGGCAAGGCCTTTGCCGACAACGAGCTTAAAATAGTTGACGTGATGGGTGATGAATTGCCCGACGGGGAGCGGGGAGTGCTGTATGTGTACAATGCCATTATGATGGATGGCTATTACAAGAACGAGACGGCAACCAAGGAAGCCTACCTGGATAAATTTCTGACAGCCGGTGATGTCGCCGTTCGCGACAAAAATGGATATGTCCATATCGTCGATCGGGTCAAGGACATGATCATCCGTGGGGGGGTGAATATCTATCCGGCTGAAATCGAGGAGGCGCTCAATACCATGCCGGCGGTAATGGATGCCGCGGTGGTCGGTAAATCAGACAGGGAACTCGGTGAAACCGTTGCCGCTTTCATTGTCCTTCACGCAGGGGAACAGGCATCGGAAAAGGATGTGCAGATATACTGTGAAGATAAACTGGCGTCCTATAAAATTCCATCTACCATCATTTTTATGGATGACATCCCTCGCACGCCAACAGGTAAAATATTAAAAAGAAAGCTGCGCGAAACGTTGGAAGGGGTTTAATCCAATATTGAAATCCTGGTCCTTTGGGCGAGGTCAGAGTCGTTAGGCTTTGCCCAAAAAAATAAGTCGAAGTAAAAAGTGAGCTAAAGTTATAAGTGATCTAAAGGTGATGAATCGCTTTGCTCTGCCGTTTATAAAAAAGATAGAATTCCTTAACTTTAGTCACTTTATTGTCTCAAAGCGCTATTCAAATTGGGGAGGTTTGTCATGGACATATCCTACCGAAATGGCAGGGAAGAAGATTGTGTCGCCCTGGCTGAATTTGTCAGTGCTGCCTCGGGCGGTATCATCGATTTTTTATATCATGACTTGATTCCCGGCATGACGCCGCTTGAGATCGAGCGCAAAGTCCTGGAAAATGTTGAAATGCCGCGTTCCTATAAAAATGCGATTTTCGCTGAAAAAGACGGCCGATTAGTTGGGGCGGCACTTTCCATTCCTTCAAGCCATCACAGGATAACGGAGGAGATGAAGGCGTTTTTTCCGGCAGATAGATTGGAGCATTTAAAGCATTTATTCTCCGCCCGTGTTGAAAACAGCCTTCTTCTGGACGCCCTGTGCACGGATGAAGAGAGCCGTGGCCAAGGTGTTGGCACCCAGTTGATTTCCCTGACCAAGCAGAAAGCCGTGGATGCCGGTTTCCACCTTTTGAGCCTTATTGTTTTTGCAGACAACACCAACGCGCAGCGCCTGTACGAACACTGCGGATTCGAGGTCGTTGAAAAAATAGAAGTGAAACCGCACGCTCTTATCCCCCATGAAGGCGGATGTTTATTAATGCGATGTGAAATCGAGCCTTGAAAGAAACAATTTCCAATTCTTGAAACCGGTATGGGAGCATGGCTCGTGAAACCGTTGGGAGGGAGAATTGCGCATCATCGGCTTGAAGGCATACAAAAAAGGCTACACCGGTTTCCTGGAAAACGAGGAGGCTTATGTCTTCTTCAACACCACCAGGGGGCAGTACCGGCCAGTCCAGGCATATCCAAAAAGCGACTTTGAAAACTTTCATCACTTCACCACGCTCATGAGCAAGTTCGTGAACAGCGCATTTTTTTTGAAAACACCGGTGGATATAACCACCATCGACATGGAAACGCTGGATCGGATTCACATGAACCGCAGCGGTGCCATTCAGAATTAAGGCCGTTTACCAGAGCCTGCCACGCTTCTCCCTTGACATTCCCTAAAACAGTGCAAAGTATTCTAAAATACCACTTTGTAGTAATTTTGAATTGTCACGTATTGTGATCAACAGCCGTTCATTATCCATAGATGATGAAAGGAGGCTTGTAATGATAATAAAAAGAGCAGTCCTTATATCTGTACTTACCATTGGCTTGACGTTATTTCCAATCCTCGGTTTGTCTGCCGACGTGGAAATCAAGGCCGTACCGGTTGCCGATCAGATCTACATGCTCGTGGGCCAGGGCGGGAACATCGGTCTGTTTGTCGGTGAAGACGGGACCTTCCTGATCGACGACCAGTTTGCCCCTTTGACCGAAAAAATTATCGATGCCATAAAATCGGTGGGCGGCCAGCATCCTAAATTTCTGATCAACACCCACTACCATGGCGACCATACCGGCGGGAACGAGAATCTCGGGAAGGGCGGAACCGTGATCGTTTCTCACGATAACGTACGCGAGCGCCTGATTTCAGGCGCCTACGTCAATGCCTTTAACATGAAGCTATCCCCGGTTGCCAAGGACGGGTTGCCGGTGATAACCTTTTCAAAAAATATCACGTTTCATCTCAACAATGACACGGTCAAGGTCAAGCACGTACCCCATGCCCACACCGATGGCGACAGTTTTATCTATTTTCAGTCGGCCAATGTCATCCATGCCGGCGATCTGTTTTTCAATGGCTTTTATCCGTTTATCGATGTTGACCACGGCGGATCCCTCAAGGGGATGATCAAAGGTGTGGACAAGGTTTTGAGAATAGCGGACGATCAGACCAAAATCATATCCGGTCACGGTCCGCTGGGTGATAAAAAACAACTGCAAAGCTACCGCGAAATGCTTGCCCTAGCCTATGAGCGCTTGAACAGCTTAAAAGTCCAGGGCAAAACCGCCCAGGAAGCTGTGGCCGCCAAGCCGCTGGCTGATCTCGAAGCCACATGGGGCAAGGGCATCTTTACCGGGGAGCGCTGGATAGAGCTGATCTATTCCGGCGTCTAATGGAAAAAACCTTGACACGGGTGGATTATTGCTGTAGATCGGCAGAAAATTAAAATTGGTTGAGGAATCTCGGTGAAAGAAATATATTCAGGCAGCTATTCTTATTATTACTGGTTTTACGACGGAACCGGTCTGCCTGGGGTGCGCTGAGATACACAAATAAAGCATAGAGCGCAAAAAGCCGCGGGCAGACCAAGCCCGCGGCTTTTTTATTAGAGGCCGCGGGAACATCCCACGGCCTTTTCTGTCTCTATCAAATTGTCATGCTCAGCTATGCAAGATAGATCATGAGACAATCACTGTTCAGGTATATGAAATCATTCAGATTGAGCATGACAATTTGGAAATAGTGAGGAAAAGGTTTTTTAGCAGGTAATAACTTTTATTTACATTAGAAACAGTTATCTGAACGGATGGGTTTTTTTGTAATATGCCTTGGGGCAATGATAGAATCCAGAAATGGGACGGCTTGTTTCTAATGATAGGGGACGGAAAATGCAGCAGATTACCGATTTAAGAGTTGGCGGCTACACTCCTTTGGTGGTGCCTAAGGCCATGAAAGAGGAGTTGCCCATGACCGAGGCGGCCAGCAAAACAGTTGTTGAAGGCCGTCAAGGGGTTGAGGGTATTCTCAAAGGAGAGGACAAACGCCTGCTTGTTATCGTAGGCCCATGCTCCATCCACGACGAGAGCTCCGCGCTCGAATACGCGGAGCGTTTGAACGCGCTGCGGAAAAAAGTGGAAAAGACGCTGTTAGTGGTGATGCGCGTCTACTTTGAAAAGCCCCGCACGTCCGTGGGATGGAAAGGCCTGATCAATGATCCTAACATGGATGGTAGTTGTGACATTCAGGACGGGCTGCGCAGGGCGCGCAAGCTTCTTCTGCAGATCAATGAAATGGGGCTGCCGGCTGCCACCGAATTATTGGAGACCATCACACCGCAGTATGTGGACGATCTGGTGAGTTGGGCCGCCATCGGTGCGCGGACCACTGAATCGCAAACCCATCGTGAAATGGCCAGCGGCCTGTCAATGGCCGTGGGCTTTAAAAATGCCACTGACGGTAATCTCAGCACAGCCATCAACGCCATGGTGGCCGCCAGGGCGCCCCAGAGCTTTCTGGGAATCGACCAGGAGGGCCAGACCAGTATTGTGAAAACCAACGGCAACAATACGGTCCACGTCGTGTTGAGGGGTGGGCGGCGGCCCAATTATGACTCCCTGAGCATAGAGGAGGCGCGCCTGGAACTGGCCGGGAAAAACCTGCCCGAAGGGATCATGGTGGATTGCTCGCATGCCAATTCAAAAAAGAAATACCAGGGGCAGTCCATTGTCTGGAAACATATCGTGGATCAGTATGTTAACGGCAATGATGCCATTATCGGCATGATGCTGGAAAGCCATCTGTACGAGGGCAACCAGAAATTTTCAAATGACTTATCCCAGCTGAAGTACGGTGTGTCCATCACCGATGAGTGCATCTCCTGGGAAACCACGGAAAAACTGCTCCGCTACGCCCATGAAAAGCTGGGTCGACTGCGGCACGGCACGGTGGCCTACGGTGGTCCGTCAGGCATGAAAACCCTGGATAAAATGATGGAGCCCCTCTGGTGAAAACACTCAGTATCAAGGGAATCCAGGGGCAGTCGGATATCCATGTGGGCGACTCCCTGGACAACCTGGAACGCTATGTTCCCAATGACAGGCGTCTTATCATCATCACCGACAGTGTTGTCCGGGATCTGTACGGAGAGAGATTTCCCAATACCGACGTGATAACCATCGGAACGGGCGAGAAGATCAAAACCCTGGCCACCCTTGAAAATATTTTAGATCGCCTGATCGAGTTGGAAACGGATCGGTCGGCCTTCATTGTCGGGGTCGGCGGTGGTATCGTCTGCGACATCACCGGGTTTGCGGCTTCGGTTTACCTAAGGGGAATAGGTTTCGGGTATGTGTCCACCACACTCCTGGCCCAGGTGGATGCCAGCGTGGGGGGCAAGACTGGCGTCAACTTCGGCGGGTACAAAAACATGGTGGGTGTGTTCAACCAGCCCGGGTTCGTCATCTGCGACACAGCCCTTTTGGAAACGCTGCCCACAGGGGAGATTGCCTGCGGGTTTGCCGAGATCGTCAAGCACGCCGTCATTGCCGATGCGGGCATGTTCACCTTTCTGGAGCAAAACAGCCAAAAGGCCCTGGCCCTGGAGCCTACGGTCATCCAGCGCCTGGTTTACGACTCCGTGGACATCAAGGCCGGTGTTGTCCAAAGGGATGAGAGGGAAAAGGGCGAGCGCCGCATACTCAATTTCGGCCACACCTTTGGCCATGCCATTGAAAAAACCGTTGGTTTGCGGCATGGAGAGGCGGTCAGCCTGGGTATGGTCATCGCCGGGGCTCTTTCCGTGGAAAAGGGCCTTTTGCACCCTGATGAACAGGCCAGAATGGTAGCCCTGCTGAAAAGAATGGGACTTCCGGTCCGCATGGAGGTGGACAAGGTGGCTGTGCTGGATGCCATGCAGAAGGACAAAAAGCGCGAGGGTGACAGCATCAAATTCGTGCTGGCCGATGGGCTGGGTAAAGCCATGGTGCAGGATGTTGGGCTGGATGAGTTGGCAGGTGTTGTTAAGCGGCTTTAGTTCCGGATAACCAGAACCAGAGGCCGGAAGACAAGTAAGCAGTAATGAGTAGGGAGTAGGGAGAAATCCAAGGGACAGCGCTGCAGAACCCCAGAACCCCAGATGACGGAGGACGTAACCTCAAAAAACACTTGGAAATTGGCTATTCGTTATTGGACATTCGCCTTTTGTCTTTTTAAATATCCAATAACCAATATTCAATGTCCAATAATCAAGTATTAAAACAATGAAATGCAACATTTAAAAATGACAGCTTTTGATCAGGACTTGACCCATGCAGATAGATAACAACACCAAGCTGTTCGGCGTGTTCGGCAGCCCCGTGGCCCACAGCCTGAGCCCGGCCATGCACAATCGGGCATTTGCAGTCACCGGATACAAGGGCGTGTATCTCCCTTTTCACGTCGAGAAGATCCAACCGGCGGTTGCAGCGGTAAGAACGCTGGGCATTAGAGGTGTCAGCGTCACCCTGCCCCACAAGGTTACGGTAATGGAAGGTCTCGACCGTCTGGATCCTCCGGCGGAGCGCATCGGAGCCGTCAACACCATCGTGAATACGGACGGGATCCTCACCGGTTATAACACCGACTGCTTTGGAGCTGTTAGCGCGCTGGTGCAGTACGCGGATATCAATGGTAAGGATGTTGCCATCATCGGTGCGGGCGGGGCTGCCCGGGCCATCGGCTGGGGAGTCGCTGATGCCGGCGGTAAAGTGGTTGTGGTCAACCGCTCAGTCGAAAAAGGCGAACAGCTGGCCGATGACCTGTCCGCAGCGTTTATAGTGCTGGACAGAATCGACGAACTGGAGGCCGACATACTTGTTAACACGACGCCGGTGGGCATGCACCCCAACATTGGTGACCTGCCGGTTCCAGCGAGTGTATTCCGTCCGGGGATGCTGGCCATGGACATCGTTTACACGCCCCTCAAAACGGAATTTCTGAGGCAGGCCCAGGCAGCGGGCAGCCGGATCATTGACGGGCTGACCATGTTTGTGCTGCAGGGCGCCCGCCAGTTCGAGCTGTGGACAGGTCTGGACGCACCGGTGGACGCCATGCGCGAGGCGGTGCTTGATCAACTGAGAGCGTGATGTTTAACCATATAGAAATAAAAACACGACCGACAAAATCGTGCACGGTCAGTGTGCCCGGTTCCAAGAGCTATTCTCACCGGATGCTGATTGCATCGGCGCTTTCAAGCGGGGAATGCACGGTGCATAACTGCCTGAAGAGCGATGACACGCACTTTACCATCAAGGCCCTCGAGCAAATGGGTGTGCAGATAAAAGATAGCAACCGAATTTTGTCGATCAAGGGGAAAAACGGCTGTTTCGATGCCAGCCCGGAACCGTTGTTTCTGGGAAATTCCGGCACCTCCATGCGCCTTCTGACGGCACTGGCTGCCCTGGGGAAAGGACGCTATGTCCTGACCGGAAATGAACGCATGCAGGAGCGGCCCCTTGACGACCTCTTGGAGGGGCTCGGTCAGATAGATGTGCCCGTCCAATCAATCAAGGGCAACGGGTGTCCGCCTGTGGAGATTACGGGAAGGGAGGTCAAGGGCGGTAGCTTGCGGCTGCGCTGCGGAACCAGCAGCCAGTATCTGTCCGCCATCCTCTTGATTGCGCCGTGTACCCGCGAAGGTATCGACATCGAGGTGATCGAAGGGCCGGTGTCAAAACCCTATATCGACATGACCATCCAGGTGATGGAGGCCTGCGGCATTCAAGTGGAACGCTCCGGCTACACTCGTTTCAAGGTGGCCGGCGGACAGACCTACCGACCCGGAAGGTACGTCGTCGAACCGGACTGCTCCCAGGCCGGCTATTTCTGGGCTGCTGCGGCGGTTAGCGGAGCCGGGGTGAAGGTTCGGGACATCACGCTGGATTCCCTGCAGGGCGACATCCGGTTGCTGCAGCTGTTTGAAGCCATGGGATGCCGGGTTCAGCAGGAAGATAACGGGATCCGGCTGATGGGGGGCACCCTGAATGCCATAGACGTGGACATGTCTGACTTGCCGGACATGGTGCCCACCCTGGCGGTGGTATCCGCCTTTGCCCGTGGGACAACCCGGATCAGAAACGTGGCGCACCTCAAGGTCAAGGAGAGCGACCGCCTGGCATCTGTGGCCGATGGATTGACCCGCATGGGCATGTCAGCGACCTGTACGGATGACGGGCTGGTGGTGGAGGGCGGCCGGCCGCACGGCGCCGAGATCGACACTTACGACGATCACCGCATTGCCATGAGCTTTGCCGTGGCCGGACTGGTAACGCCGGGGGTCATCATCCGCGACAAGTGTTGTGTGGAAAAATCGTTTCCAAACTTCTGGGAGGTTTTTGCGACGCTTTGAATATTATCTTAATCGGCTACCGCTGTTCGGGCAAGACATCGGTGGGAAAGCGATTGGCCCAAAAACTGGGGTGGCCTTTCGTGGACACGGATGACCGGCTCAAGGAGAAGCACGGCCGCCCTGTCAGCAGCCTTGTGGAAGATGAAGGTTGGGAAGGCTTCCGCCGGCTGGAGCGGGATGTGATCCGGGAAGTGTGCGCCGAGGACAGAAGTGTTATCGCCTCCGGAGGCGGGGCAATTCTGGACCCTGAAAATGTTGCGGCAATGCAAAATAGCGGCCGCGTGGTGTGGCTGAGGGTATCTCCCCAGACAGTGAAACAGCGCATGGCCCGGGATGAAAATACCGATGAACTGCGCCCGGCCTTGACGTCAAAGGGTCTATATGAGGAAATTATCGACGTGCTGCAAGCCAGGACGCCTATCTACGAGCAGGCCATGGATGTGTCCATTGACACGGACGGCAATAACATCATGGAGATCGTGGATCTTGTCATGCAGGAAATTGAGTATGAAAAGCATTCAGACGATGACATGTAATAACTAGAAAATGAATCACGAAAACACGAAAGTCTGAAAGCACGAAACATAAATACCTTTTCGTGATTTTTCTTTTTTCGAGATTTCGTGGTAAAAGCACTTTTCCAGCCGCATCAGAAATTGGGTCGGCTACCTATGGGAGTAAATGCACATGCCTAGTACTTTTGGACAGGTATTGAAAATAACCACTTTTGGCGAGTCCCACGGCCAGGGCATTGGCGTGGTGATAGACGGCTATCCAGCGGGCATTGCCTTACAGGAAGAAGATGCCCAGGTTCAACTGGATCGCCGGCGTCCGGGTCAGAGCCATCTGACGACAGACAGGGGCGAAACAGATAAAGTGGCCATATTGTCGGGCGTCGAGTACGGCAAGACCTTGGGGACGCCCATTGCACTTTTCGTGGCCAACCAGGACCAGCGTCCCGGGGATTACCAGAGCCTCAGGACAATTCCCAGGCCCTCGCATGCCGATTACACCTACCAGGTCAAGTACGGCACCCGGTCATCGAGCGGCGGCGGACGGGCCAGTGCCCGGGAGACCATTGCGCGCGTGGCGGCCGGGGCCATGGTCGAAAAAATGATCCGGCAGTTGGCCCAGATTGAGATCGTGGCCTGGGTCAGTTCGGTGGGGCCCTTGGATGTGCCGGCGTTTGACTGGGCGGAAATCAACCGCCAGGACGTGGATTGCCATGCCGTGCGCTGCCCCCACCCGGAGACGGCCGACGCCATGGCCGAGATCATTATGGAAGCCAAGGACCAGGGCAATTCCCTGGGGGGAATGATCACCTGCGTCTGCCGCAATGTGCCGGCCGGCCTGGGGGAGCCTGTTTTCGACAAAATGGAGGCCCTTTTGGCGCACGCCATGCTTTCCATTCCAGCCACCAAGGGGTTCGAGATCGGGTCGGGATTTGCCGGGACCCGCATGCGCGGTTCCGAGCACAACGATCCTTTTGTGCTTAAAGGCAGCCGCCTGGGGACGGTCACCAACAACAGCGGCGGGGTGCAGGGTGGCATCACCAACGGTGAGCCGGTTGTTTTCAGGGTGGCCTTCAAGCCGGTGGCCACCATAGGCCTGGAACAGCAGACCGTCAATTTTGACGGTGAGGCAACGGCCCTGAAAGCCAGGGGCCGCCACGACCCCTGTGTTCTTCCCCGAGCCGTGCCCATTGTGGAGGGTATGACAGCCCTGGTTCTGGGGGACATGCTGCTGCAGCAGAAGATGAGGGAGACGGTGCAGGATGCGGTTCGCTGAACGGATGGGCCGCATACAGGCCTCACAAACAGTTAAGTTTACAGCGCTCATGCAGCAACTGAAAGAGGAGGGGCGCACCATCATCAACTTTGCCGTGGGAGAACCGGAATACCCCGCACCCGGTCACGTTGTCGCTGCCACACGGGAGGCGCTGGAACAGGGCAAGACCCGTTACGGGCCGGTGCAGGGGCTTGCCGCACTAAAATCCAGGCTCGCCAGGCAGTTTGAGGGCCTGGACGAAAGCAACATCCTGGTGTCCAATGGTTCCAAGCAGTGCCTCTATTCCATTTTTCAGATCCTGTGTGATCCTGGAGACCAGGTGATCATACCCAGGCCTTTTTGGGTCAGCTTCTCCGAACAGGTCCGGTTGGCCGGTGCCGAGCCTGTGTTTGTGGACACCGTGGCGCATCAGCTCGACTGTGAGAGCATTGAGAAGGCAATTACCGACAGGACCCGGGCCATCCTGATCAACAACCCGAACAATCCCACCGGTGCAGTCTATCCCCGGGCGGATGTGGAACGGGTTGCCGATCTGGTTCGTCAGTACGATCTTTTTCTCGTGTCTGACGAGGCCTATGCATTCTTTGTCTATGACGATGCCGTCTTTAAGAGTCCCATGGAATTTGAGCACATTCGCGAACGATGTGTAGCTGTCAGGAGCTTCTCTAAAAGCTACAGCATGACCGGCTTCAGGGTGGGCTATGTGGCGGCTCCGGCTGCTTTCATCCAGGCGATGTCAACGCTCCAGAGCCACCTAAGCGGCAATGTCTGTACATTTGCCCAAGCGGGAGCCCTGGCAGCGCTCGATCTCGGGGAATCGTTTGTGGAACCCATGCGCATGGATCTGCAGCACAAAAGGGATGTCGCCTTTCAATATGCGGATCGCTTGTTTACATGCATCAAACCCCAGGGCGCCTTTTACCTGTTTCCGGATGTGTCCGCGCATTTAAGCAGCAGCAGAACAACCCAAGGTCTGGCAGCCATGCTGCTCCAGGAAGCGGGTGTGGCCGTGGTTCCCGGCGAGGCGTTCGGCATACCGCATCATGTTCGGATTTCATATGCTCTCCCTGAAAAGGAATTGATTGCCGGATTTGAGAAGATGGCGGAGGTGTTATGATCGGTATTATCGGTTTTGGGCGTTTCGGCGCTTTGATGAGCCGCTACCTGGCCCGTGATTTCGATGTCACGGTTTTCGACAGCGGCGGTAAAGCACCCGAAATAGAAGCGACTGGCGCTTTACCCGCTTCCTTTGAACGGGTTTGCCAGGAAGAAGTCATTATTCTGCCGGTGCCCATATCTGTTTTCAAGGAGACCCTGGAGAAGATCCAGCCATTGATTCGGAAGGACGCACTGGTTGTCGACGTCTGTTCGGTAAAGGCGTATCCGGTTTCCCTGATGCATGAGATTCTGCCCGGGAATGTTTCGATTTTGGCCACACACCCCATGTTCGGGCCGGACAGTGCGGCGGATTCCCTTGAAGGGCACAAAATCGTGCTGTGCAAGGAACGCATGGAAGAAGAGCGCTACCAGAAGATAAAGTCCTATTTGGACGAAAAAGGGCTGGACACCATCGAGGCTAGCCCGGATGAGCACGATCGCCAGATTTCCGTCAGCCTGGCCTTAACCCATTTCATCGGCAGGTCGCTTTCGGAATTCGGGGCTCAGGCACTTTCGATCGACACGGAAGGGTACAAGCGTCTGCTGCATGTTCTGGAAGTTGTGGAGAACGATACATGGCAGCTGTTTGTGGACATGCATCGCTACAACCCGCATGCCGGGCAGCACCGGTCGGAAATGATCGCCGCCATAAACCGGGTCAGCAGCAAACTCGAGGAAAGCATGGAGGAAGGGCATGACTGAACAGAAAAGAATCATGGTAATCCACGGACCGAACCTGAACATGCTGGGCCAACGGGAACCCGGGGTGTACGGTGCCGCTACGCTTGATGAGGTCAACGGCATGCTGAAACGGCGGGCCGCTGAAAAGGACCTCGTGGTGGAAACCTTTCAGTCCAATCATGAAGGGGCATTGGTGGATAAGATTCAGGCGGCTGTCGGTGTTGTCAGCGGCATGATCATCAACCCGGCAGCTTTCACCCACACCAGTGTAGCCATTAAAGATGCGCTGCTGCTGCTGGATGTCCCGGTGATTGAAGTGCACATCTCCAATGTGTACAAGCGGGAGCCCTTCCGGCACATATCGATGATATCCGACGTCGTAACCGGAAAAATTGTCGGGCTCGGCGTAAATGGGTACAAATTAGCACTTGATGCCCTGGCCGAAATGGTGTAAAAGTAGCTCCACTTCGTGTGATTACGATATGTGGCGGCGCCACTGAAATTTGAGAATTCAGGTTAAAGCAGTATGTACAAATTGTTGAACACACATAACGGTAACTGGTGGTGGCAGGTTGATATAACAGGGCCTGCCAACGGGAGTTTTTGCGTTTGATTAAAGGATAATACGTAATTCATACAAGCCGCGGGCAGCCAACACGCCCGCGGCTTTTTTATTTTCTTGAAAAGGTCGCGGGCAGCTTAACGCTCACGGCCTTTTTTATTAAGGAATTATTAGCCACAAAGACACTAAGGAAAAAAGAAAGCTCTTTGTGTCCTTTGTACCTTTGTGGTTCCCATTTACCAATGCTTTACGATCGGCATAACGGATCAATTCAAAAGGAAGGATAATCCATGCAAATTCGTCAATTTCCCGATAAAGCGCTTTTCCGTCGACTGGCGGAAGAAAACAACATAGTCCCGGTCTGTACAGAGATCCTGGCAGATACGGACACGCCCGTTTCGCTGTTGAAAAAATTTCAGAGCAGCGGCAACCCGTTGTTTCTGCTGGAAAGCGTGGAGGGCGGTGAAAAATGGGGGCGCTACAGCTTTCTGGGCGTATCCGCCAGGTGCCACCTGAAGGTTTACCGGGAATCGGTCTCGATCCAGGAGAATGGGCAGGCGCAGCACGTCGAGCACCACGGTAATCCGTTGGAGGTACTGAAAAGGTACATGGACAGGTACAAGACTCCAATCGTGGCGGATTTGCCCAGGTTCTGGGGGGGCTTGGTGGGCTACCTGACCTATGAAATGGTGTCCTTTTTCGAAGCGATTCCCAATCGCCAGCCAGCGGACCAAACCCTGGCCCATTTTATCTTGCCGGACAAGCTGATCATATTCGACAACATTCGCCACACCCTGATCTGCCTTGTCCTGGGGTTTGTGGATGATTATCCGACGCCGGACCAGGTTTTCGATGCAACCGCCCTGCGTATACAGACCCTTCTGGATGCGATTCGCCAACCACTGCCTGAAGTGGAAAAGCCGACCAAGAAAAAAACGCGCAAGCTTGTGGTTCGTCCGGATGCGGGTGTGTATCAGCCCAAAGTCGACATCACCAAGGCGCACATCCAACAGGGGGATATTATCCAGGCGGTGATTTCCCAGCCGTTCACCTGCGACGACCCACCTGATCCGTGGAGCCTTTACCGGGCGCAACGCTTTGTAAATCCGTCGCCCTACCTGTATTTCATGGATTTCGACGACATGACCCTGGTGGGATCCTCCCCGGAAACCATGGTGCGCCTGGAGAATGGTGTGGCAACCTTAAGGCCCATAGCTGGTACAAGGCCCCGCGGAGAAACACCCCGGCAGGACCGCCTGTTGGCAGACGAGCTCTTGAAGGATGAAAAGGAGCGGGCCGAACACCTCATGCTTGTGGACCTGGGCCGGAATGACCTGGGCCGGGTGGCGGAGACCGGGAGCGTGCAGGTAACCGACCTGATGATCGTCGAGCGCTACTCCCATGTGATGCACATGGTTTCCAACATCAACTGCGACTTGAAAAAATCGCACACTGCCTGGGATCTGCTCAGGGCAACGTTTCCGGCCGGTACTCTCACCGGCGCACCCAAGGTGCGGGCCATGGAGATTATCGCCGACCTTGAGCCTGATGCGCGCGGTCCCTATGGCGGTGCCGTGGGTTATATTTCCTTCAGCGGCAACCTGGACATGGCCATCACCATCCGGACAGCCTGCATTCAGGAAGGGGAGCTGACCGTGAGGGCCGGGGCCGGCATCGTGGCTGATTCCGACCCGCAGACAGAGCACCAGGAGACGGTCAACAAGGCCATGGCCATACAGAAGGCACTGGAGATGCTGTCATGAATCAGAGGACAGAAAAATACAAAAACCACAAAGGCACAAAGGCCAAAATTAGAGGCCAGAGTGTCAGAGGACAGAGGTCGGAGGACAGGGTCCTCGAATCAACCATGTAGCGCAGGGATTTATCCCTGCTGGGGCTGGATGCATTGCACCAATTATCCCAGGATCGAACATCCAGAAAAGCAGGGTGCCAGATATCAGGAATGCTTCAATAAAAAGTGACAACTTTTAATCAGGACTTGACCGGTAGGTAGTAGGCAGAAAACAGACGACAACCTGCAACAAGTTATGTTTGTAGTTTTCAGTTGTGGAATGAAAAACCAAGAAACCAATGAAAGGAATACTAGAACATGATAGCCATGATCGACAACTATGA
>JBDLJD010000110.1:0-15008 GCA_039714495.1 Thermodesulfobacteriota bacterium
GTTCAAAACAAGTACGCTTTGAAAAAGTAGGCTATGGGCGCCGCATACATGGCCGCATCAGCCCTGTCCAGAATACCGCCGTGCCCCGGAAGAATTCCCCCGGAATCCTTTACGTCGGCCACCCGCTTGAGCCCGGATTCAAAAAGATCCCCCAATTGCCCGGCAGCACCCAGGGCGATGAAAAAGAGCAAGCTGACGCCCCAGGACAGTTCCGGCAGGAAAAACAGCTTGTACAGCCCCCCGAACAGGATATTGGCGCCCAGTCCGCCCAGCGATCCTTCGATGGTTTTCTTAGGGCTCAAGGCAGGGTAAAGCTTGTGCTTTCCAAAAAAGGTGCCGGCATACAGAGCGCCGATATCGCCTAAAAAAACCACCACGAGGACAAACAGAATCCACACAGCCCCGGCAGAATCCGACCCATCCCGTATGAGCACCAGGTAGGACAAAAACACGGGTACATACAGCACGCCCAGGATCTGCTTTTTAGCGGTTTCAAAAACATGTTGGTCCTGCTTGAACAGCAGAATCGAAGCCAGACCAGTCAACCAGAAACAGCACGCCACGCTGTTCAGGATAAATGCCGCCGAAAGCTGATGGGCCGACCACATGATCAGAGCGGCATACAGATAAGCCAGGATCTTCATGGTCAGCGCCGTCGGACTGTCGTCACGGCTCAAGGTGACGCGGAAATACTCCCACAGCCCAATCAGGGCCACCAACCCGATAAACAGGGTGAAGATCAACCCGCCCTTGATGATGATATAAATCAAAAAGGGCAGTGCACTCAGGCCTGTAATCCATCGTTTCAAATGCATGGCGTTTCCCGTTCGGATAGGTTCTGATTATAAGGTAGTCTTTTCACAGCTAATATTGACTGGTGTCGGGTTAAGCTCCCAGCAGTCATAATTCCCTGCACTACATGGTTGGATCGAAGAAAGAACATGTAAGCCTGGGCTTCAGCCCTGCAGAGCCGGTCCTCTTAATCTCCGGTGATACTGTTTTCGGACAAATGCCCACGGCTGAATGCAAGAGTCAGGTTTTGACCTTGCCAAACCTGCGGTCGCGCCCCTGATAATCTTTGAGTATGTCGATGTACTCGTCCCGGTTGAAATCCGGCCACAAAGTATTGGTGATGTATAGCTCCGAATAGGCGATCTGCCAGAGCAGAAAATTGCTTATACGCATTTCTCCGCTGGTACGGATGAGCAGGTCCGGGTCAGGAATATTCCAGGTGTAGAGGTTGGCGGAAACCGTCTCTTCATCGATATTCTCGACAGAAAGGTCTCCCGCGGCAACCGCTGCCGACAGCCGGCGTACCATGCGCACGATTTCCGACCGGGCGCCGTAGCTCAGTGCGAGATTGAGCACCATGCCCGTATTATTCTGCGTTGCCTGCATGGTTTCCTCGAGCAGGGTGCTCACTGAATCAGGCAGTTTTTCGATCTCTCCAATGGAATTCAGGCGGATGTTGTTCTCCCGCATCTCCTGAGATTCAGATTTCAGAAAACGCTTTAAAAGCATCATCAGGGCATTGACTTCGGTTTCCGGCCGCTGCCAGTTTTCGGTGGAAAAGGCATAGAGCGTCAAAAAGGAAACGCCCAATTCGCGGCTGGCGCGCACGACCGTGCGGACAGTGTCCGCACCGCGCTCATGGCCTTTTACGCGATTGAGCATCCGTTTCTTGGCCCAGCGTCCGTTACCGTCCATGATCACGGCAACATGGGCAGGAAGTCTGGCGGGGTCAAGTCCTGCCTCAACGGCAAGAGCTTCGCTAGAATTCAAGGATCTCTTTCTCTTTTTCCTTGTAGATGTCGTCGATCTTTTGGATGAAATTGTCGGTGATTTTCTGCACATCGTCCTGGGCTTTGAAAGCGTCGTCCTCGGAGATGTCACCGTCCTTTTTCAAACTCTTGAGAAGGTCGTTGGAGTCCCGGCGGATGTTGCGGGCGCCCACCTTGTGCTCTTCGCACATTTTGTGGACCACTTTGACGAGTTCCTTGCGGCGCTCCTCGGTCAGTGGCGGTATGGCCAGCCGGATGATTTTTCCATCGTTGGAGGGCGTCAGCCCAAGATCCGACTTCAACACCGCTTTTTCAATGTCTTTGAGCACCGAAGCGTCCCAGGGCTGGATGGTGATAAGGCGGCTTTCCGGGACGGCCAGGGTGGCCATTTGGTTCAGGGGTGTCAGGGTCCCGTAGTAATCCACGCGGATGCCGTCCAGAAGGGACAGGGAGGCCCGTCCGGTCCTGATACGTTTCAGCTCGTTTTCCAGGGCGGTAATCGTTTTACCCATGCGTTCCGTGGTATCTTCGTGAATGTCTGCAATCATGATGATTTACCCTCTGGTTTAGTTGTGAATTCTCGTCCCGATCTCCTCGCCGCAGCACACCCTCTGGATGTTGCCCTTTTCCTTCAGGCTGAAAACCACCAGCGGAAGCTGGTTGTCCATGGCCAGGGAAATGGCGGTCATATCCATCACCCGCAGTTGCTTTTCCAGGACTTCCATATAGCTGATGCTGTCATATGGCTTGGCCGAAGGATCTGTTTCAGGGTCGGCATCATACAGGCCGTCAACCTTGGTGGCCTTGAAAAGGACCTCGGCATGTATCTCCTGGGCCCTCAGTACTGCAGCCGTATCGGTGGTAAAATAGGGATTTCCGGTTCCCGCGGCAAAGATAACCACCCTGCCCCGTTCCAGGTGCCTTGCGGCCCGGCGACGGATGTAGGGTTCGGCCACTTCATGCATCGAAATGGCAGTCTGGACGCGGGTCTGGATATCCTTCTTCTCAAGAGCGTCCTGCAGCGCCAGGCTGTTCATGATGGTGGCCAGCATGCCCATGTGGTCTGCCGACGTCCTCTCCATCCCGAATGAGCTTGCCGCCACACCGCGAAAAATGTTGCCCCCGCCCACGACAATGGCAATTTCAACGCCGAGGTCGTATATGGAATTGATCTCCATGGCGACGTATTCCAGCATCTCCGGGCTGATACCGAAATTCTGGTCGCCCATGAGGGCCTCTCCACTGAGTTTCACCAGAATCCGTTTATAGCGGGGGGTGGCCACCTTTATGATTCTCCGATCTGAAAGCGTGCAAACCTTTTAATGGTAATCTTTTCACCTGTCTTGGCGATCACGTCATTGAGATAGTCCGTGATGGTCATATTGGGGTCCTTGACGTAGGCCTGATTCATCAGACAGCTCTCTTTGAAGAACTTGCCCAGTTTGCCTTCCGCAATTTTATCGACCATCTTTTCGGGTTTGCCCATCTCAAGGGCCTGGGCCCTATAGATTTCCTTTTCCTTGTCGATGACTTCCTGGGGAACATCTTCCTCCACGATTCCAACAGGGTTGGAAGCGGCCACATGCATGGCGATATTCTTTACAAACGCCAGAAAATCGTCTGTTTTAGCGACAAAATCGGTTTCACAGTTGACTTCCACAAGCACCCCGATTTTTCCGCCCATGTGGATATATGATTGGACAGCACCCTGCATGGTGGCCCTGCCGGCACGCTTTTTTGCGGTAGCCAGCCCTTTTTTCCTCAAAAAATCAGAGGCTTTCTCTATATCGCCTTCGCACTCTGCAAGCGCCTGTTTACAATCCATTATGCCCGCTCCGGACTTCTCCCGAAGCTGCTTGACCATTGCTGCACTGATTTCTGTCATTTCTACTCTCCTGTATCCTCAGCAGGCGGGGTTTCCGGTTCGGCTTCCACCGCTGCTTCACTTTCGTTTTCAGTTTCCGGTTTTGCCCCCTTGCGAATGATCTCAACCACCGGACCGTCCGTGCCATCGGAAATGACTTTCCTTTCGCCCGGCTTCAGGTCCGCTGAAGCAGCTTCGATCTCGCTTTCCTCTTCCACGTCCTTGTCCGCTTTGGCCTGCTGTCTTTCCTTGTAAAGCTCGCGCCCCTCGATGCAGGCCTCGGCAATTCTGGAAGTTATCAACCGGATGGCGCGGATGGCATCGTCATTTCCGGGAATGAGGTAATCGATGTCATCGGGATCGCAATTGGTGTCCACGATGGCGACGATGGGGATGTTCAGACGCCTTCCCTCCCGCACGGCAATGGCCTCGTTCTTGGGATCGACCACAAAGATGGCTCCCGGAAGCTTAGTCATTTCCCGGATGCCGCCAAGGGTGTTGTCGAGTTTAACGCGCGCTTTACCGAGTTTCAGGCGTTCCTTCTTGGGGAACATCTCGATGGAACCGTCGTTTTCGATGGTGTTCAGGTAGTTGAGTCGGTCGATGCTCTGTTTGATGGTTTGGAAGTTGGTCAGCATGCCGCCCAGCCAGCGATTGTGCACGTAAAACATCTCGGCGCGATTGGCCTCTTCGTATATGGATTCCCGGGCCTGTTTTTTGGTTCCCACAAACAGAACGGATTCTCCATTGGCCACCGTCTCGGTGATGAAGTCGTAAACCGATTTGAACATACGGACGGTTTTCTGCAAATCGATGATGTAGATGCCGTTTCTGGCACCAAAAATATAGGGTTTCATCTTCGGGTTCCACCGTTTGGTTTGATGCCCGAAATGAACACCGGCTTCCAACAATTCTTTCATTGTAACGTACGCCATGTCTTTCTCCTTTGCTTTGGTTTTTCCTGCGCCCTCATCTCCCCCGAATGCGACTTTTCAATTGTTTTCAACATGTTGAAAAGCACCGGCATCCGAGTCCAAGGACGGGTGTGATTAAAACGATGATACGTAACAGTTAATCCTCTGTCGTGCAAGTGATTTTTTGCGGACAGTTAGCCTTTTTTGATGATCTGTATAATAAGATTGATTTTTTGCTTTGTCGAAATAAAATTCTATGAGCTATAGGCTGTTTTTCGCATCCGCGCCACACGCGGGATCCCGCTGTAATCCTTGTCAAAGGCAATCTCGTCGTATTGGCCGGTCTGTTGTGCGATGACCGCGACACCCTCTTCCTGGCCGTATCCGATTTCCAGCAGCAGCACCCCGCCGGGATTCAGGCAATCCGGGGCTGCGGTGATGATGCGCCTTAGACATCCGAGCCCGTCATCCTCTCCATCCAGCGCCCGGACCGGCTCGTATCGATGGATCTCGGGCTGCAGTTCCTTTATGTCCCCTCTGGAAATATACGGCGGGTTGGAAACGATAAGGTCGAAACAGGCCTTGGCGCGCCGGACAGGCGCCAACCAGTCGCCGACAAAAAAATGGATGCCGTCCTGCCCCAGGGAAACGCTGTTTTCCCTGGCCACCCCCAGGGCCTCGATGGAGATGTCAGATGCAAAATAATGGTGACCCGGCTCCTGACTGGCCAGCACGGTCACCACAGCTCCCGAACCCGTGCCGAGTTCCAGAAGACGTTGCGGCTCGCCGGCTTCTCCTTCACGCATAACCTTAAGGGCTGCTTCCACCAGGCACTCGGTTTCCGGCCTGGGTATCAGCACGTGGCAGTTGACTTTAAAGTCGAGCGACCAGAACTCCCGGGTGCCGGTTATGTAAGCGACCGGCTCTCTGGCCGCACGCCGCTTGATAAGTGCCTTGTATGATGCCAACTCATCGGCATGCATGGGACGGTCGTACTGCAGATAGAGATCGATCCGCTTCAGCTTGAGCGCGTGGGCCAGCAGCACTTCGGCAGTCGATCTTGGATTGTCTATATCGTGGGATGTAAAATAGGAAGTCGTCCACTTCAGCAGGTTGAGGATGGTCCAAGGGCCTTCACTGGTCGTCGACGGCGTTTTCATGTTTCAATGTCTGGGCTTGATAGTAGGTTGTCAATTCATCGATAATTTCGTTGATGTCGCCCTGCAGGATGCTTTCCAGTTTGTAGAGCGTCAGCCCGATCCTGTGGTCGCTCACGCGCCCCTGCTGATAGTTGTACGTCCGGATTCGTTCGCTCCTGTCACCGGATCCGACCTGGCTTTTGCGCTGCTCGGACCGCTCTTCGTTCTGCTCCCTGACCATGGTGTCGAAAAGCCTGGAACGCAGCACCTTGAGGGCTTTGGCCTTGTTCTTGTGCTGAGATTTTTCATCCTGGCATGTAACCACCACACCCGTGGGCAGATGGGTAATGCGCACCGCGGAGTCCGTCGTGTTTACCGACTGCCCCCCGGGGCCCTGGGAACGGTAAACATCCACCTTGATCTCACTGGGTTCGATCTTGACTTCCACGTCTTCCGCTTCGGGTAATACGGCCACGGTTACGGCCGAAGTGTGGACCCGCCCCTGGGCTTCTGTCGCCGGCACGCGCTGCACCCTATGGGTTCCGCTCTCATACTTCAGCCGGCTGTAGGCACTCTTGCCCTGCACCATGGCGATGACTTCCTTGAACCCGCCGACTCCGGTGGGGTTGTGGCTCATGATCTCCACTTTCCAGCCCATATTTTCTGCAAACCGGCTGTACATCTTGAAAAGATCGTTGGCAAAAAGGCCCGCCTCTTCGCCGCCTGTGCCTGCCCGAATTTCTATAATTACGTTTTTTTCATCCAGCGGGTCTTTGGGGATCAACAGCTTTTTGAGCTCTTTTTCCAGAGACTCCTTCTCGACGGTCAGGTGGTCGAGCTCATCTTTGGCCATGGCGCTGATTTCGGGATCGTCATCTTTCAGGAGGTCCAGGCTGTCATCTATTTCTGCCCCCACCTTTTTGTACTCTCTGAAAACCACGACGATCTTCCCAAGCTCGGCATGCTCGCGGACGTACTTCTGGTATGCATCCAGATCCTCTATTACTTTGGGATCACTCAGATGCTTCTCGACTTCCAGATAACGATTTTCAACACCTAACAGTTTATTAAACATGGAAGCGTGCTCCGAAATACAAAAACACGAAATAAGCGATTTCGTGCTTTGCAGCTTTACCGGACCGGACTAAATGGCCGGTGAACATCAGGCGCCTGGTTGAATGGCGGTGCTGACCGGCAATAAGAACACCCCGCGGTGACCTGCGGGGTATTTTTCACAACTGACAGGCAAGACCGATAAATCAGGATTTGGCCTGGAATTTCTCATATTTTTTACGGAATCTTTCAATACGGCCCGCCGTATCCACCAGTTTCTGCTTTCCGGTGAAGAATGGATGGCACTTGGAACATATTTCAACACTGATGTCTTTCTTGGTGGAGCCGACTTCCACGATATGTCCACAAGCGCATTTAATGGTAGTCTCGGCATAATCTGGGTGAATTTCTGGTTTCATTTTTTATCTAACCCCCTGCAATTCATTAGAAACAGCCAGTTATATTTAAAAACATCTATCCGGCCCGAGAATTTGGACAATAGACACTATATGTTCTGATACATGTTTCTAATGTGTATAATTGTTAAGAATGATGGCTATCTTGAGAAAACTATAGTGTCGTCGTTAATATAGTCTCAAGACCATCAGCATCCAGCCTTCAGCAACTTTCTAAAAAATTGTAAAAAATTTTATGAATACGTACAAATTAACGTTCTGAATAATTTAATAATATATCAAAGTACCATGTCCCATATGTTTACGGCAGCAAAATTTTTTAAGCATTCATTGAATCTAGAAAGTCTTTATTATCCTTTGTTCCGGTCATTTTATCAAGTAAAAATTCGAGACTGTCAATGGGATTTAACGATGACAGCAGTTTTCTAAGAATCCAGACACGGTTCAGGGTTGCCTCGTCAAGCAGCAACTCTTCCTTGCGTGTGCCGGACTTGTTGATGTCGATGGCCGGGTAGAGACGCTTGTCTGACAGGCGTCGGTCTAAATGGATTTCCATGTTGCCTGTTCCCTTGAACTCTTCGAAAATCACCTCGTCCATCCGGCTGCCGGTGTCCACCAGGGCTGTGGCAATGATGGTGAGACTGCCGCCGTCTTCGATGTTGCGCGCTGCGCCGAAAAACCGTTTGGGACGCTGCAGGGCGTTGGAATCGACACCGCCGGAAAGGATCTTGCCGCTGGGAGGCATTACCGAGTTGTAGGCCCGGGCCAAACGGGTGATGCTGTCCAAAAGGATAATCACGTTCTTTTTGTGCTCCACCAGACGTTTTGCTTTTTCGATGACCATCTCCGCCACCTGCACATGCCGTTCGGCCGGCTCATCAAAGGTGGAACTGATGACCTCTCCCTTGACCGAGCGTTCCATGTCCGTCACTTCTTCCGGCCGCTCGTCGATCAGGAGGACAAACAGTTCGATATCCTTATGATTGGCCACAATGCTGTTGGCAATGAACTGCAGCAGCATGGTCTTACCGGTACGCGGCGGGGACACGATCAGGCCCCTCTGGCCGAAACCGATGGGGGTCATCAAATCCATGACCCGGGTTGAATAGTTTTCCGAGTCTTTTTCCAGGTTGATTTTCTTCTCCGGATAGAGCGGTGTCAGGTTGTCGAACAGGATCTTGTCCCTGGCCACTTCGGGGTCTTCGTAGTTGACCGCCTCCACTTTCAAAAGGGCAAAATAGCGTTCGGACTCTTTGGGCTGTCGGATCTGGCCGGATACTGTATCGCCGGTTCTCAGGTTGAACCTGCGGATCTGGGACGGAGACACGTAAATGTCGTCCGGCCCCGGGAGGTAATTGTAGTTTGGTGCCCGCAGAAAGCCGAAGCCGTCCGGCAGAATTTCCAAGGTGCCTTCGCCGAATATCATGCCGTCTTTTTCGATCTGCGCCTGCAGCAGCGCAAAAATAAGCTCCTGCTTGCGCATACCGGCGGCGCCGTCAATGTGCAGTTCCTTGGCCATTTTGGTTAACTTACTGATTTTGTGTTCTTTAAGTTCGACAATATTCATCTGTTATTTGCCCCTTTTTGAAATGATGGAAATATCCACCCCGTCGTACCGCCGCACTGTTTGCAGCAAAATTATCCACCTAAAAAGAATTCTGTCTGATTCACATCAAAGGATCCGAAGCTTGACCCGCCGTTTGCAGAGCATATGTATTATTGATAAAAAATACTGAAATACTGCCGATTATGCCCTGCTGGCTTCTTGAGGACTATATGAGTG
Source organism: Thermodesulfobacteriota bacterium (assembly GCA_039714495.1). Taxonomy (GTDB): domain Bacteria; phylum Desulfobacterota; class Desulfobacteria; order Desulfobacterales; family B30-G6; genus JAJDNW01. The sequence goes on from JBDLJD010000110.1 coordinate 8,951, forward strand.
TCTTTTTTTGACCTTTTGAATTTGCAGAATTTTAAGGTATCTTTCTAAAGGCGGGTTCCTGCCTTAAATGAACTTGAGCTTAAAATTAGAACCGCTCACTTCAGGTTGAGGTATATAAATAAAGCATCAACATGCTGATGTCAAGCCCTTTTGGACGGCACTCTACGCTCAAGAGCCCATTATTGCTGGTCGTATATTGATGAATACTGTAAAATTCTTACAACTTAGGTATTTACTAAAGTGCGCACAATATCTCAGCACTTTTTTGACGAATAGGCCGTCCATAAAATAAAATCTTTGCGTTCCGGGCGCCTTTGCGGTTTTATGGTTTACATCATGCTGAACATTCCGTGTACATTGCCCGACGCCCAAGAGCCCGCCTATCTGGTGGGCGGGTCGGTCCGCGATTTACTTTTGAAACGCACGCCCGAGGATTTTGACATCGTTGTGCCCGAAAATCCGGGATCCTATGCCAAAAAGCTGGCAGCCATGCATCATGTGCGTGCCATTCAGTTGGGCCGCGGTGACAAGCGCATTTGGCGCGTTGTGGGTGGGGATGCCGTATATGACATTTCCAGGATCAAAGGAAATTCCATTGAAACAGACCTCATGCAACGGGATTTCACTGTCAACGCCCTGGCATATGACCCCGGGTCCGGTATTGTCATCGACGTAACCAATGGCCGCCATGATCTTGCTGCCGGGCAGGTGCGCATGGTTTCGTCGTCCATTTTCGATCAGGACCCTGTACGGTTGTTGCGGGCCTTTCGGATGACCGCCCAGCACGGTTTCAGCATTGAAAAACAGACATCCGCACTGATTCGTGAAAAAAAGCACCTCATCGGACTTGCCGCGGGCGAACGTATCAGGGAGGAGTGGTTCAACATCCTGAAGCAAACAGTGACAACAGCCACCCTGTCTGAAATGGCCGACACAGGGTTTTTAACGGCCCTGTTTCCGGAACTGGAGGGCATGCGGGAGCTGATGCAGAACCAGTATCATGCATTCGATGCCCTGACCCACACCCTGGAAACGGTTGGCCATATGGAGAAGATCTTCAATGGCCTCGACCGGCACTTGCCCCGAAGCGCTGAAGCGTTGAACCGGCAAATCAATAGCCAACGCCGCATCTTCTTGAAGTGCGCGGCCGTGCTCCACGACATGGGAAAACCGGCGTCCGCGACCATGGACCAGAAGGGGCGCCGCCATTATTACGGCCACGAAAAAATCGGGGCCCAGATGGCGGATAAGATCGGCCGGCGCTTTCGCTTCTCCAACCTGGCAAGGGCGTCCGTGGCGCTCATTGTGCGCCAGCACCTCCGGCCGCTCTTCCTGTTCAACCAGACCGGGGAAAAAAGCCCGGGCAGAAAAGCCCGGGTGCGCTTTTTCATGACCTGCGGCCCCCTCGCCCCGGATGTCGTCCTGCATGCCGTGGCTGACAACCGGGCAAAGACAGCTGAACCCGGCCAACGCCATCAGGAGTTCATGCGCTTTGCCGACAACCTGCTGCAGGAATATTTCACAGGGTATCAAATCACCCAAAAGGCCCCCCGGTTGATCAGCGGCCACGACCTGATCCAGAAATTCGGGCTCTCCCCCTCCCCGGTTTTCTCTTCGGTTCTCAAGCAGGTGGAGGAAGCCCGCATGGCAGGAGAAATCCACGACAGAAAGGACGCTCTGAACCTTGCCGGCCGTATACTTAACAAGGACGAATTACCAATATCCAATAACAAATGATCAATAGCTGTTCTGCCGGGTTGGGTCATTGGGTATGGAAGGCTGTTAGGATAACCCCCAAGGTTGGGGTAAACCTAGGGGTTGATGCTTGACAACCCGCCTTGGTTTGTATAGTAATGCCGGAACCGAGTGGATACTGGTTGAGTAAACAGATGATTGCCATAATTATTTTGAAGCGCATTTAACATAATCAAACCAATAAGCATTAGAAACAATTACAAGCACGGTGTGATGTTAAGCATCAAGATCCATGCGTATTGATAAACAAGGTTAATGCCCAAATCTATTTCTAATGCAAGGGAAAGGAGAACAGCATGAACATTTTATTTTTCGGGCCGAACGGCAGCGGCAAGGGAACCCAGGGAGCGATTTTGAAGGAAAAATACACAACGCCGCACATCGAATCAGGCGCTATCTTTCGCGAAAACATCTCCAACGGGACGGAACTGGGAGCCAAGGCCAAGGAATTCATTGACAAGGGTGATCTGGTTCCGGATGAAATTACCATTCCCATGATCCTCGACCGCCTCAAGAGGGACGACTGCAAGAACGGGTGGCTCCTGGACGGATTTCCGCGCAATAAAAACCAGGCCATCAAACTTGACGAAGCCCTCAAGGCAGCCGGCATGGCCCTGGATATCGTGGTAGAGATTCTGCTGGACCGCGAAATCGCCAAAAACAGGATCATGGGCCGCAGGCTGTGTGTCAACGACAACAACCACCCCAACAATATCTACATCGATGCAATCAAACCGGACGGCGACAAGTGCCGCGTCTGCGGCGGCGACCTGAACACCCGGTCCGACGACCAGGACGAAGAGGCCATCAACAAACGCCACAACATCTATTACGATGCCGAGACTGGCACGCTGGCATCCGCCTATTACTTCAGGGATCTGGCTGAAAATGATGGCAGCATGAAATACATCACCCTCAGTGGTGAACCCAGCGTGCAGGACGTTACGGCTGAACTGCTTTCCAAGCTGTAATCCTTATTGTTACAGGAACAACCGTAAAAAATCGATTGGTTCTCCAGGGAACCAGTTGATTTTTTTATGCTTGCAATTCTAAATTTTTATGGTTATATTTGTCTTTTAACCTGAAATGAACACTTGTGGAAACGTCCATTTCAGATTTTATTAACCATTGGCGCAGATAATACCGATGGGACCAAAGGGGGCGATGAAGTTTGAAGGCAATTGAGGTTAAAGTTTACGACAACGACCTTGAGAAAGCCATGCGTATTCTGAAAAAAAAGATACAGAATGACGGGCTGTTCAAAAGGTTGAAGCTGAAAAAGAGCTATGAAAAACCCAGTGAATACAGACGCCGCAAACAGCGTGAAGCGCTGCGGCGCCAGAGAATAGCCGCTTCCAGGCGCAGATACAGATAGCCGAATTTCAAAAAAAAGCCCGGCAGGAATACATTCCTGCCGGGTTTTGTATATAATAGTTTTGCGATTCCACCGTTGGCGGAATCGCAAAACTATTATTCTACGCGGCTCCGCCGCTATGATCACATCTTAATTAGTCATCTTTTGTTGCTCTGATTGTAAGCCTTATTCAACAACACACTCCTTATAAACCATATGTAATCAAAAGATAACAATGGTAAAAAAATCGAAATACACCGCCACCCTGGACGAGATGTTTGCTCTGCAGCGTTTCGGGATCAAACTCGGCCTGGCCACCATAAGAAATATCCTGAAAAACTTAGGGAATCCCCAGAACCGATATGATTGCATCCACATTGCCGGCACCAACGGCAAAGGGTCAATTGCGTCGGGATTGTCCACTATTCTGCAGGCGGCCGGTTATCGCGTAGGACTCTACACCTCACCGCATTTAATCGACTTCAACGAACGCATTATCGTCAACAGCCGGCAGATATCCGACAAGCGCGTGGTGGAAGCCTACCGCAGGGTTAAAAACGCGCATAAAGGCAAGCGCCAGCCCACCTTCTTCGAATTCACCACGGCCATGGCCCTGGATGAATTCGCGCACCAGGGCGTGGAATGGGCCATCATTGAAACCGGCATGGGCGGCAGGCTGGATGCCACCAATATGGTGAAACCGGCCGTAAGCATCATTTCCAACATATCGCTGGAACACAGGATGTATTTAGGCAACACCATCGCTGAAATTGCGGGCGAAAAAGGCGGTATCATCAAATACAGGACCCCTGTGGTGACCGGGGCCCGTCAACCCGATGCTGTGTCTGTGCTGGAATCGCTGGCTGAACAGAAAAAGGCGCCGCTTTACCGTTTTGGAAAAGACTTTCGCGTCCGCAGGAACAAAGACCAAACGTTCAATTACTACGGCGCCGACCATACCTGGCGGCACCTGAAAATCAACCTTGTGGGCCCCCACCAGGTGGACAATGCCGGTCTCGTGCTGGCGGCCTGCGAAGCCCTGCTCCGCAAAAAAAGGGTCAACATAACAGAAGACCATGTCCGCAAGGGGCTCAATACCATCAATTGGCCGGGAAGGCTTGAAATTGTGGGCCAATCCCCCCGCATTCTGCTCGACGGGGCACACAACCTGGCGGCCGCGCGCAACCTGGCCCGGTTTCTCCGTGACAGCCTGCCCAAAACCAGCATCACCCTGGTGGCGGGCATCCTGGACGACAAGCCCTACAAGGCTATGCTGCTGCCCTTGATGAAATTATGCAAAAGGGTGATTGTGACCCGGCCCGCCATCGACCGGGCCCTGGAACCCGACGTGTTGTACGGTGTGGCCAAACAGGTTGTCCGTAATGTGCGGCAATTCCCAAACGTGGAAGAAGCCGTGAACTTCGCCGTGAAGACCGCCAAGCCCGACGAGGTCATCTGCATTGCCGGATCGCTGTATGTGGTGGGAGAGGCCAAGCAGGCGTTGGACAAGTTGCTTTAGACGATAGCAGAATACAATACATGATCACAACACATCCACCTCCCAACAACGAGACATACATCTGGTATATGGTATAAGGTCTACGGTTTAAGGGTGCATTTTGGCGGTCAGCTCCCTCCAACCTTACACCTTATTCCCTAAACCTTATACCTGATATCACCTTACACCTGATAAACCTTGACATCTGGTCATTGTTTCATTAATTTGCCCGCATGCGCCCGTAGCTCAGTGGATAGAGCGTCAGCCTCCGGAGCTGAAAGCCGCTGGTTCGAACCCAGCCGGGCGTACCATTAATTAAATCAGGGATTTACGTATTAACGTGATCCCTTTTTTATTCTGTAAAAATTTCTCTGCCCCACCCTATGCACCACCTGCAAGCCAATTTTCGGGTATTTTGGTGCCAAAAATAATTTTTCAAAAACTTACAGAAAACCCGAAATCCGTCTCCGGAAATCGGGTTTCAGGGGCTAGCTACTTGCCCATTATCCCCTAATGTTCTTTGTCGCGGGCAATCAAGTTTTTTCGCGGACCTTGCTTAAGAATGATATCCCGTGGGGCGTCACCACGAGAAATTTCGTTGAGTAAGCTCCTATATTTGTATCCATCCTCTGTCATTCGATCCAAAGAAGGCCCCGCCAATAATGCGGGCCACTTCTTTTGAAATTCTTGTAACGGTTCACACAAGATCATTTCTCCCTCCTATAGGGTCGTGTGTTTTTATGTATAGCTGATCACATAGTACCGATCGGGTATGGCACCGTGTTTGCCAAAAGGATGTTCACGGTACCGGACACCACCTTTCCTATCTGCATTTTTTAGGGTGATCCATTTCATCGCAAAGCCCCTTGAAATTTGAACCCGAAGGTCAAGGTTCTGTACAAGGATTTATACCAACGTCAATAAAAAATATTGGGACTATAGATTTTAAATAAAAAAAGGCTCTATGGTGTTTTCCATAGGGCCTCTTTTGCGGAATCCGTCCCTTTTGGATGGTTGTTCGTCTTCTGTGGCTCCGGCCTCCGTTTTACGTTCCACTCCGTTTGGCTATCTCCTGCAGTACGAGGCTCTTCATCTCCTCGTTTTCATCCGGAACAATGCCGAAAACAATCTGATCCTCCGGATAGGTATCCCACACGCTGTCAAAAGCATCCTTCCAGCCGTCGGGATTCAAGGTCAGGAAGTGTTGAAATAGGTCCTGGAATTTTGCCACGCCCTCTTCCCATGTCTCCGGCCGGCTGTTCCCGGGCGCCGCCATCAGGTTTTTGGGCAGCAGCTGCGAGCGCCACACCCAGTATTTGGCAATGTTGAATACCATGTATTGGTCCCTGGGTGCACATTTCAACGCCTCCTCAAAGCACTCCTCGGCCAGGGGCAGCCACTTGTTCAAATATTCCAGGCGATCATAGCGGTTCTGGGAATAGACGTAGCCT
>JBDLJD010000111.1:0-14789 GCA_039714495.1 Thermodesulfobacteriota bacterium
TTCGGCGGTGGGTCTGACGACCCGACCTGTACTGAACGCCTTTGCATCCGGGGGGGGCGACGACGATGCCCCTGGCGTTGAAGTGAAAAAAGGCAAAGATGCGCTGAAAGCCAAGCAGTGGGCCATGGTCATCGACACGCGGGAATTTGAATCCGCGGAGGACCTGGAGCCCATCATCGAAGCCTGCGACAAAATACACAACATACCCAAACTTGATAACAAGGACCACGAAGTCAAGTGGATCTGGGAAGAGCACTTCCACAATGCCTTTCCAAACAAGGCCCAGCGGTTCATGGATGAAAGGAATGAGCACCTGCCGTTCCTGGTGCTGTGCAACCACTGTGAGAACCCGCCCTGCTGCCGGGCCTGCCCGACCCAGGCGACCTTTAAACGGGAATCGGACGGCATCGTGTTGATGGATTTTCACCGCTGTATCGGGTGCCGCTTCTGCATGGCCGCCTGTCCCTACGGTTCGCGCAGTTTTAATTTCAGAGACCCGCGGCCTTTTATCGAGGAGATCAACAAAGAATTTCCAACGCGCATGAAAGGTGTCGTGGAAAAATGCAACTTTTGCGCCGAAAGACTGGCCGTCGGCAAGATGCCGGCGTGCGTCGAGGCCTCCCATGGCGCCATCGCCTTCGGGGATCTGCTGGACCCCCATTCTGATGTCAGAGAACTGCTGAAAGAAAATTACACCATTCGTCGTAAACAGAGCCTCGGCACAGAGCCTGCCGTTTACTACATCGTATGAGGTGCACATGCTTGAATTAGCGATCAAAGGAAGCAAAAAGTACTATGGATGGATGGCGGCCCTGATGGTCGTCATCGGCATCGGTTTTCTCGTTTACCTGAAGCAGCTCGATTTCGGCCTCGGGATTACCGGTATGAGCAGGGATGTAACCTGGGGGTTTTATATCGCCAATTTTACCTTTCTGGTGGGGGTTGCCGCCGGAGGCGTCATGGTGGTGCTGCCCTATTACCTGCATGATTACAAGGCCTTCGGGCGGATTACCATTTTAGGCGAATTTCTGGCCATTGCTGCACTGGTCATGTGCATCCTCTTTGTTCTGGTGGATCTGGGCCAGCCCATGCGGGTGTTCAACACGCTGTTGTACCCCAGCCCCAACTCGGTCCTGTTTTTCGATATCATTGTGCTCCAGGGCTACCTGTTCATCAACCTGGTTGTGGGTTGGAACGTGCTCGAAGCCGAGCGCAACCAGACCCACTATCAAGTCTGGCTCAAGCCGATCATTTACCTGTCCATCCCCTGGGCGGTCAGCATCCATACGGTTACCGCATTTTTGTACGCCGGTCTCCCGGGCAGGCACTTCTGGCTTACCGCCGTCATGGCGCCGCGTTTTCTCTCTTCGGCTTTTGCCGCCGGACCGGCGCTCCTGATCCTGCTGTGCCTTTTTGTCAGAAGGGTATCGAATTTCGATCCGGGCAGGGAGCAGATTCAGTCCCTGGCCAAAATCGTGGCCTATGCCATCTGCATCAACGTGTTCTTCTTCCTGTGTGAAGTGTTTACTGCTTTTTACAGCAATATACCCAGTCACATGGATCATATAAAATACCTGTTTTTCGGTCTGCACGGTCATGCATCCCTGGTGCCCTTCATGTGGACCGCTTACAGCTTGATGCTGATAGCGATCATCCTGCTGGTCAATCCCATTACCCGCAAAAACGAAGGTGTCCTGGCGTTTGCCTGCGTCGCCACTTTTATCGGGACCTGGATCGACAAGGGCCTGGGCATGATCTCCGGCGGGTTTGTTCCCAATCCCATGCACCATGTCAATGAATATGCGCCATCCATCCCGGAAATAGCGATTACACTCGGGGTGTACGGCATCGGCGCCCTTATTCTGACGGTGCTCTACAAAATGGGCATCAGCGTCAAAGAGGAGGTGGGCGCCTAAGGACGTCAATTACCCAGAAGTCAGAAACCAGAAGACAGAAATCAGAGCCGTCTTCCGTCTCTGACACTCTGGTCTCCGGTTTCCGTCTTCTGGTTTTGGCTTGCGGTTCATATAGATATACTGGTTTACGGCATACGCCATTGCAACTATAATGACTGCCATAACCACATTAGAATACAAGCGCACATCCTTTTTTAGGGTGTGCGCTTGTGTTTTTTTCTTGACAACGCCGTTCAAACGGTCAATATTACCTATTTTTCATTACGATAATTTTTCATTCATTCCGTTTGAATGAACATAAGGCGTTTCTACATACTAAATATGTTATTTCATGATTTGGTTATTCATTGCCAAACATGAAAAATTATAGATGGAGGATAAATCATGTACGCTGTTGTAGCAACAGGCGGAAAACAGTACCGGGTACAGGAAGGCGACACCCTCAGAATCGAAAAGATTCCAGGAGAAGTGGGCTCGGATGTGGCCTTTGACCAGGTATTGATGGTTTCGGATGGGGACGACGTTAAAGTCGGACAACCCGTTGTTGAAAATGCGGTTGTCAACGGTACCATCGTTGAGCAGGGAAAAGGGCGTAAGATCCTGGTATTCAAGTACAAGCGCAGAAAGCGCTACCGCAGAAAACAAGGGCACCGTCAACTGTTCACCGCCGTAAAAATAGGCGCCATCGAAGCATAGTCAGGGAGTAATATAAAATGGCACATAAAAAAGCGGGCGGGAGCTCGAAAAATGGACGCGACAGTAACGGCCAGAGGCGTGGCGTAAAGCGTTACAGCGGACAAATTGTAAAGGCCGGCAATATTCTCGTGCGCCAGGTGGGAACCAGGATACACCCGGGTGAAAACGTGGGCATGGGTAAAGATTACACGCTGTTTGCTAAAATAGACGGCACGGTTTCCTACGAACGGCAGGGACGTTCGCGAAAACAAGTCAGTGTTTATGCCGAGTGAAATTCATTGATGAAGCGTTGATAACCGTCCAGTCCGGCAATGGTGGGAGCGGTTGTGTAAGTTTCAGAAGGGAAAGGCACATACCGCGCGGCGGACCGGATGGTGGAGATGGAGGCAGGGGTGGTGATGTCATCATGGTGTCATCGCCCAGCAAGCGAACCCTCTACGATTTTAGATATAAAAAACGTCTGAAAGCCCGCAATGGATCGAACGGTCTGGGAAAAGATAAAACCGGCAAAGCCGGCGATCATCTGATTGTAGACATTCCCACCGGAACCCTGGTCAGTGATGTCGAGACCGGTCAGATCATCAGGGATTTTACAGAACCCGGCGAGCGGATCGTCATTGCCAAAGGCGGCAGAGGCGGCCTCGGCAATGCCCGGTTCAAAACATCCACCCACCGTACCCCCCGTTTTGCCCAGCCGGGCGAACCAGGTGAGACTCTCGAAATCAAGCTTGACCTGAAACTGATTGCAGACGTGGGACTCATCGGTCTTCCCAATGCCGGCAAGTCCACCCTCATCAGCCGTATTTCCGCAGCCAATCCTAAGATCGGCGATTATCCCTTTACCACTCTGACGCCCAACCTGGGTGTTGTCCAGCCTCCCTTTGGCGAGCCGTTTGTGGTCGCAGATATACCCGGCTTGATCGAAGGCGCCCATACCGGCGCCGGATTGGGGATAAAATTTTTGCGGCATGTGGAGAGAACCCGTATCCTCGTGCACCTGATCGATATAACCCTCATCGATCCATCCGATATTCTCAGAACTTTCAACACCATCAATAGGGAATTACAGTCATACAGTGCCGAGCTCGCCCGCAAACCACAACTCATTGTGCTCAATAAAATGGATGTGACCGGTGCAAAAGAGACGGCCGAGCAATTCCGATCATCCCTGGGGGACAGGGAGGTCATGTCGATTTCCGCTGTCACCGGACAAGGGGTGAAGCAGCTGCTTTCCAGGATGGTTCAGATAGTCGAAAGGGACACTCCCTGAGCATTCAGATTTCCTTTACCACACGGAGAACACAGAGGATTTATTTTATTGAAGTGTCGGGAGATGCTGACACCTCAATACCATCAATCACTAGGCGGCGATTTGAAAAAATATCGATTCTGCCTTTCCCCTGAGGTCAAATCAGGATATAATGAGAACCATCATAATACAGCGAAGAAGCTAATCACAATGAAAATAGGACTCTTCGGCGGCACATTCGATCCGATCCACCTGGGCCACCTCAGGGCGGTTAAAGAGGTGGCGGAAAGATTCGGGCTGGTAAAAACCTGCCTTATCCCGGCAGCCCAACCGCCTCACAAACCGCACCTGGACATTGCCCCGGCCAAAGACCGGCTGGAAATGATTCGCCTGGCTGTCGAGTCCAGGGAAGCGTTCGAGATTTCCGATATCGAGCTCAAACGAACAGGCCCTTCATACACCATCGACACCTTGAGGCATTTCAAAAATCTGCCGGGGGCAGGGGGCCGGACCTATTATCTGATCATGGGCCTGGACGCCTTTCTTGAAATCGACACCTGGAAGGCCTATCTGGATATCTTCAAGCAGGTCCCGGTCATTATCATGGCCAGACCGTCTGCCGGAGCAGGTCGGGGAAGCCCGCCATGGGGCAGGGTGGCTGAATTCATCGGCAATAAAATTTCCCGCCAGTATCGCTGCAGCGATATGGAAGCGCGTCATGCCGGCGGTGAATATAAACCGATACACTTTATGGATGTGAGCCTGCTGGATATTTCCGCTACCCGCATCCGCGAATTTATCAATAAGGGAAATTCAATACAATTTCTGGTTCCTGAAAAGGTAGAACGTTATATCCGTCAACGAGGACTATATCAATGACCCGATCTGTCGAGACGATACACGACCCGACCATCGATATCTACATCAGTGCCGTTCTGGGGAGAAAAGCCCGTCAGGTGGTGATGCTGGACGTGAAGGCCCTGACCACAGTGGCCGACACATTCATCATCTGCAGCGCGCGTTCCAACCGGCAAGTGACGGCTATTGCCGAATATATCGCTACTGATTTGAAAAAACAGGGTAAAAAAGCATTGAGCGTCGAAGGCCGGAAAGAAGGGCACTGGGTGTTGATGGATTATGGAGATGTCATTATCCACGTCTTTCTCGAGCCCCTGAGATCCTTTTACGATCTGGAAGGCCTGTGGATTGAGGCCCGTCGCATCACCACCGAAGCACTCGTCGAATACAACAAAAATGAAAGCCAGACGCTGCAGTAGTTGTCTTTGATTTTGGGGAATAGATTCGGGTAAACATTTGTTGGCACCGTCTTTGTATTGATCTTGGGCCCGAGTAAAATTTGAATAATATTTATAGACATTAGAAACAATTAGTTGCACTGAACCTAGTTTCAGTATTAGGTCAATGGGTATTGGATACTAGCAGATAATAGAAATCCTGTTTCTAATGTAAGGAGTCCAAGGATGAAGCCTAAACCCTGTATGCTGATCATACTGGATGGGTGGGGCATCCGTGAAGAGACCGAGGGCAATGCCGTTTTGTCGGCTGCCACCCCCTTTCTGGATGGGCTTGTAGCGACGTATCCCTCTACCCGCCTGAATTGTATGGGAAAGGTTGTGGGACTGCCCGGCGGTATAATGGGCAATTCGGAAGTGGGGCACCTCAACATCGGGGCCGGTCGCATCGTGTACCAGGACCTGCTGCGGATCGACAGGGCCATTGAAGACCGGAGCTTTATGGAAAACAGCGCCCTGAACGGGGTCATGTCCGCGGTGAAGTCCGGAGAAACCTCCCTGCATTTCATGGGGCTGGTTTCGGACGGCGGGGTTCACAGCCAGCTGTCGCATCTGCTCACCCTGCTGGAGATGGCCAGGTCCAAGGGGCTGAGCAAAGTTTTTGTCCATGCCATTCTTGACGGCCGGGATACCCCTCCCCAAAGCGGGGTGCAATATCTCGATACCCTGCAAAATTATATCAAAGATAATGATTTCGGTAAGATTGCAACCGTCTGCGGCCGGTATTATGCCATGGACCGTGACAAGCGCTGGGAGCGGGTACAAAAGGCCTACGCGCTGTTCACCCGTGGCCAGGGGGCAAAAGCCAAAGATGCCGTGGCAGCCGTAAAAGAGGCATATGCAGAGGGTGAAACCGATGAATTTGTCTCTCCTATTGTCATGACCGGCAATACCGGCCGGCCGGTGGGACCGGTTCGGAACGGTGACGGCGTCATTTTTTTCAATTTTCGGGCTGACCGTGCAAGGGAAATAACCCGTGCCTTTACGGAAGATGCTTTTGAAGGGTTCGATCGGGGACCGGTACCGGAGCTGTGCCACTACGTCTGCATGACCGAATATGATGAGGCTTTTGACCTCCCAGTGGCCTTTACACCCGTGCATCTCGACAAAATTCTGGGGGAGACCATCAGCCAGGAGGGGTTGCGGCAGCTGCGCATTGCCGAGACCGAAAAATATGCCCATGTCACCTATTTTTTCAATGGCGGCGAAGAGGAACCATTTCCCGGTGAGGAGCGCTGCCTCATTCCCTCGCCCCGCGACGTGGCCACCTATGACCTCAAGCCGGAGATGAGCGCCCCTGAGGTTACCCGGGAAGTCCTCGCGCGAATTGCCGCCGATCAATACCAATTCATCGTCCTCAACTTTGCCAATATGGATATGGTGGGGCACACAGGCGTGATGGCAGCGGCCGTGGAAGCCTGTGAGATGGTGGACAATTGTGTGAAAAGGATTGTTGCTGCATTAAAGGACAAGGGATGGGCGGCGTTGGTTACGGCCGACCACGGCAATGCAGAGAAAATGATGGCTGAAGACGGCAGCCCCTACACGGCCCACACCCTGGGGCAGGTGCGCTGCATCCTGGTGGACGACGACCGCAGGGCTGCGAAACTGCGTGATGAGGGCAGCCTGTGCGACATAGCCCCCACCATACTCGAGGTCATGGGCCTGGAACAGCCCGAGGAGATGACGGGACGGTCCTTAATAAATGTCCAATAATCAATATTCAATTTCCAATGATCAAGGTGGCTATCGGCACTTGGACATTGATTATTCGTTATTGGATATTGGTAATTAGCCCTTTTTCCTGAAATCTGTTACAGGGCTGAAGCCCTGGACTACATAGCATTGAGCCGACTGCTGTGTAGCGCAGGGATTTATCCCTGCATGTGGGCGACGGCTTCAAAGGCGTCATGCTTATACAGTCTGTACTTGAAAACTGCCAGAATTTTTTACAAACGGGGAGTTGCCAGGTGGAAGCAAACTTTATAACCGACTACATCACCGGCCAGAAGGTCCCCAACATAGGCGCCGAGGCCAACCGACAGATTGTCGAACGCTATCTGGTGGAGGAAAAGGGATTTAAAAAGCAGGAGATCAAGGTGAGTGTTCCCATCCATATGCAGCTAGCGGATCAGACCTACCGTTCTCACGTGGATCTGGTGGTCGCTATCGATGGCCGGAAATTAATTACCGTCAAGTGTGCACCGGGGTCACTGGGTTCAAGGGAGCGGGAAATCGTTTCCGCCGCCCGTTTACTGGACATATATCCGGTCCCCCTGGCCCTGGTTTCCGACGGCAAATCCGCTATTCTTCTGGATGCTGTCAGCGGCCGGAAAATCGGGGAGGGCATGGCTGCCATTCCTTCCCGAAATGAATTGTTGAATCAATTCAAAGAAGTAACGCTGGAACCGCTTGCCGGAGATCGCCGGGAGCGGGAAAAGTTGATTTTCCGCTCCTACGACAGCATGAATGTCAATGTCATCCGCACATAAACATGTCCAGCACAAATTACACCAAAGTCGCATGCGGGGTTTATGTGACCGGTTCCGGCGAATTTTGGTCGGTTCAGAATTTCGAGTAACAGGCGATTGACCATGGCCATGAAATACAAAAAATCTGGATAATGCGAAATTATGATTAAGGAGGATAGAACATGAAAGACATATCGGAACTGCTCGGCTGTAAATATCCCATTATCCAGGGCGCCATGGGCGTCATCTCCAATCCGGAATTCGTGGCCGCCGTGTCCGAAGGCGGCGGGTACGGTCTCCTGGCCACGGCCTTTGACAACGATCCCGCAATATTCAAGGACCGGGTCGACGGGGTAAAGGCCTTGACCGGCAAGCCCTTTGGAGCCAACCTGATGGCCATCCATCCCAAGGCTTTCGAGTTCGCCGACATCCTGGTCGAAGCCGGGGTCAAAGCTGTGACTACCTCAGGTGGCTCACCCAAAGCCCTGGTGCCGTACCTCAAGGAGCGGGGCATCAAGGTTCTCCACGTGGTTTCCAACGTGTCCAACGCGGTCAAGGCCGCCGCGGCCGGCGTGGACGCAGTCATCGCCGAAGGATCGGAATCCGGCGGTATGCAGGGCTTCAATGGGGCATCGACCATGGTTCTGACGCCCATGGTGGCGGACGCGGTGGATGTTCCCGTCGTCGCAGCCGGCGGGATCGGGGATCGGCGTGGATACCAGGCCGCGTTTGTCCTGGGTGCGGTCGGGGTCCAGATAGGCACCGCCTTCATCGCCGCGGAGGAATGCATCGCCCACGCCAATTACAAGAACGCCCTGATTTCAGCCAGCGAGAGTGACACCAGGCTCATGAACGTGGAATGGGCCCAGTTTCGTATCGTGGCCACGCCTGTTGCCGAAGAGATGGTGGCCAAAGGCGGTCCCAGCAAAGCCGAATTCTCAGCTCAGGGGGCGAGCATAGAAGAGGCCTGGGTCCATGGTGACCTGGAAGCCGGCACGATCCCGGCCGGCCAGAGCACAGGCATGATCAAGGCGATACGGCCGGTGCGGGAGATCATCGAAGACATTGTCCGTGGCTCTTAGATGCCAAGGCATATGATCGGGAGGCCGACAACGCCATTATTTGATCTACAACCCGGCAACCTCCTTGCCGCAGTGCTTACAGATCTTGGCTTTTTTCTTAATGATTTCCGCACAGAACGGGCATTCCCGGGTATAGAACCGCTCATGGATCCGGCTGATGGATTTTTCGAGCTGCTCTTCGATCAGGCGGTTGCCCACGTTGAGGTTCCGCAAGGGATCAACAGCGTCCAATTCACCGATATCGCCCAGCATCTCTGCCGCTTTTAACCGCACGCGCGCCGGTTCGGTGGGGTCCAGCACGATCCTGAGGACAGTTTCCGCATCCTTTTCCACATAGCACTGCGCCAGAATGGAGAATCCTTTTTTCATGGCGTCCTTGAGCATTTCTTCCTGGAGGAGCACCTGGTCGTCGATGATCTGGCCCTGCCCGCCCACGGGGCTGAAAACCGGCATCAGTTCATATTGGTCGGTACCGGGATAGCACATGCGCCGATAGGAGGCCATGTGGTTGTAGTTTTCCATGAGGTGGTCCCAGCCCTGCTTGTAGGCCGGGCATTCGTCGTTAAAGCAGACGTACAGGTAGGGCGCACCCCAGCCCAGGCCGTCGCTGAAATTGATGGGGGGCACTTCCCATAGATTCATCTCTTGGCCGCAGTCGCAGCAGACGGGTTTGGGCTGGTCAATGATTTTTTCCAGTACCTGTTCCTTTGTTTCAAACATGCACGCATATCTCCATTGAACGTTTAGGTAAAATATTTATAGATTCACAAGGTAATCTCCATTTCATCATTGTCAATTACGACATTAGAAACAGTTCGCTGCAATTGGAAACAGTACTCCTGTCCCAAACCCGGTTGCTTAAACACCGTTCGTTCTGATGTATGTTTCTAATGTATACAGAAAAACCTTGCAATTTTCCCCCTAAATGTTAAAATTGAGACGCAATTTTAACATTTAAGGTGAAAATTTCGAGGGTTCTAAAGGGCGAAAATATGAAGAAATATATTAAAAGATTATTTATTGCCCCCGACGATAGCTTTTTTATTTTCGGTCCAAGGGGAACCGGCAAGTCCACCTGGCTTAAAAAAACATTTCCTGAAGCCTACCTAATCGATTTATTGGATGATAGAACTTATCGTCAATTTATTGCCGAACCGGAGCGGGTAGCTCACATTGTGGAGGCTCACCCACAGACAAGGTGCTTTATTATCGATGAAATCCAGAAGGTACCAAGCCTGCTGAATAGCATCCATAGTTTGATCGAAAAATATAGAACGCATCAGTTTATTCTGACGGGCTCCAGTGCCCGCAAACTTCGCCGGGGGGGGGTGAACCTTTTGGCCGGCCGTTCTTTGTTAACCCATTTTCACCCCTTTATGGCTGTTGAATTGGGTAAAAAATTTTCTATAGATAGAGCCCTTAAGACCGGCTTGGTACCGTTGATTGTATCTGCCAACGGTTCAGTTAATACTCTGGCTGCTTATATTGCCCTTTATATAAAGGAAGAGGTTAAAGAAGAGGGATTGGTGAGAGATATCGGTGCCTTTGCCCGTTTTCTGGAGGCCATCAGTTTTTCTCATGGCAGTATATTAAACCTGAGTAATATTGCCCGAGAGTGCCAGGTTTCCCGAAGAATCGTTGAAAATTATGTATCAGTCATTGAGGATCTTCTATTGGGTTACAGGCTTCCCGTTTTTACGAAGCGTGCCAGGCGTGCGATGACGGCGCAGCCCAAGTTTTATCTATTTGACGCCGGTGTTTATCACGAGTTGCGGCCAAAGGGGCCACTTGACAGTACAGATGAGATTGGAGGGATTGCTCTTGAAGGTCTTGTGATGCAACACCTCAAAGCCTGGAGCGATTATACCGACAGTTCGAGCGACTGCTATTTCTGGCGGTCTCGAGGAGGTGCGGAGGTTGATTTTGTAATATATGGAGAACACCACTTCTATGCCATTGAAGTAAAAAATGCAAAGCAGATACATCCCCAAAGCTTGCGGTCCCTTAAAAGCTTTTTGACTGACTATCCGGAGGCCCGCGCTATGCTGTTATATCGAGGATCGGAAAAGCTGGTGATAGATGGAATCACCTGCTGGCCTGCAGATGATTTTTTATTGCAGCTCAAGCCAAATGAATGGCCATGGTAACCTACTATGCTTGAACAAAAGGCACTGATCGATACCCTTAAGACCCTGAACCAGCGCCGCACGGCCAGCGCTCTGGCCCTGTGGAAAGGGGAAGCGCCCACTGTCGAGGCTTATAACCTGTATGCCGAATATGACGGGTTTCTGACCCTGGAAACGCTGGAGCGCATTGACCGGGAATTTAAAGGAAATGCCAGGCTAAGGGTACGCCATGCCTTTGTTGACCATTATCTTCAGCAGGCGCTGCTGCCCCATGAAACCGAGATGCAGACCTGGATGCACGGTGCGGCCGCGGTGGTCAATGACGAACGCATTCATTTTCGCAACATCATTCAGTGGTGTCAGCAGTCCCATTCGCATGCCGACCGGGAACACCTGCAGAAGGAAACCGGGCCATTGTGCAAATTCATGAAGCCCTTTGCCCTCAATTACTGGGAGATCCTTCTTCAGCTTCTGAAAACGGAATTCGGTTTTTCCACTTACATCGATTATTGCCGGGAAAAGAAAGGGCTCGATTATGAACAGTATGCCGGCCTGATGGAGCAGGTGCTGGAAGAGACCCGGGGGATCTATTTCAAAGCCATGCAGCAATGGGCAGAAGAGCGCTTCGGCCTGCCCCTTGAACGCCTCAACCGTTTCGATTCCATTAACCTTTTTGGCCTGCATGCCCTGGACGACCTGCTGCCCGCCGGCGCCATGGAGCGGTCCCTGGCCTTTTTTAAGGAATGGGGGATCCATCCGGACAAACTCGACGGCCTGCACCTGGATATTAAGAAAGACGCCCGCAAAAGCGACCAGGCTATGAGCTTCCTGCTGCAGATACCCGGCGAGGTGCACGTGGTCATGAATGCGGCCGGCGGGTGGATCGACCTGGAAACCCTGTGGCACGAGCTCGGGCACGGGTTGTCGGCCGTGTTTACATCTCCCCGCCTTCCTACGGTGGACCGGGAACTGGCCACAGGTTACAGCCTGTCGGAATCATACGCTTTTTTACTGCAGAACATCACCCTGTCCGAGCCTTTTTTAAGGGAGTGTTTGGGGCTTTCCAAGGAACAGGCCCGGAAACTGCACTATTATAAAACCCTCAAGGACCTGGCAGCCTTTAGGCGCTATACAGCTAAACTCATAGCTGAAGTTCGCATGTTTGACAGCGGGTCCCTGGCAGACGGCAATCCTTATGCGGCAATCATGGCCCGGCACACCGGGTTTTATCACCAGCCCGAGAGTCATCTATTTGATCTGGTACCGGAATTCTACTGCCTGGACTATGTACTGGGTTGGATGGGAGAGGCGGTCATGGAGGCCTTCCTCCAAAAACGTTTCGGGCCGCATTGGATGTTTCAGTCTGGCGCCGGCGAGCTGTTGAAGCAGTGGTGGCGCCAGGGAAACCAGTTTGATATCATGGAATTTTTTAAAAAGAATGACCTGGGCCCCCTGACTGCGGACCTGCTGGTCAGCCGCTTTTTGGAAAGGCTTGACGAGCCGTACTAGTGTCCTGAACCGCGAGGCAAAGATCAATAGCTAATAATCAATTGTTAATCCTTTGCGCACGTTGCGTCTTGAGTGCAGCGGGCGGTTAAGAGGTCAGAGGTCAGAGGTCAGAAGTCAGAAGTAAGAGATCAGGATGGCATACATTAAGGTACGGATTGGGACGTATCAACCCAGCCAGCGTTTGCGGCGTTTGTAGTGTTTGACGTTGCGGTAGCTCCGGCGGCCGCCGGAAAGATTCAGCCCGAGATAGAACTCCTTGATGTCCTCGTTCTGCAGGAGTTCCTCTGCCGTGCCGTCCAGGACGATGCGCCCGTTTTCCATGATATAGGCATGCTGGGCAATGGAGAGCGCGATCTTGACATTCTGCTCCACCAGCAAAAGGGTGATCTTTTCCTTTTCATTCAACTCTTTGAGTACCTGGAAGATCTCTTTGACCAAAAGGGGTGACAATCCGAGTGAGGGTTCGTCCAGAATCATCAGTTTAGGCCGGGCCATGAACGCGCGTCCCACGACCAGCATCTGCTGTTCGCCGCCGGAAAGGTAGCCGGAGGTGTTGTTGCGCAGTTTCTTGAGGGCCGGGAAGTAATGATACACCAGATCGATGTCCTGGCGGACCGCATCCATGTCCTTGCGCATGTGCGACCCCACAAGGAGGTTCTGTTCCACGGTGAGGTGTTCCAGGACCTTGCGGCCCTCCACCACCTGGACGATGCCCAAGCGCACTATCTCGGTGGGGTCCATTTTTTCGATACGCTGCCCTTCAAACAGAATCTGGCCCCGGGTGACTTCGCCTTCTTCGGCATGTTCCAGGCCGGATATGCACTTCAGGGTGGTGGTTTTTCCGGCGCCGTTGGCCCCGAGGAGGGCTACGATGCCCCCCTCGGGAACCTCGAGCGACACGCCTTTTAGAACCAGGATGACCTTGTTGTATATCATTTCCACATTGTTGAGTTCGAGCATGTACAGCCTCCTGGTTTTACCTACATAGAAGTCGTCTCATAAAGCTTTTTTGAGATGCCGTCTAGTATTTTCCGCTTTTTGTATAGTAGCGACGAAGTCGCGTTTCATAAAATTGTGGAACACAATTTTATTTTTTTACCCATTTGGGGATATTCGGAACTTCTATCCAACCATCACCGACCTGCACGTGTTTGCCGTCTTTAACTGTGGTGGCCTTGACCTTGAGGTTTTTGGTGGAAAAAGGCGCATCCTTGGTGAACGTCAAGGTGGAAGCCAGCCCGAGCAGGTCTTCCTCAGTGAATGGCGCAGCATACATGGCATTGTACACTGCCTCACCGGTGATATTGTCTGCACCCACGGCTTTGGCTGCCCTTTCTACAGCCCTCAGTGTCAGGAGTTCCATGATGGACGCCTGGACGGCCAGATTACTCCATGTGTTTTTATGACCAAGTTTTTTGCAGTATTCTGCGTATATCTTGGCGCCCGGCACATTGGGGTCCAATGCCGGATCGAGGGCACCGGAGTCGAAGTGGCCCTCCAATAGGTTGATGTCCTTGGAGGCCATGGTGGACATCTGGATACCGTCATGGGTGGCGCCCACGATGGGGATGTGGATGCTCAACTCCTTTTGGGCCTTGATGGTGCCGATCACGTGGGTGGTGTTGGTGGGAATCCAGATAAAATCCGGCTTTTTTCGCGACAGCCGCCGAACTTCGCTTGTCAGGGATACCGGTTTCATCTGTATCCATTCGGTGCCCACGCATTCTGCCCAGGGGGTGGCCTTGCAGAAGGATTCGATGCCGTCGATCATGTCCACATAGGCCGGTGCAACTTTGGAGCTGATAGATCCTATTTTGATAGGCCGGTCCTTGATCTGGTTCTGATGCACCCAGTTAAAGAAACCGGCAGCTTCATGGGCATAGGTGGGCCGTGGCTGAAACACCCACATGTCGGGTACCCAGATAAACCCGTAGGTACCCGTGGACATGACCATGGGCACCTTGTCTTTGGGAAGGCGCTTCATCAGGGCAGCTACGTCCGGACCGCCCAGCCCCATGTGGGCAATGGGCTTGTCGCCGGTGAGAATGCCCGGCCAGGTGCTGGCCACCACACTGGGATCGTAGCGCATATCATATGCTTTATGCTTGAGAGAAATGCCCAATTCCTTGCCCTTGGTTTCGTTCCACCAGGTAAAAAAGGCCTCGCACGAACTTTCAAAGGGCGGCATGATCACCGCATAGGGCCCGGTGTAATCCACCGAACGGGTTACAGTGTACTCGGCTGCCGAGACCGTTTGGACCGTTATCATCACGACCAAAGCAACCATTACCATCATTGCTATTGCTATGCTTCTTTTACCCATAACTTTCTCCTTTTGGTTTGAAGTTTTCATATAAATTTTCGTATTCAGCCATACAACTTAGTTTAAGCAATACATCTTTAATTATATGTGTAAGCTTTTTTAAA
>JBDLJD010000112.1:0-14784 GCA_039714495.1 Thermodesulfobacteriota bacterium
ACTTTTCAACGCCAACAACGTTGAATATCTGGTGATCGGCGGCTATGCGCTAATTCAATATGCGGAGCCCCGATACACGAAGGACCTTGATCTTTGGATCAGCACAGATCCCGAGAACGCCTCTGCGGTATATCACGCGCTTCAACAATTCGGTGCCCCTCTGAATGGTTTGACCCAAAGCGACTTTTCCGAAAACGGTTTTTTTTATCAAATGGGAGTACCGCCGGTACGAGTAGATATCCTTATGGGAATTCCCGGCGTACAGTTTCGCGAAGCATGGGAAAGGCGTGAAACGATTTTGTTTGATGACCTGCCTGTTTTCTTTATTTCCCGTCAAGACTTGATAACTGTCAAGCGCTCCTCCGGTCGCCCGCAAGACCTGATCGATGCCGATTTGTTATCGCAATCCAATGAAACATAGATGATATTTTTCTTCCCTTGAGCAGCTATCGAAAGGGTGCTGTTGATTTAGAACTTCAACAACTGATCATCTATAATGGTATAGCTTGGATAGGTCAAAAAATGGAGTCACCGGATTAAAGATATGGCGGTTTGGCGATGTTTTTCCAGCCAACAGCATGTCCCTGCTTTCTGGATTGATTCCGCTCCCCGCCGTAGACCAAAAAAAGGTTTTCTACCGGTAGGCCGGAAATATTTTTGAAATATATTAGATTTTTAAAAAATTCGTTGTTCAGGGTTTCTCCGGATTTAATCTCCAAGGCATGTAGCGTCCCCCCGGTTTCAATAAGAAGATCAATCTCATGGCCGGTGCTGTTTCGCCAAAAAAACGCATTGGACCGCATCCCCAAATGAAGGCGATGTTTGACATATTCTGAAATGACCAGATTTTCAAACAAGTGGCCTCTGAGGTAGTGCGTGCTAACCTGTTCCGGACTTTGGATGTCAAGTAGTGCACACAACAGGCCGGTATCATAAAAATACAATTTCGGCTGTTTGACAATGCGTTTATTGAAGTTTCGGTGGTGCGGCTGAAGCAGAAAGACGATAAAACTGGCTTCGAGAACGGATATCCATGATCGAACAGTTTTGTAGTTGATGCCCAATTCGGATCCAAGACTGGAAAGGTTCAGTAACTGACCGGTTCGTCCGGCACACAGCTTGACAAATCGTTGAAACGTGCTCAAATCACCGATGTTTTTTATGCTGCGGACATCCCGTTCAATGTAGGTTTGAATGTATGAAGGGAAATAGTCCGGCGGTCCGACCGGGCGGTCGTACAGAACCGGATATCCGCCGGTAAATATCAACTGATCCGCGTCGTTCGGCATCAATTCGGCAATCTCGAGTTCATCCATTCCAAACGGCATGAGGTTAAAAAGGACGACGCGCCCTGCAAGTGATTGCGTGATGTTTTCAAGGAGCAAAAAATTCTGTGACCCGGTCAGTATAAATTTACCCATTTTGCCGGATTCATCAACAATTCCTTGAAGGTAAGAGAACAGTGACGGAACTTTTTGAGCCTCATCAACGATCAAGCCGCTGGCGGCATAGGGTTTTAGAAACCGCCGGGGGTCTTCTTCGGCTGCCATGCGATCGTCCAGATTTTCCAGGTTCCGATACGCATAGTCTGGAAACAGTGTTCGGATGAGGGTTGTTTTGCCTGATTGCCTCGGCCCCATCAACGAAATAACCGGAAACGAGACGGTAGCGGCGGCGATTTTTTCCCCAAGGACCCTATGGATAATATTTGCCAGCATATGGATCTGCTTAATTGAACAAAATAGGAATGTCAATACTAATTTGTTACAAATACTCCCCTTGGTTCATTAATTTTCAGGATTCTGCTCTTCGAATCCGCTGGCCGCAGGTTCGAATCCTGCCGGGCGTACCATTAAAATCGAGAGGTTACATCTTCATGATGTGCCTCTTTTTTTATTGTGGTACAAATAGGGTGAAAAAACCTTCACAATGTGCATCTGGCCCCAAATAATTTCGTTTGACAGACAAAAAATATGTGATAATTATATGACTATAATTTAGGTCAACCAAAATAGAGGTCACATAATGGAGATACTATCGTTGTCAGAGGCAAAAATGAAACTCAGTGAGCTGATCGATCGGGTTCAGTCCACCGATGCGGAGGTTATCATCACCAAAAACGGAAGGCCGGCAGCGGTGCTAGTAAGTCCGGACGAATTCGACGGCTGGAGGGAAACCCTTTCGATTCAATCGGATCCGGATTTGATGATTGAGATTAAAAAAGGTCTTTCCGTGCTGAAGAAAAAGACTAAAGTGTATACTCTGGAAGAACTTTTCAAATAGACGATGCCATCCAAGGGACGAATTCAAATAAAGCTCAGGGTTCCAGAAGAGATCATTACGCTGATTCGAGGCTGTCATCCTCAGTTGAAAATAAAAATCCGGGCGGGTTTGCGACATATTATGGCGGAGCCGGAATCCGGCAAATGGTTAAAAGATGAGTTGGAGGGAATGCAAAGCTATCGAATCAGCAGATTTCGGATCATTTACCGCAGATCTTCCCCACGGATCATCGACATCGTTGCCATAGGACCAAGGAAAACCATTTATGAGGAAACCTACCGAATAATAAAGAAAGAATCACATCATCCTTTGTGATGAAGTGTGCCCTTCGAATCCGTAGGCCGCCCGTTCGAATCGGGCCGGGCGTACCAAAGATATTAAGGGCTTACGAGATTACCCCTCTTCCCCACCTCGACAACCAATTCCGCAATTTGACATGAAGAGCAAAGATTTTGGCGTAAATTGTCAACGACAAACTGCAGATCCGTATTATCGTATGGGCAAGAGCCGATTGTGCCAGAAATCAACCACAATTAAGAATGGGGGTGACGGCATGCCGATTACAACGGTTGCATGGTTAATGATACTGAGTCTAATTGGGACGGATATATTGATCAATTTATTGGGTAAAAAATCAACGATAAAATCTGATAGACCATTGGAGAATGATAGACGACGGTTCTCCTATACCTATCATATTCCTGAAAGAAGATCAGGCCATGAGATGAAGAAGTCCGATAGGCGGCTGGAAAAGGACAGGCGCCATTTTACATATGCCACTCACATTCCTGAAAGGAGGTCTGGTGCTGACCGAAGGTTGTCGCAAAACTGATAAGGGTGTGCGTGCATCTTTTCTGCCAGTCATCCCTCACCTATAAAAGATTAAGAATCAACGGTTGTGACGGTAAGCTTCAGCAAGTCCGGTGGAACGCAGTGGATCGGTGTTAAACGCTTGGTTAAGTAGATTTTATCTTTCGTGTATCCTTAACCAAATAGGAGTTTCCTGGTCCGCGCTTGAGCTTAAACAAATCGATTGCCTTAACAAGGCTGCTCAAATTTTTGTAACCATAGTTTCTGGTATCAAAAGAGGTTTTATTTGATATATGTGACCCCACGGATCCAAGAGCCGCCCAGCCGTCATCTTCTGCCGTTGATTCAATTGCTTGGCGAAGCAGATTTATAAGTTTGGTATCAGATTTAATATTTTTAGATTTTATTTGTACCACACCATTCTGTCTGGATTCCTCGTCTAAAAATAAAAACTTGGAGCATGCATTCACAAAAGGAGAAGGGGCTTTACGCTCACCAAACCCCAAAACAACTTTACCTTCAGCGAGGGCGCGCGTAACCATCGGTGTAAAATCACAATCCGATGAAACGAAACACATGACGTCGATATTCTTGGTATACATCACATCCATTGCATCAATCACAAGTGCAATGTCCGAGGCATTTTTTCCTTTTGTGAGATCGTATTGCTGGATCGGCTGAATTGCATATTCATGCAAAAGATCTTCCCAAGGTTTTATAGAAGGATTTTTCCAATTTCCATAAGCTTTTCTTATCGTTACAACACCATATTTAGCAACTTCACTTAGAACCTCTTCAAACTTACTTGCAGGTGCATTATCTGCATCTATAAATAGTGCAATTTTCTGCTTTGATTCATCCATTTTTTGTTTCCGCCTCGTTTAAAACTTAATCAGTTAATATACAGATACTTTGAGATAAGACCAACTATCCGATATGTCAGAAATTATCAGATACCATTTGGGTATGTCAATCGTTAACCGGAAGTCCCCATCAATGCAAGATTCAGCCGGTGATGATAATTTTTAAACACCGGTAATTTTTCGGGCGCCTTTTATTTAGAAATCATATTTTAGTTCGGATTTCCGTTAATTTATCGACCCAAATTCGTCTTTCCTTACCAGATCTTCTCTCTCGGCCTTTATAAATAGCTTTTTCATCATCCGTATCAGACTTTTTTCTTCTGTCAACTTTTGCCTGTCGAACTCCATCGACAATAACATCTTCGCTATCTATAAAAACATTGGAATAATCTCCGCATCTTAATTGGGCGCTTGACCGATTCAGGCAAATTATATATAATGAATCTAATCGGCATCATTAAGGAGGCATGTTGAATAACCTGATAATATTATTATTTATTTTGTCTTTAGTTGGGTTGTATCTATACGGTACATATGTTCAGCGTGATGCTTACCATGATAATTGTGGAAGACGTTCAGGGAGAAGCCGACGTAAAACGTTTGATGCTAAAAAAAACTACATGCGAAGATCTGATAAAGATCGTAGGAGTCAACCAGACAGACGCAAGTTTTTAAGAGCTAAATAGAGTGGCGCCTTTATGTCTTTAAATGGATTGAAGAAAAGTGGGATGATTAGTAGCTATTGCTTCTATAATTACGATGCAAGCTTGCTCACTTAGAAATCAATCTCCATCTGGCTAAGGGACTTTCCAATCGTTTCTTCAATTTTCATTGGCCCATATTTTGGATTATATACACCATATGTTGATACTCTATTATCTTCTATAATGAAGAAAACATTGTAATTCTCGTACGAATACAATTTTTTAAGATTGCCTATCGATTCAGATATGTGAGACGGCTTGCCGAAAAATATTATTATATCATCAAGGCTGCTTCCTTTTTTAATACCTTGTATGCTTGGACCTCCACTTAAATCACCTCCTAAATATCCAACTAATCTTAACCGGTCTTCGTTGAACCTCAGGTAATACGCTTCAGGGGTACCGAATATTTCTGATATATAAAGCCATATATCCTCAGGCTCTATTTTATTAGGCGGGCCCTTTATGAATTTTATGCTTGATTTGCTGCTTGATAGGGTAATATCCCAAAAAGAAGTTTGAATTTCAGGTTTATCAGACTTCTTAATATATGCAAATATTCCAATGCCTCCAAGTATTGAAATACTTACAATTGCAACAGTGAACAGAATCATAATCTTATCCCATTCCCACCTTTCCTTGTTCCTGAGATAAAGCATCACTATTCCCAACAAAATTGCTGAAAAAAGGAGGCCAAGCCTAAAACCCATTACCCCTCTCCCTCAGTTTCCCAGAGCATTTAACGTGACAACTCTCTTCGGTGCCAGCATCATGTCCTCACCTGTAGCAGGGTTCCTGCCTATGCGCCTACGTTTCTCGTTCACACAGAACTTCCCGAACCCGAAGGTAGCGAAATAGTCTGGAGTTACCTGCGCCGGCGTTTATGTTTCTCTTTGACACGAAACTTGCCAAATCCGGACAAAAGGACATCCTCTCCAGATTAGCGATAGTAGCGGTGGCGGTGGCGATAGCAGTTGTGGTGGCGGTGGTTGCTGTTTTTTTTCAAGCATGTTTAAATAGATATACAAGCATACATCAATACTACTTGTAATATTACAATTATCCCCATAATTTAATATTTGATTTGCCTTTATGCTGGATTAGCTCCTTGGTTGCCTGGCGCAATCTCTCGGCTAATATTTCCGACATAATTCGGTAAAGAACATACCCAAAAGTTACCTGATCATGTCCGACCAGGTGTTTTATGTAATCAGTATCAACCGAAAGACAAACCGTCTCTCCCTCGGCAATCGCCGATGCAAACCTCGGGGCGCTGTCAATGAATCGCATCTCACCAAATACGTCGCCTCTTCTTCGTAATACGGTGATCTCTTTGTTTTCCTTTGTAATCTTGACTTCTCCATAGATCAAAAAATACATCCAGCGGTCAACATCACCCTCGCTGATAATGGTTTCCCCGGATTTATACATGCGCAGTTTGCTCATTTTTAAAAGCGGCTTGAGATGTTCTTTAGCTAAAGGCTCAAAGACCGGCAGCTTTTTTAGATCAGCAATAACCTTCTCATTGTCTTCCAGGTATTGAGATTCTTTCATTTTACGTGTTTCCTTTGTTATCTATAGGGTATACAGTATCAGAGCTTCCAAAACGGGGAGGGCTACACCTTTTTTTCTTGTCCTTCAGCAATTTTCCCAATGTCGAAGGCTTCTCGAATTTGATGGTGTTGATATTTTTTATGGCACCTGTCATGAACCTGGCCTCAAGCCTGCGCTCGATACCATGCCGCCTGTCTTCACCGGACCTGCGTTCAGACTCGAATGGCATTTTGGTAAATAAAACCCGTCTGTCACTCACGGTACGTCTCCCGCCGCAATCAGGTAAAACTTGCTGTTCCATGATTTTGGTCCCCTCTATATATAGATATCGGTTCGGGTGGGAATACAGTATATATGACAAATATGGTCTATAAAGTCAATTATCAGCCCTAAATAAGGGTGGCATGATAAATCGTGGCCAAATCATCCTTAGAAGCCACCGGGGGTGATATCCAAGGCAGTACGCTATCGTTATTGTATTGAATATAAAAACAGGATATTAGCTTACAGTTACCATGTTGTTTATGCAACTATGAGGTTGACCCAGGCGTCTTAGAATTCTATTACCCTTATGGTATGACCCTAAAACGGAACATATTACTTAGCCGCATCATAGCGGTGGCTATCTTTTCCATCTCGCTGGTTTTTTTTATCGACCGGGGGCATTTCTGGTTGGCCATCATCATCCCGCCGCCTTTGTCAGTGGTGGGGCTGTTCCTGGTGAGGCGGCTGGTCCCGCTGCTTCAAACCTGAATCCAGGTGTGAAGATAGCGATAGCCAATACAATGGAATGAATCAGGACTTGCGCCATTTATTGCAAACCTTTTGAATACCTGCAATATTAGTTTGAATTTTTACTTTAACAGTCGTGCATCAAAAGGAGCATTGTCATAATGGAAAAGAGCTACTGGAATCAGAAACTTGAAACCATGCCGGCTGATAAACTCCGCGAGCTTGAAACCAAAGCCCTGCAAGACCAACTGGCCTACGTGTACCGCGAAAGCCCCTTTTACCGCCAAAAATTCGATGAAAAAGGCGTTCATCCCGATGACCTGAAGTCCCGCGAAGACCTCCAATGTTTCCCCTTCACTACCAAAGATGACCTGCGCCAGACTCAGGAAGGCGTGGGCGGACTGGGCGGGCACCAGTGCGCGCCCATGAAGGACATCATCCGCATCCAGGGCACCAGCGGCACCACCGGCCGCCCCCTCTTGATCGGGCTGACCCGCAGCGACGTAGAACTCTGGAACGATATGTTCGCACGGCACGCCTGGACCGGCGGCCTACGTCCCGACGACGTCTTGATCAACCCGGCCAACTTCACACTGTTCGTGGGCGGACTGTCTGAATGCTCGGGCGCCGAGCACATGGGCATCACCGTTGTACCCGCCCCTTTTGTCAGTACCGGCATGAAAAAATTCATGGAACTGGTCAGGGATCTGAAGCCTACCGTACTATTTTCAACGCCATCGGCCACTGCTTTTATAGCTGCCGCCGTCAAGGAGGTGCTCAAGCTCGAGCCCCGTGAACTGAACTTCAAAAAAGGGTTCCTGGCCGGTGAGGCTCTGAGCGAAGAGGAACGCAGCAACATCGAAAACACATGGGGCATCGTGGCCCGCAACTTCTACGGTCTGGCTGATGTAGGGGCGGATATTGCCGCCGAATGCGGCGCCTCCCAAGGACTGCACTTCTGCGCCCAGGGGGCCCTGGTGGCGGAAATCGTGGATCCCGAAACATTGGCACCGCTTGAAATGCAGGATGGCGTTGAAGGCGAAATCGTTTTCACAACCATCAACCGCCAGGCCACACCAGTCATCCGCTACCGTGTCCGCGACATGGTGAGGGTTTACACCGGCGACTGCCCCTGCGGACGGACGGGTTTCCGTTTTCACGTCATCGGCCGCACCGACGATATGATCAAGGTCAAAGGGGTGAATGTATTCCCGGCCGCCGTCAAGGGAATCATTCAAGATTTCGCGCCGGCTACCACCGGGGAAATGCGCATCGTGCTGCCGCATCCAGGTCCGTCTTTTGGCGAAAACATCACCATCAAAATAGAATCCGGAGCCGGGTTGGAAACCGAAGAACAGGATGTTTTAGCGGAAAAAATCCGCAACACGATCCGGGAAAAACTGGTTTTTACCCCCAGAATTGAATGGGTGCCGGCGGATACTTTTGAAAAGTCGCAATATAAGGTCGAATACTTCGAAAAAACCTACTAACCGTTTTATTATGAAAATCAGTTAGAGGAGGAGGACCTCGAGATGGAAGAAAAGTCGAATCTGGTCAAAGGACTTACGCTGGCAACCATGTTCACCCTGATCACCGGCGCCATGGTGGGTATGGCCTGGGCTGTTCTGGCCAATGTCATGCTGGACCGGGCCGGACCGGCGGTGGGGCTGTCCATCATCATCGCCGCCATTCTGAGCATGTTCATCGGCTTTTGCTATGCCGAACTCTGCGCGGCCATGCCCAAAGCGGGCGGTGAATATATCTATGTCAAAAGGGGCCTTGGAAAGTTTACCGGTTTTTTTACAGGATGGGTCCTGATTCTGGCCTATGCGTCCATGATGCCCGGTGAATGCATCATTCTGGGCAAGCTGATCCATGGCATCAATCCCGCCCTCTCCCCCACCCTGACCGGCGCCCTGATCGCCGTTTTTTTCACCGTGATCAACCTATTGGGGGTTCGTTTCTCCGGACGGGTGCAGTTTTTATTCGCCGTGCTCCTTTTTGCTGGAATTCTGATATATGTGATCGCAGCGCTACCCAAACTGCAGATGGCCAATTTTCGGCCGGTATTCGGCCGGGGCATGGGCGGTGTTTTGCTGATGGTTCCCTTAAGCATGCTGGCCTTCATGGGATTCGACGTGCTGCCCCAGGCTGCCGAAGAAGTCAATGCGCCTATCCGCAAACTGGTTTTCCTGATACCCGCCTCCATCGTATTCGTGGCCTTTTTCTATTTTGCCGTCACCGTAGCCAATGCCGGACTGGTCCCGTGGGAGAGCCTGGCCAAAAGCACCGAGAACATCCCCATTCTGGGACCGGTCAAAATCGCCCTGGGTGAGAAGGGCGCCATCATCATCCTGGTGGCAGGCATCTGTGGGCTTCTGACCACCATGAATGCCTTTATGCTGGGCGGGTCGCGCCTCCTGATGGCCATGGCCAAGGACGGGGAAATACCACGCTCCCTGGCATACGTTAACCCCCGCTTTGGGACGCCCTCGGTGGCCCTGGTCTTCCTGGGCGTCATGGGTGTTTTGGGCAGCGTATTCACCGAACTGATCGTGCTCTTTGACACGGCAGCCTCGGCAGTACTACTCTGCTACCTGCTGGTCGTCATTACCGTCATGCGACTGCGCCGCAAGGAACCGGATATGGAAAGACCCTACAAGATGTGGGGTTACCCTGCTATTCCCGTATTGGCGATTATATCCATCATACCCGCCTGGGGAATCTCCATCCTGCTGCTCAAGCCGTGGGCCATCGGTGTTTTCGTAGGCTGGATCATAGCGGGAATCCTTTACTATATGGTATTCAGAAAAAATGCTCGGCAAAACCTATAAATGGTGATAAAAATGCAGCACGCTGAAAACGATATGATCATCGACATGTGCGTCATCCCGCCACTTCCGGAGACCATCGAAGGGTTCGCCAACCCTGACGGGCCCTTTGCCAAATACAACCAGATGTACGGCGGCAACGCCCCCATACTGGAAGAGCTCAAGGCCGATGCAGCCGGCTTTCTCCTGCGCCTCATGGACGATGCCGGAGTGGACATAGCCATCATGCCGGCCGAAGATGCTGAAACCACCATGGGAATGGTAACCCCCAACACCAAGGTGGCCGAGTTCGTCCAGAGGGCGCCGGACCGGCTGCTGGGCATGGCCGGCATCGATCCCCACAAGGGCATGCAGGCCGTCCGTGACCTGGAGTTTGCCTATCATGAGTTGGGCATGAAAACCCTCTGTCTGGAGCCCTGGCTGCACAAGATCAGGAGCAATGACAAACGCTACTACCCCATATACGCCAAGTGCATCGAACTGGACATTCCGGTCTGGATCCACACGTCCCTGAATTTCGTACCCCAGCTCAGTATGGATTTCGGGCGGCCCATCTACCTGGATGAGGTGGCCGGACAATTCCCGGAGCTGAAGTTGATCGCTGGCCATGGCGGCTGGCCCTGGGTCAACGAATTGATGGCGGTCATCTGGCGGCATGCCAATGTCTATATGGACATTTCCGCCATCCACCCCAAATATATCGCCAAGCCCGGCAGTGGCTGGGAAACGCTGGTCTGCTACGGCAACAGCCTGCTGCAGGACAGGGTGCTCTTCGGTACAGCCTGGCCGGCCCAGCCATTTAAAGAAAGCGTGGAAGGCGTCAACGCGCTGCCGCTCAAGGAAGACGTCAAACGCAAATGGTTGGGAGGCAATGCACGCAGGCTGCTGAAAATTTAAGGAGGTCAACAAAGCTATGCTCAAGGATTTTAAAACTGTGAAAGGCAGGGAACACATCATCCAATGAAAGGGGAAACGACATGAAACTGAAATACTTTCTAATGCTATTGATCCTTTGTCTGTCGGCGAATGTTTATGCCTCGGAAAGAGAAAAATTCGGAATAGGCGTGATCCTGGGAGAACCCACGGGCATTACGGCTAAAATCATGCTCGACGATACCAATGCGATCGACATGGGTGCGGGATGGGAAACCAGTGGGGATAATGAATTGCATATTTATGGCGATTACCTTTTCCATCTCTATGACGTGATTAACGTGCCCAAAGGCCTTTTGCCACTATATTTTGGCGTAGGCGCTCGGATGGTGTTCCACGATAATGACGATAACGAATTAGGAATCCGGTTCCCGGTCGGGGTCGAGTATGTATTCGAGGATCTTCCCCTGGGCGCATTTGTGGAATTAGTGCCGGTGCTCGACCTGACACCGGATACGGAACTCGATTTTGAAGCCGGCACAGGCATCAGATTCTTTTTCTAACCTGACGCTCGATTTAGGTTAAAGTCATTGTCCCGGCGGGATAAGAAAACTATAAAACAGAAAACCCCTGCTTCCGGGGAGCCGGCGGCAACAAGGCCGTTGTAAGCCAGAATACCCCTTTCCATATTAAACACGTCATCCAGCCCGGCTCCGTTCAAGATACCCACGGCAGACCGGCTGCGGTTTCCGGAGCGGCTCACCATATGACAATCGCAAAGGCAAGGCCCATGGCCACGGCCGATCCTATGCCGATGCCGCCGTGGCCGGAGTCCGTGCTGGCGATGACCGCCTCCGTGGCAAAACCGATGGCGCCGATGGTGCCCAGAACGATATGCAGGTTGTAGGTCGACAGGCCTTCATCTGTATCAAAATAGTCACTGTATTCATAATACCCTGTGGCCGCCGTCCCAAGGCCGAATGCGGTTGCAGCGAGGGCTGAATTATGGTGCAGGCTGCTGTCGGAGCCTGTAACCGCTGTAACGCAGGCCAGCAGCAGGGTGCCCCAACCCAGATACTTGTGCAGCGATCCGATATCCAGCCCGGAACTGCCGCCGGAAGACGACTCCGATGATGAACCATAGGTGCTTGACAACGGCTGTACCCACGGCATCTGCTCTCCATAGGTTTCGCCGGGATCGAATTGGGTCAGCCAATCCGGTTGGGCCAGCGCCGCCCCCTGAAAAACCATCAGCAACAGTAAACACCATGCAACTACCTTTGATTTGAACATACGCCTGGTTGATGCCGGGGCCATTGATCTTCTCAAGCTCACCATGTCTAATCCCTTTATGAATGTTTGGTCTTACAATTTCTATTGTAGATATCGCTACCGGCAGGGTGACTCAGAATGTCAGATACGAATACCCATGTCAATATCACACAATATATTGACATCGCAGCATAATTTATTTAATTAGAAAGGACCTGACGACATCCCGCCCTTTTTTGACGAGGTAGCCATGGCACGTAAAAAAAAGAAAATAAATCAGACCACCCACTTGAACATAGAATTGGCATCCGACCTGCTGCTGCAGTTCAAGGGGGTCAAGGGGTTCTTTCCCAGTTATCTCATCGGTATGAAACCCGACGTTTTTCTGATCATTAAAAGCCCCACCATCATCACTACTGAAGACCTTTTAGCCGAGGGGTCGTCGCTGGTTGTACGCTATACCTTCCTGGGCGATGTGTACCGGTTTAAAACAGATGTCCTGGGGAGCAACCATGAACCGTTTAAAGTGACGTATCTATCCTATCCCAGCGTGGTGGAAAAAATTGAGTTTCGTGATACCCAGAGGGTCCATTGCTTCTTTCCAGCCACCCTGCAGTACGATAAGATTGAGATCAACGGCATGATCACCGACATCAGCCTGGGGGGGTGTAAATTCAAAACCGAAGCCATCGAGCAGATCGAAGGGCTGCTGTTGAAAAAAGACGGAGATACCTCTCTCCAGTTTCAGCTGCCGGGATACGAAGGCACCAAAACGTTCCAGGGCAAAATCAAAAAGGCTGAATTCGACATGAATTTTGCCCTGGGAATTGGATTCCGCAGCATAGATGACGATGCCCGACAAGTGATTGCCGCCTACGTGGAAAGAGCCAGGGAGTATCACATATAAAAAATTGCCCTGCACCACCGATGCGGGGCAATTTATTTTTAGGCGTAGTACCCTTGGAACTCCCCGCAACGGTCGTTGAAAAATTCCATGGCTTCGTCAACCGTATCGAAAATGATCCAATCGTGGCGGATGGTTTCTTCACCTTTTTTGCGAATCCGTTCGATCTCCGTATTGCCGAAGTACTCAAAATGGTCGTGGTATTCTGTGGTCAGTTCATGTTTTCTCATTTTCATTTCCTCCTTTGGGTTTGAAAGCCTTTTTCAATAATGACTGGTAAAATACCACACGGGTTTGACAGATCCGGTCACACGTATTGGTATTTTTTCGAATTTTCTGTTTTTATCGTTAGAAAGGATAGAACCTATTGAAACACCGAAATACAATAATATGCTCCAGGCTTAAGGGACGCCATATATGGTTGCTGGGATGCTGCCTTGTTCTTGTTTTTCCGGTCATCACGGCCCTTGCCCAGGATTATTCCGTGCTGAATGGGGAGTGGGTTCGGCCCGACGGCGGATATATGATTCAGGTGAGCAATGCCCGGGCGGACGGATCGGTTGACGCTGCCTATTTCAACCCTGGCCCCATCCATGTAGCTGAGGCCAACGTCTCAATGTGGAAGGGACTGAAGAAGCTTTTCATAAAGCTGCAGGACAAGGGCTATCCGGGTTCCACATACACGCTTTACTACTTCGAAGATAAAGATGCGCTGGCAGGCTTCTACTTTCAGGCCAATATGGGGCAGACTTTTGAAGTGGTGTTTCTGCGAAAACAGAAGACGAATTGATCGACATTCTGGAAACCTATGAACCGCCCAAACTGTCGGACGATGTGCTCAAAAACGTCCGTTCCATAGTCAAGGAAGCCGAAGGAGAGCTCGGCGTGGACGGGGGGACGAATAGGCGCTATTGCATTCGGTTAAAAGAATAAGTATCTGACAGGATTAACAGGATCTACGTGTTATAAATGGCAAAAAGATAAAGAGTATATAGCACAGAAAGGCTATGCACTAATAGCGTTCAGCGCTCATATATAATAATCCTGTTAATCCTGTCTCATATTTTTACTGATTACGCTTAGCGCTACTGCAGTTCGGTCCTCTGGCCTCTGATTTCTGTCCTCTGCAGTCTCTGCGTCTTGGAGGCTTTGTGGCCAAATTTTACTCGGATTTAAGCGGGTGAAGATCTCTTGATGCTCTGCCGCAATCTATAGACAAAATAGGCCACTGCAAAGAAGTAGGCCGGCAAATACAGCCACCAGGCAAAGGGATTGGGGATGCCGGTGCGCTCCAGGGAACCGGGCATCTGTATGATGTTTTTCCAGTCCCAGCAGAAGGCCACGATCATGATAAGGGCAAACAACAGCTCGACGGCCATGTCGTGCCAGCGCCAGGCAACATCAAACCCCTTTTCATCGTAGTAGATGATGAACGTGCCG
The DNA here is from genome assembly GCA_039714495.1 of Thermodesulfobacteriota bacterium. Lineage (GTDB taxonomy): Bacteria > Desulfobacterota > Desulfobacteria > Desulfobacterales > B30-G6 > JAJDNW01. Next base: position 14,267 of record JBDLJD010000112.1, read on the forward strand.
GCCACAACCATGGTCAAGGCGATGAGCACCGGTGAGATGACCGGCCCCACCCAGGGCAGGGGCACGTAAAACAGAAGGTCCCAGGTCATCAGACTTTCGGGCCAGCCGATCATAACCTTCAGCCAGATGTAGTAGAATATGTCCCAGATCCCGAAGGCCAGCATGAAATAGCAGAACCGTTGAAACCGATTGCGGCCGGCAACCCACCCTATGGCTATCAGCATGACGATGGTGGCGATCTCACGGCCGAACTCGATGCGAATCAGGGGATCGATCACATGCTTGCCCCCCTCCCACTTCACCACCAGAGGAAAGCTGAAGCCCCCGGGAAAGTAGATTTTTCGAAGGTAAACGACAATAGCGCTCTCGACCCACGCAAAGGCCATGGCGAATACCACCACCCAGAGCCAGTTTTGAAAAGCCCTTTCCGAGAAAATATTTGATCCGGTTGTATTTGTGCTGTTTTTTTCCATCATCGTTTTTATGCTGAAAAATTGACAAAAAAGCTGATTAGAATA
>JBDLJD010000113.1:0-14558 GCA_039714495.1 Thermodesulfobacteriota bacterium
ATATGCAAAACGTAACAGCTGTACAATTTGCGCATAGCGTTTGGCCCTATTACCGTTTATGTGTTTGGTATTGGATCATTTGAAATTGTTTAGTATTTTGATATTCGATATTAGAATTTCCGGTTCATCCGGATTGGGTTTTTGTTTCGGGTTGCAGATCGTAACACGGAATCTGCAACCCGCAATGTGTTATTAGCCGCCGAATCCAGCGTCGTCGATTTCGATGGCAGCCGGGTGGCCGGCGGCAATGGCATCCATCTTGCCCAGTACTTCCGGCAGAATGGTCTGAATGTAGAACTCGGCTGTTTTGATCTGGCCGTTGTAAAAAGAGACATCCCTCTTTTTGGCGCCGTCAGCCAGTTTTTGTGAAGCCACATTGGCGCGCCAGAGCAGCATCCAGCCCATGATGGTGTCGCCAATGACATTCAAAAAGGGTACGGAATGGGCAAAGGCCGTTTTGAATTCCAGGGACATGGCCCTTTTCCCCATGGCCATCGAAATCTCAGTAAGCCGATTCACGGTCTTTTCGAATACTTCGGCCAATTCTGCAAGCCCTTCGATCCCACGGGCGTCCGCAATGGTTTGCCCCATTTCTCCGAGCAGGCTGGCGAACACCCGCCCTTCCTTGCGGCCCATTTTGCGGGCCAGCATGTCCATGGCTTGAATGCCGCTGGTGCCTTCGTAAATAGAACCGATCTTGCAGTCCCGGGCATACTGTTCCACCGGGAAGTCCTGGCAGTACCCCGCGCCGCCGTAAACCTGAATGGCCTGGACGCAGACATCGTGACCCTTGACCGCCAGGTAGTCCTTGATGGAGGGCGTGAGCATGTCATAAAGGTCGTTATACTTCTCGCGATCTTCCGCGGTTTTCCCGACAACGCCCCTGGTGGCGCAGTAGGACAGGTAGTGGTAGAAGCTTTGCATGCCGTTGACATAGGACTTCATCCACAAGAGGTTGCGGCGCACATCCGGGTGTTCGATGATGGGTACGGACGGCGCACTGTGATCCTTGAAATCCTCCAATTTGCGCCCCTGGACGCGTTCCCTGGCATAGTTCACGGCCAGAAGATAGGCTGCCGAAGCATAGGACAGGCCCTGCAGGCCTACGCCCATGCGGGCGTGGTTGATCATATTGAACATGACCTTCATGCCCTCGCATCGTTCCCCCAGGAGAAAACCGATACATTTGCCCTTGCTGCCCAGGGCCATGCTGGCCGTGGCGCTGGCATGGATGCCGTGCTTTTCCTCTACGCCGGTGCAGACGATGTCGTTGCGCTCGCCCAGGCTGCCGTCGTCGTTGACAAAATATTTGGGCACGATGAAAATGGAAATGCCCTTGGTTCCCGGGGGGTCTCCTTCGATGCGTGCCAGCACAGGATGAATAATGTTTTCCGCCAGGTCGTGCTCGCCATTGGTGATGAAGATCTTATTGCCGGTCAGGGTATAGGTGCCGTCTTCGTTTTTAACGGCCGTGGTCTCAAGGGAACCCACGTCGCTGCCGGCCTGGGATTCGGTGAGCAGCATGGTGCCGCCCCATTTGGCGGTAGTGATATTGGGGATGTATTTTTCCTTCTGTTCAGGAGTGCCGTATAGTTGGATCAGGAGAGCCGTGCCGTTGCCCATGCTGGCATAAGAAAAAAGGGCCCAGTTGGCGGCCAGAAAATACTCGGAGCAGGCAGCAGTGATAAAACCCGGTGCGCCCTGCCCGCCCATCTCCGGCGGCATACCAAGGGTCTGCCACTCGCCTTCCAGGATCAGCTTGAAAACATCGTGAAAGCAATCCGGCACCTTGACATTGCCCTTGTCAAAGCGGACGCCCTGCTTGTCACCCTCGGCCAGCGTGGGCAGCATCTCTTTGACGGCAAGTGTCCGGGCTTCGGTGATGATCATGTCGCATGTTTTTTTGTTGAACTCTTTGAAGAGGTCATTTTTAAGCAGTGATTCCGACTGCATCTGTTCCCAGATCACAAAGTCGAGATCTCGCCGGTCTACCAGTTGTTGTGCCATTTTGATTTTCCCTTCATCTTTTGATTAAAAAATGAACATCGAACATTCAACGTCCAACATCCAACGTCGAATGGGGTTTATCAGCTTATTGCATTCAGCCAAGAGCCAGCGGTTCGATGTTCAGTGTTGATGGTTTCGCAAAAAGTCTTAAATCGTCCTTTGACGTCATTCCCGCGAAGGCGGGAAACCAGTAATTTCAAATGGTTCTGGATGCCTGCCTTCGCAGGCATGACGGAATTTCGGACGTTTTACAGGTTCATCAGCGTTTAGCGCTGTAGATTCTCGATGACCGTGGCCACACCCAGGCCGCCGCCGCAGCAGGAGCCGAACACACCGTAGCGGCCTTTGTTGCGGATCAGGTGGCGCATGGCAAACATGCCGATGCGGGCGCCGGAGGCGCCGTTGGGGTGACCGAAAGAGATGGCGCCCCCCATGGGGTTCCATTTTTCCATATCGATTTTTTCGCCTGTTTGCTTTTCGATTTCCTTGATGACAGCCAGGTTCTGCACGGCAAAGGCTTCGTTGCACTCCATGACATCCATGTCGGAAAGCTTCAGTCCGGCGCGTTCGATGGCCTGGGGCATGGCGTAGGCCGGCCCGATGCCCATGATTTTGGGATCGCAGCCGTAATCAGCGCCTGCTATCCACTTTGCCATGGGCTCATAGCCCAGTTCCTTGGCCTTTTCAGCGCTCATCATGAGCACAAAGGCGGCCCCATCGTTCTGGCCCGAGGAATTGCCGGCCGTGACCGTGCCGCCTGCTTTGAAAACCGGCTGCAGCTTGGCCATGCCTTCCAGGGTTGACTGGGGACGCGGGTGCTCATCCACCTTGAATTCATACTCGGGCGTCTTTCTGGTGGCCGGAATGGTAACAGGCACGATCTCTTCTTCAAAGTAGCCGGCTTCCATGGCAGCTTTGGCCCTCATCTGGCTGTTGTAGGCGAATTCGTCGGAGGCCTCCCGGGGGATGTCGTACATTTCCTGGAGGTTCTCGGCGGTGATGCCCATGCCGATGCACTCTTCGGCCACCGGGGACAGCTGGGGCGGAATCGGCATGGGGGGAATCAGTTTGAACGGTGTTGTGGCCATGGAAAATTTGATGGCCATCTGGCTGTAGGATTCCATACCGCCGGCAATGATGATGTCGGCCTGGTTGGCCAGAATTTTCCAGGCAGCATGGTTGATGGAATCAATGGCGCTGCCGCACTGCATTTCCACATAGGAGGCCGATGTCTCATATCCGAGAGCAGAGCCCAGCATGGCGTGGCGGGCAGGGTTTCCGGCTTGAGAACACCCGGTGGCCGATCCCAGGAACACACTGTCCACATGTGCCTTGTCCATGATCTTTGTTTTTTCAAGGAGGCCGTCGATGCCGATGCTCCCCAGTTTCGAACAAAAGATATCCTTCAGGGTTCCGCCCATGCGTCCAAATGCCGTACGTACGCCTTCAACAATTACCACTTCTCTTTGCGTCATTTTTTCAATCTCCTTTCAATCTGCTGCCGGTTGGCAATCTTCCGTTTTTTATCGTTTAGCGATATAAACATTAAATATGATTACAATTAAACGAAAACGTATAACTAACTATATGACAATGGCGATATCTATATGATATAATAAAAATAAATGTCAATAAAAATATAGAGATAAAAATAATATTTCTTGACATACTAAATTAATATGGATAATCAGATGGCAAATAAAGCTAGGCAGGGAAGAAAGATGAAGATCAGTGAACTGACAAAACGAACAGGTATTTCCAAGGAGACCATCCATCACTATATTCGTGAAGGACTTCTCAGAAAACCCAGAAAAACAGGAAAAAACACGGCGGATTACAGTGAGGTTTATGTCCGCCAGGTGCGTCTGATCAAAGAGTTGCGGGACAATTATTTTTTGCCGCTGCCGGTCATCAAAAAAATAATGAAAGCGCAGAAAGGGCAGACGCCTTCGGAGCAGTCTTCCTTTCAAGTGCAGAGCGAATACCTGCGGCCCCTTGAACGGTTTTTTCCGCATGAAATTGCCGGCAAGGACGCTTTCCAGAAAGCTACCGGCCTGGGTCGCTACTGGCTTGATAAACTGGAGGAATGGGGGATTATTTCTGCCCGCATGGATGGCGAAGAGCCTGTTTACAGTCATGAAAACATTGTTATTGGGCGGCTCATGGTGGATATGGACCGCCTGGGTTTCGGCCCCAGGGACGGGTACGATCCGAAAAACCTGAAACCGATATCGGATTTTATCCAGAGCTACCTCACTGCCAGCACCCGGGACTACCTGGAACGCAATGCAGAAAAACTCGACTCTCCTGATCTCAGGGAAAAGCACGCCCAGTTCTCCGAGTTGATGAGTCTCTTCCTGTATCACCTCTACCGCAGAATTGTCAGGGAATCAGCCCGGCCCCGACAAGAGGACAGTGTGCCCCTGGATTGATCCTTTCCATCCACAATGGGTTGCTGACCGTTATTGCCTTTTTTTGCGGTAAAATAGTCCAGCGGGGCACCTGAGAAAATACATACTACATATCGGCGCTATGTTTATAACTATTATAGATTATTATAAATAAAATATATTGTAAAATTATTTTAATAAAGCTATGCTGGCGGCTCACCCATTGAATGAAAGGAGCCGGGATGAAGCTGAGAGAACTGGTGGGCAAAACCGGCGTTCCCAGGGAAACAATCCAGTTTTATCTCCGGGAAGGCATTCTGCCCAAACCGCGCAAGCGCGGCAGGGGACAGGCCGAGTACGGCGACCACTACCTCGAACTCATCGAGTTCATCAAAGACCTTCAGGAAAAACACTTTCTCCCCCTCGCCGTCATCAAAAAGGTCATCAAAAGGTTTAAAAATATATCCCCCAGTGAAGAGCACTACTTCAGAATGCAGAGCGAATTCTTCAGCCCGGTGGGCTACCTTCTTTCCCAGCAGGAAGTGAAGGGGGAGGAACAGTTTCTTGAATTAACCGAACTGGGAAAAAAGTGGCTGGCCAAGGCCATGTCGTGGGGCATCATTACACCTGAAGATCAGGATGGCGTACTTGTTTTTTCTACAGAGGATGTGGCCATCGGTAAATTAATGGTGGAGATGGATCGTGTTGGCATGGGGCCAAAAAATGGTTTCGACCCCGAGGTGTTGCGCCAATACAAAGATTACATGCAGGATGTTATCGTTAACCTCGGCAGGACGTTTACGGATCATCTGTATGGCCAGGTATCGGATGAGGATTTCGCAGAAAAGGGATTTCGCAGTTTGAACCTGATGGGCATCTATCTGTTTTTCCTGTATCGCAAGCTGGCCCAGAAGGATACGCTGACCTATATTAAAAAACTGGAACAACGAAAAAGCGAAGAAAAAGGAGAAGAAAAATGAGAAAAGCAGCATTGATTTTGATGGTACTGGGATGTTTCGTAATGTTTCAAGCGTGTGCAAGCGCCCCTAAACTTCCAGAGGCGAAACCAGGTCTTTATGTAAACCCGGAATTCAGTTTTACGGTCGAGTATCCGGAAAACTATGTGGCGCAGCCCCTGCAGGGAGACGAAGTTTTTCGCACCGCTAATCCGAACCCGTATCTGATCCCCGTGCTGACGATAAGTGTTGCCGATGCTGATGCCGGCGCCAAGCTCGAATCAGCTCCGTTTCTGGCATCGGCTCAGGCTGCCGTTCCGGGTTCCAAGCGCTTCAAGGTCCTGTCGGAAGAGAAGGTTACCCTCAATGACGGCACACCGGGGTTGGCGCTGACCTACAAGTGGACCTTTATGGACGGCATGACCAAGCTGCAGACCGCGAGCATGTGGGCTTTAAAAGATGGGAAATCCATAACCGCCAGCTGTACGACCATACTGGGTGGGGATACCACACCGGAAATGCTGCTGGAAATGGTTAAGACGCTCAAATTCTATTAAGAGACGATCCAACCCAGGCTGCCGGTTTTCCTGTTTGGGGAACCGGCAGTCTGGTCATGGGGTGAAAAAGGGTGAGGAGGATAAAAATGACGAGAAGGCGGATGTTCCGGCAGGCGGTTTGCGCAGTGTTGGCTGCCGTGGCTATAATGATGTCAGCAGTGTCCGGTGCCCAGGCTGCTTCCGGCGATACAATCAAGGTCGGGATACCCTACGACCTTTCGACGGTCAACATGCTCGAGATAAAGCTGGCTGGTGATATCCCGGTGGTCCTTTTGATGCACCAAAGCCTATTGATTCCACACCCCATAACCGGTGACCGCATTGGCGTTCTGGCCAAATCGTTCGAGATCCTGGAAGACGGTAAAAAAATAAAGGTCGAAATGTACCAGGGGGCGAAGTTTCACACGGGTGACCCGGTCACCGCCCACGACGTGAAGTTCACCTACGAAGAGGGCGCGAATCCCAGCAATGCCAACATGCTGGCCGGCGCCCTGGACGAAATCGAGGATATCGAGGTGAAGGATGATTACACCCTGATTTTCCATTTCTGGGAGGCCTATGCCCCCTGGGAAGAGCTCATGTGGCTGGGGATCTGTTCCAAGAAGTATTACGAAAAGGTCGGCCCTGAGAAATTCCGTTCCCGCCCGGTGGGCAGCGGCCCGCTGCGCTTCGTGGAGCGCAGGATCGGTGAATACGTCCTCCTGGAAACGGTCGAAGGCTATCCGTTTTATGCACCCGAAGGCTATCCCGAGGAAAGTTATAGTTTCAAATACTTAAAGATCATGACCATACCGGATGACATGACCCGCCTGGCCATGCTGGAGACAGGCGAGCTCGATCTGGTGGGGCGTATCCAGCCCCATCAGCTCAAACGGCTCAAACGCAACAAACACGTAACCATCAAGAAAACCGACCAGGTCCCCAGTCTGGTGGGGATTGCCTTCCTGCCATATACCGATCCCATTATGATGGATCGCAATTTGTGCCTGGCAATCCGGTACGGCATCAACCGCCAGGAAATTGTGGACAAGATCTTGCTGGGTGAGGGCTATCCCCTTTACATGTATGCCAGCAGGGCGGAACTGGGTTACGACCCGAACGTAGTCTTTGAATATGATCTTGAAAAGGCGCGCGGGTATTTGAAAAAATCAGGCTACAAAAAAGGTACACCGCTGACGTTCACTTATACCAGTCTAGTACCCAATGCCCCCTTGATCGCCGCCCTGATACAGCAGTACCTCCAGCGGGTGGGTATCACCATCAAACTGCAGCAGTTGGAAGAAGGGACGGCCGTCACCTACACCCGCAACCGGGACAAGCGTTTGGGGCATATGCGGCTCTACCAGTGGCCTGGCAGCCGAGACCCCGACCTCCGTCTTCGTCTGTCGAGTCTCAGCACCAGTGCTTTTGCCACTGTAACCAACCGCCCCCGCAGAGAGGAGTACGACAAACTGATTCTTGCCCAGACAAGGGAGATGGACAAGGCCAAACGGGCAGACCTGATCAGGCAGATTCAAGATATCAACAGTTACGACGCCATTGGCGCTATTTTATACGGCCAGACCATGATCTACGGCATGAGCGACAGGATAGATTACACCTGGACGCCCAAGGAGGCTTATTTTCCCCACCTCCAACGGATAAAAATTTTAAAATAATGTTTGGACGTTAGGGGCTTGAGGCAACAAGCATGCAGGGATACATCCTTAAAAGAATTCTAATCGCCGTGTTCACCGTATTTGCGGTGCTCACCGTGGTGTTCTTTGTTTTCCGCCTGGGGCCGGCCGACCCGGTGGCGGTGATGCTGCCGCCAAACGCCACGCCCCAGGATGCGGAGAACCTGACCAAAAAATTCGGTCTGGACAAGCCCCTCATGACCCAGTACGGGAATTATCTAAAAAATGCCTTCAAGGGAGACTTTGGAGCCTCGTTCCGTTTCAACGAACCTGCCCTGAAAGTGCTGTTCGAACGCTTTCCGGCAACCCTGCAGCTGGGCCTGGCGGCTTTTTTCATTTCGGTAATCGTCGGCCTGTCCATCGGTATTTATTCTGCTGTAAGACCGGATTCCATGGTAGACAAATTCGGCCGGCTGTTTGCCCTGGCCGGGATGTCGCTGCCCTCCTTCTGGGTGGGGGTGATGCTGATTCTATTTTTCGGGGTCTTCCTGCGCTGGCTGCCCATTGCCGGCAGGGGCACTGTCCTGCATTACATCATGCCCGCTTTCTGTATGAGCCTTTATCCCATTGCCCTGATTACACGTCTGAGCCGCTCTTCCATGCTGGATGCTCTAAAGAGCGACTACGTCGTCATGGCCCGCATCAAGGGGGTGTCCGAATTTTACGTGATTCTGCTGCACGCCTTTAAAAACGCCTCCATACCCGTCATTACGGTTATCTTCGGCCTTTTCGGAGCGCTCATGGTGGGCAGTGCCGTGGTGGTGGAATACATCTTTTCCTGGCCGGGCATCGGCAGGCTGGTCATGGAATCCTATTTTGCCCGGGACTACCCCGTTGTGCAGGTGTTTGTCATATTCGTTACGCTGGTGGTGGTCACGCTGAACCTCATTGTTGATATTGTTTACGCTTATATCGACCCCAGGATTCGCTACCAATAACATTAGAAACATTAGAAATGGGCAGTCGTTTTTTAAACAGGAGTAACAACATGCTCTACAATGGAATCTAACATAATCCGGTGCTGGTAAATGTTTCTAATGTATGTGAGCAAAATGGATTGTAATGTCATTGGAAGCTGGTAACGATTGTCGATCTGATATTCGCTCAAAGAGGCTTTACACTAGTGGGAAAAAATTGAGTTTTTTCAGTATAATTTCAAAGAAAAAGAGAAAGGATGCAAAGCGACGGGGAGGGGTGCGGCTGCCTTATGTCGGACTGTTCTGTTTGGGGCTTTTCTTTATGGCGGTCATATTTGCCAATCTCATTTCCCCTTATGACCCCAACGAAGGGGATCTTTTCAACACGACCATTCCGCCGGCATGGGAAGCCGACGGTAACATGGCCCACATCCTGGGGACCGACATGCTGGGCAGGGATGTGTTGAGCCGCATCATCCACGGGTCGCGGATGTCGCTGCTGATCAGTGTGGGCTGCATCCTGTTTTACGGTAGCCTGGGGGTGGTCCTGGGGCTGATTTCAGGCTTCCGGGGCGGTCGCACAGACATGTTCATCATGCGCCTGGCCGATCTCTGGCTCTCTTTGCCGGCTATCATCGTTTTATTCATGCTGGCCAGTGTTCACGGCCCCAGCGCCAAGACCATCATTATCACCTTCGGGATCATGGGGTGGCCCAATTATGCCCGCATCGTGCGGGGGGAGTGTCTGAGCCTGAAAGAGCGCGATTTTGTGAGATTGGCCAGGGTGGCGGGCTGCAGCAAGCTGCGCATCATGTTCTCCCACATTTTGCCCAATGTCTTCAATACGATCATCATCATGGCCACCATCGAGATCGGCGGTATTATCGTGCTGACGGCGTCCATGAGTTTTCTGGGCCTGGGCACCCAGCCGCCTTCATGCGACTGGGGCCTGATGCTGGCCGAGGGCCGGCAGTACATCACCTATGCCTGGTGGTTGGTGACTTTTCCGGGGGTCGCCATCGTGATTGCCGTGCTGGGTTTCAACCTTACCGGGGACTGGCTGCGGGAAGTCATGGACCCGAAACAGAAACTTCGGTAAAGGGAACATCATATATGGGGACAAACCAGGATAAGCTGCTCGAACTTCAGAACGTCACCACCACCTTTTTTACCAAACAGGGTGAAGTCAAGGCGGTGGATGATGTCAGTTTCAGCGTGGGCATGGGGGAGGTCGTCGGCCTGGTCGGGGAATCGGGCTGCGGCAAAAGTGTGACGTCGCTCTCCATCATGCGCCTGGTGCCCCAGCCGGCCGGGAAAATAGTTTCCGGGAGGATTCTCTTTAAAAATGAAGACCTCCTGCAGAAGACCGAGGAGGAGATGCGGCAGCTGCGGGGTGACCGGCTTTCCATGATCCTGCAGGACCCCATGGTGGCCATGAACCAGCTGCTCACGGTGGGAAAACAGCTGGGCGAACCCTACGTGTTTCACGACAAGGTCAACGGTTCGCTCAAGGAGATGTGCGTCCGGCTTCTTAGGAAGGTCAAAGTGCCGGCGCCCGAGAGCCGGATCAATGATTACCCGTTCCAGTTCAGCGGCGGGATGTCCCAGCGCGCCCTCATTGCCATGGGCATTGCCAACAACCCGGACCTGCTCATTGCCGACGAACCAACCACGGCTTTGGATGTGACCATTGCCGCCCAGGTGCTCAAGCTGATGAAGGAGATCCAGCAGGAAACCAACTCCTCCATCATCCTCATTACCCACGACCTGGCCACCGTGGCCCAGATCTGCACGCGTGTGCTAGTCATGTATGCGGGGCGCATCGTGGAGACGGCCCCCATAAAGACCTTTTTTAAAAAACCAGCACATCCCTATTCAATGGGGCTGATTCAGTCTGTTCCCATGCTTGGTCGGCCTGTGGGGCGCCTGGCCTCCATCAGCGGGCAGCCGCCCAGCCTGTTTGCCATGCCCGAGGGCTGCCGGTTTGCGCCCCGCTGCGACAAAGCGGAAAAGCGGTGTTTCAAGGAATATCCGCCCGAGACGCGGCTGGATGGGGATCATAGTGTGGCCTGCTGGCTTTACCCTAACGCTGCATAAACAACATGGTAAAGAAGAAATAATCTGTTCTAATAATAGAACCGCCATGACGACAATGAAGCATCATAGAGATATTTATTTGAGAGTTCAAAATTTGAATTTGGTTGGATTTTTTATAGAAGGCTAGCCCATGTCAACCCGTGAAATCTTATCCGTCAAAGCCCTGAAGAAGCATTTCCCGGTTACCAAGGGGACCTTTTTGAGCAAGGTGGTGGGGCAGGTCAAGGCGGTGAGCGACATCAGTTTCAGCCTGCGCGAGGGGGAGACCCTCGGCCTGGTGGGGGAGTCGGGCTGTGGAAAATCGACGACGGCCAACATGCTCCTGGGGCTGGAGGAGCCCACTGCCGGACAGATTCTGTTCGATGGCCAGGACATTACCCGGCTGAACAAAAAGGAGCGTTTTGCCTTTCGCAGAAATATCCAGGCGGTCTTCCAGGACCCCTTTCGCTCGTTGAACCCCAGAAAAAAAGTCCGGCAGATTATTTCAGAGCCGCTGCGGGTGCACAAGGCAGGAACCCGGAAACAGATCGACAACCGGATCGAAGAGCTCCTCGATCTGGTGGGCTTCGATTACCACCACGCCGCCCTCTATCCGCACGAGTTCAGCGGGGGGCAGCGGCAGCGGATCGCCATTGCCCGTGCGCTGGCCCTCGAACCCAAGATGATCGTATTGGACGAACCCGTATCGGCCCTGGATGTTTCCATACAGGCCCAGATCCTGAATCTGCTGATCGATCTGCAGAAAAAGCTCAACCTGACTTATATTATCATTTCCCATGATCTGGCGGTGGTGGAGCACGTCAGCAGCATGATCGGTGTGATGTACCTGGGGTACCTTATGGAATTGGCCCCCAGCCAAGCGCTTTACCGGAATGCCCACCATCCCTACACGCGGGCGCTGCTGGATTCCGTGCCCGTGGCTGACCCGGAAAATATCCGGGAGGTCAGCCTGGAAGGGGAGGTGCCCAGCCCGTTGGCCCCCCCGCCGGGCTGCACGTTCCACCCGCGCTGCAGCGTATCCAACGCCAAATGCTGTGAAATCAAGCCTGACATGCGCGAGGTGTCGCCCGGGCATTACTACAGATGCACAAAAACGCTTTGATCATAAAATTTTGCGGCATATTCTAAAAAAGAAAAAGGAAAATGAGGTCTTTATGCCTGCAAAATTTTACCCTCCGGGCATCCCTGATCGGCCCGGGAGCTGCGTTATTCAGTCTTCGCAGTAAAACCGCTACGACTTCAGACTGAAATGCCTTGCTCCCGGGCCGATCAGGATCGTGACCCAACCGTTTGGGTGAGATTTACTGAAAAAATTGTAAACGATTTGTGCTATAATAGGATAAAATGTTTTATTTTCAGCAGTTTTACTGGAAAGGAGAAGGTTATGACATCAACAGCGGAAAAGGCGATGGCCGAAGGGGATGTGAAAATCGTCAGGACCACATCGACCTTTGACTGCGGGGGGCGGTGTCCGATCAAGCTGCATGTCAGGGACAACAGGATTCTGCGTATCGAGGGGGACGACATACCAGATTCCGACCAGCAGCTGCGCACCTGCCTGCGGTGCCGGGCTTTCCGGCAATATGTCCACCACCCGGAGCGGCTTATGCACCCCCTCAAACGGAAAGGGGCAAAGGGTGAGGGCAAGTTTGAACGAATCTCCTGGGACGAGGCCCTGGACACCCTCGCCAACAAGCTGAAAAGCGTGAAAGAGACGTATGGAAACGCCTCGATCTTTCTGGCCACCGGCGGCGGTTATCTTGCGGGCCTGCACAACGGCGGTCTAGCAGCCACCCGGCTGATGAACCAATTCGGCGGGTGTACCACCCACTACGGCAACATCTCGTCCGAAGGCGCGGTATGGGCTTCCCTGACCCAGTACGGTTCGGTGATGGTGGGCAACAGCCGGGAGGATCTGCTCAATTCCAAGCTGATCATCCTGTGGGGCTGGGATCCGGCCCGTATGATTTCCGGCACCAACACCATGTACCACCTGATAAAAGCCAGGGAAAACGGTGCCCGGGTGATCGCCATCGATCCCCGCTACCATGACACCGCAGCGACCGTAGCCGATGAATGGATCCCGATCTTCCCGAGCACGGACACGGCCATGATGGCGGCCATGGCCCAGGTCATGATTGCGGAAAACCTGCACGACCAGGCCTTTCTGGACAAGTACACCGAGGGGTTCGACAAATTCCGGGCCTATGTCATGGGCGAGGAGGATGGCGTGGAAAAGACGCCGGCATGGGCTGCCGGCATCACCGGTGTCCCGGCAGAAACCATCCAGAGGATCGCCCGTCTTTACGCCCAAACCAAACCGGCCGCTCTTATGGACTGCCAGGGCCCGGCGCGCAGCGCCATGGGCGAGCAGTACAACCGCTGTGCTGCTACCTTGTGTGCCATGACCGGCAATGTGGGGCGGCCCGGGGGCAGTGCCGGCGGCGGCCTCATGGGCATCCCCATCGGCCATATGTTCCGCATGTCGGCCATTCCTCCGGGCAAGAATCCGGTTGAGCTGGACGGCCCCAAGGTCAAAGGTACCCTGGATATCCGCCTGCGCGTGGCCAAGCGTATTCACATCAACACTATTTTCGATGCCATGTTAAAAGGCAAAGCCGGCGGGTATCCGGTCGACATCAAGATGATGTGGTCCATGTGCAACAATTACATCAACCAGACGGGCAACAGCAACAAGGCCGACCGGGCGCTGAAACAGCTCGATTTTCTGGCGGTAAACGAGCTGTTCATGACGGCCACAGCCCGCTATGCAGACATCGTTCTACCGGTGACTTCGGCCGCGGAACGCTCCGATCTGACCCGCCCCTGGCCTTCCGGTCCCTATTTCACGTTTATGAACCGGGCGCTCGAACCCTTGGGGGAATGCAAATCCGACCTCGACATTGCCGCGGAGCTGGCAGAAAGGCTGGGGATCGAAAATTTCAACCCGTTCACCGAGGACGACATCCTGCGCATGTTCGTGGAGCAGAACCCTGAAACCGCCAAACTGATTTCGGACTTCGACACTTTCCGCAGGGACGGCATTCACAGGGTCGCTCTTGAAAAACCCATCATCGCCTTCCAGAAGCAGATCGAGGATCCGGACAATCACCCCTTTGACACGCCTTCCGGGAAAATTGAAATTTTTTCGCAGCGGGCGGCAGACCTGGACAATTCCCTGTGCCCGCCCATCCCCAAGTACATGCAGGTTCCGGAAGACCGCCATGACCCCCTGGCCGAAAAGTATCCCCTGCAGCTGCTGACGCCGCACCCCAAAAACAGGGTGCACTCCGAGCTGTACAAGGTGGAGTGGCTCAGGGAAGTGGAGCCTCACCGGGCCTGGATCAACCCCATCGATGCGGAAGCGCGGGGTATAGGGGACGGTGACGAAATAATGGTCTTCAACGACCGCGGAAAGGTGGCCCTTCCGGCATGGGTGACCCAGAGGATCAAGCCCGGGGTCATCTCCATTTTCGAAGGGACCTGGTACCAGCCTGATGAAAACGGCATCGACCAAGGGGCCTGCGCCAACACCCTTACCAGGGACGCCTATTCAGGCGGCGGCGCGGCAGTGCTTAATACGACTCTGGTGCAGGCTGAAAAAGCCTGAATGGTCAATTTCCAAGTTAGGTAAACAGCATGAAGCATTCGGAATTCGGCATACGGTTTAGCAGGGATAAATCCCTGCGCTACAGAGCCGTCGGCCGAATGCCTTGTAGCTCAGGGCTTCAGCCCTGAAGGAACTTGATAATTGGACATTGGATATTGATTATTGGATATTCCATTCCGGTTCACCGGGTTGGGTATTATAAATTAGCGTTTTCTGTGAATTTGGTAAACTTTCAGATTGGAGAAAAGCTATGCAAATAGGATTCTATTTTGACCAGACCCGCTGCACCGGGTGTAGCGCCTGCCGCGTGGCCTGCAAGGACTGGAACGATGTACCGGCAGGGCCGGA
>JBDLJD010000114.1:0-14504 GCA_039714495.1 Thermodesulfobacteriota bacterium
TTTTCATCCTCTTGGGTACAAAAATACTCAATCGTCTTCTGCGCGCACGTCCGGCAGTAGTTCAGCTTGTTGAGCATAGTGTCGATCATGCGGTCGTATAGCTTCTGATTTTCCTCGTTGGTACGGTTGGCCAAAGCACCGATCAGGCTTCCGGCGCCGGCGATGTCCGATTTCAGGCGCACGTCGGTTACCGCTTTGACCAGTTCCAGATTGTCCATGAAGTCGTAGTCCGGGTCCACCGAGATCTTCTGACCGTATATTTTGCGGATGGAAGTGCGGAAGGAATCCCGCTGCTCTTCGGTTTTCAACCCCAGACGTTCTTCGACACTCTTGATGTAGCGTTCGTCCACTTTTAAGGCCTTGAGTTCGCCGGTCTGGGGATCCTTGTATTTCCACATTTTATCCGCCCCCAGATTTTCCGCATCGATGCCGATGATCATGTTCACGTAGTTGATGACATCTTTGCGGATGGCCAGCGGTTCGTCCATGTAGGCATTGAACATTTCAGTCATGATGCGCTCGCGGTAGAGGCCCTTGGCTGTTTTCAGATCCTCAAGGTACTTGGTCCTGTCGTTGGCATCGGTAACGTAGTCCAGGGTCACCCGCTCAAAGGCCCGGAAAATATCATACGCAAACATGCAGCGCCCCTCATTGGTTTCGGAACTTTCGATGAGCAGTTGGAGGGCACGCCCCATGTTTCTTTGGCCGAGCCCTTTCTGACCAAAACGCTTGGTGATATCAGGGTTCTGGTTCAAGGTGTCGATGACTTCGGCAAGGGTTTTAATGCTTTTCTCACCAGCCACCTCACCGGCAGACAGTTTCATGGTTTCTATGGGCGTCAGTTTTTCCGAACGCGGCAGGCGCGTCATGACCGTCGCTGCCGAGACCGCGTAATTGAGATTGGGGTCCTGATGGAGCTCTTCGCGCGTGAGGGTGGTCCGGGCTTCACTGCCGATGGCATAATTGGTCAGATCCTTCTGCAGCCTGTAATTGGTGTTGTGAGATATGTAGGATATTCTGCAACGGTCCACAATGGGCGCCTCTTCCTTCTCTTCCAAAAAACGGTTGAACTCGGAATTGTTCGAGGTTGCAATGATCAGCGTATCGATGGGCCACTTGAATCCGTCGATTTCGATGTTACGGTTCTGGATGACCCCGAGATAGACCTGCACCAGATCTTTTTTGTTTTTGAATATTTCGTCGCTGAAGTGGATGCCGCCGCCGGCCACGCGGGCAAGTGCCCCCCGCCTCAAATCGAAGCGGTAGGGGTTGTTGGTGTCGATGATATGTAAAAGGCGCTGGATGGACTCCTCTCCCAAGAGGTCCACGGCGGATGAAGTGATCTTGTCCTTGGCCGGGTATTTCCCGGTCACCGTACCCAGGCTTTCCATAAGCGGTACCGGAAAAATTTCCACCATTTGAAGCATTTTGTCCACGTCACCATCCGTGTACCTGCGCATGTCATTCCAGATATAACCCGAGCAGGCCCCAAGGGGTCGGTAATTTTCATACAGCTGTTCAACCGCGGCATCATTGAACCCGAAGGTTTCGGCTATATAGCGCCTGTTTTCCGCTGCAGTTTCGAACAAATTCATGGCCAGAATGGCGGGATCTTCGTAAGTTTGCGATTCCACAGCTGGAATCCTGCCGTAGCTTCCCAGTTTGTCCATGCCAATGAAACGGAATGTGTATTTCCGATTTATATCGTTCGACAGAAATTCACGGTATTTTTCACAGACAAATTCCACAAAAAAGGTTTTACCGTTTCCCGGTTCGCCCACGAGTACATAGGCCATCTCTTTGGAAGATCCGCCTTCGGCAGCATCCTTGACATACGAAACAAAGGAGTTGATCTCATCGTACATGCCGATCACGTGCTTCTTTCCGCTACGGAAAATGCTGAAATCATACGTTGATTTTCCATTAACCGTCACCTTGTCGATGTCACAGTCGAGAATCATCCTGGCTACGCCTTGGAATGCGTTTTCAAAGCGTCTTTTGCCTGATTTGACTTCGGACATGTGAAGATGAAGCGCCGAACTGGTTTTCTTGGTAGCCATTTTCAACCTCCCCCTTTTGAAAGTCGAGGTGCTCAGTCCAGGAAATTTTTATTTTACTGTAAAGAAACGGCCTAAAATAGTGTGGCGGGAAACCAGTGCCCCTGGTTGTATGGATGTTGCTCGTGGTTCATGATGCAAAGGGGCAAATGCTTCCCTCGATCATCATGTTTCACAGGTAGGTAGCTCGATGTCTGAATTCCACTTTCTACAGATGCCCATGGCATTCTGCGAATCAGGATCCGCTCAAAACCGGTATGCCTGCAAAAGCAGTGTACGCTTTTTACGTTTGGCTGCACTATACCGATTTTTGATTTGTTTTTCAACCAATTTTCCTTGAAAATATACTTCTGACCTCTTCGGCAATATGTGTTTTTAAAGCTTCGTCCCCGACAAATTTTGAAATCCTGTTGTCCCTGGTGAAATCGATTTCCATGGAACAGTCATATTTACGGGATGCCGCCTTGACGATTCTTGCCAACACTTCCGCATTGGTATCTTCCCTGGCGATATGCATGATTGCATTCATGACCGATCCCCCCTTTTATGAATTTAAGTATAGGTAAAGCAATTATCATACCTTTTGTTCTTGCTCTCAGGTGCCAATGCGTTGCTGTGGTGACATTGAATGCATCTGGCCGGGGTAAAAATATAACTAGTTTTAATAGTTAGCATGGTTATGCTGAAGAGTGCTTTATCCTGAAAATCCCTGAAATAACCTTCTTGCCTGGCCCGGGGGGGAGGCAATTTCTTCTCATACATTTTAAATTTGGCAATTTTATGTTCGAATCTAACGGTAAAATGGCGGATAATGTAATCTTTTTTGCACGCTGTTTGGAAGGTGTGGCACAAGGTTGCGGGGCCATTTAATCCCATGGGGCATGAATTTTTATAAAGTTAAGGCGGATAGCCATCACACGGTAGCTTAATAACAAAATTATCTCAGTTGTGCACCTAATTTGTTGCCGAATAGAATGCGGCTTCTTTCAAAGGAGGTATGGTTACATCATCACGGTTTCCGTTGGAAAGTCTATGTGCGAAAACCTGCACCCACTGCCCGGATGTCTGCTGTCTTTCAGCTAAGATCTGGATGGAAAACGCCTTCATTTCAAGTCTTTTATAAGGTCTTGAGCGACCCTTTTGCCCACCAACATTTTGCTTGACATAACCGCATTGTAGCTGTAATGTAGCTTCATAAATTCCTTAACCCATTACCCTTTTACTGTTCCGGATACTGGTTTTCATATCCGGAACACATTCATTTAAGGATCTGATCATGCATAAACTCCTCACAGACAATCCCGGCCAGAAAATGCTGCTGCTCGGCAATGAAGCCATTGCCAGGGGTGCGATTGAAGCGGGCGTTGCCATTGGTTCCACCTACCCGGGCACACCCTCCTCGGAAATTTCACTGGCCCTGTTCCAAATGTCCCATGAAAGCGACCTGTACTTCGAATACAGCACCAATGAAAAAGTGGCCCTCGAAGTGGCTGCCGGCGCCGCCAATTCAGGCGTCCGCACCATCTGCATGATGAAGCACGTGGGCCTCAACGTGGCTGCCGACCCCCTCATGACCCTGGCCTACGTGGGTGTTACCGCGGGACTCGTGATCATAGTGGCCGACGACCCATTCATGTTTTCCAGCCAGAACGAACAGGACGACCGCTTTTACGGTAAAATTTCCGGGCTACCGATCCTGGAGCCGTCTTCGGTGGAAGAAGCCAAAGAGATGGTGTCTTATGCCTTCGACCTGTCGGAGCAGCTCATGGAACCGGTCATTCTCCGGACCACCACCCGCATAAATCACTCGACCGGCATTGTGGAACTGAAAGAAATCCCGCCGCGGGTTACCAAAGGCTCTTTTACCAAGGATCCCATGCGGTGCGTTACCGTGCCTGCCGTCTCCAGAGGCCTGCATGTCAAGCTGTTGGAAAACATAAAAAAAGCCGAGGAAATTGCCAGCACCTCGGAACTTAACTTCGTTGAAGGCCAAGGCCCCTGGGGCATCGTCTGCAATGGCGTTTCCTACAACTATGTGAAGGATGCTGTTCAGGACTTGGGAATAGAAGATAAGGCCAAGATCCTGCGCATCGGATTCTCCCACCCCATGCCGGCAGATCTGATCAAACAGTTTATCAAAGGCTGTGAAA
Organism: Thermodesulfobacteriota bacterium; assembly: GCA_039714495.1. Lineage (GTDB taxonomy): Bacteria > Desulfobacterota > Desulfobacteria > Desulfobacterales > B30-G6 > JAJDNW01. Next base: position 4,208 of record JBDLJD010000114.1, read on the forward strand.
AAATCCTGGTTGTGGAGGAAGGCGAGCCTTACATGGAGGAGATGGTCAAGGTGTTTGACCAGGAAGAAAAGCTCAACGTCCCCATCCGGGGTAAGGGCGACGATCTATTTTCACGCCTTTATGAGTTCAATCCCGCCCAGGTCAGGCAGAACCTTGCCACCTACTTCGACGTCCCTTATACGCCTCCTGCCCAGACGGACCTGGCGGATGTACCCGAAATACCCCAGCGGCCGCCTAATCTCTGCGCCGGCTGTTCCCATCGGGCAACCTTTTATGCCATCAAGCAGGCTGCAGAAGGGATGGACACCGTCTATCCGACGGATATCGGCTGCTACACCCTGGGCTTCCTGCCCCCTATGGCCATGGGCGACTTCCTGATCTGCATGGGGTCCTCTGTCAGTTCCTCGTGCGGTTTTTCCCAGGCAACCGACCAGAAAGTCATATCTTTTATTGGCGACTCGACCTTTTTTCACTCGGGCATCACCGGCCTGGTCAACGCCGTTTTCAACAACCACAACTTTACCCTTGTCATTCTGGACAACGGTACGACAGCCATGACCGGTCACCAGCCCAATCCCGGTGTGGACGCTGACCTCTTCAACATGAGCGGCAACGGTCGTGTTTCTATTGAAGCATTGGTGAAAGCCATTGGCGTCGAGCATGTCTCGGTTATCAAACCATACAAATTGAAAAAAAGCATCGCTACCATCAAGGAGGCCCTGGATTACAAAGGCGTATCCGTGGTTATCTCCCAGGAAATGTGTACCCTGTTTGCCAAGGGCCATAAAATGCTCAAGCCCAGGGCATTTTATGTGAGCGACAAGTGTAAAAACCACAGAAAATGCATCGGTACATTCACCTGCCCGGCGTTTTCCATTCAGGGTGATTTTCCTGTGATCGATGCGGACACCTGCGTTGGCTGTGCCGTCTGCGCGCAGATATGTCCGGAAAATGCCATATTGCCCTTAAAAAAGTAAGGATAGGATATTAAACATGGATACAAAGAGATTGATTATCGTGGCAGTGGGCGGCCAGGGAAACCTGCTCGCATCGAAAGTTCTGGGGGAAGCAGCCCTGCTCTCTGATATGCCGGTTAAGATGAGCGAAATTCACGGCATGGCCCAGCGCGGCGGTGTCGTCGAATCGGCCGTTGTTTTTGGCGATGCCCAAAGCACCATAATTTCCGACGGCGAAGCCGATGTTCTGGTGGGATTCGAGCCTTCGGAAACTCTCAGAGCCCTCAACAAGTGCAATGCCGACACCGTGGTCATCACCAACACTGCGCCTCTTCCCCCCTTCACGGTGGGCCTTGGCATCGGCGTCTACCCGGAAATGGATGAACTCAAAGCACTTATCAAGGCAAAAACCGGTCGTTTTATCTCTTTCAACGGTATTGAGCTTGCCAAGGAGGCCGGAAATGTCATGTCCCTCAATATTGTTCTTTTAGGAGCGCTTATCCAGACCGGGATATTGAACCTGTCAGCCGAAAGCGTAAAAAAAGCTCTTGAAACTACAACTAAAAAAGCGTTTTTAGACACAAACCTGAAAGCATTCGAACTCGGTTTTCAAGCTGCTGAAAATGCTTGAAGAAACACTTTTCTCATTTGATTATACGCTGGTCTTGAATCCGGTTTTGACCTTTTTTTTATTATATAATTTTGTGATTTGAATTTTTCCAATCAGCTAAAGTCATAGCTGCTGATAACCAGCGAAAAATTCAAATCATAGCGAAGGAGGAAAATGATGCCCTGGAACAAAGAATTTGAATGCATGCCTGTGGAAAAGCTAGAGAAATTTAAGCTGGAAAAACTCACGGAAACCGTAGAGTGGGTTACCAAAAAGGTTCCTTTCTACAAAAAGAAATTCAAAGAATTGGGCATTAAAGCCGGCGACATTAAAACCCTTGAAGATGTGGCCAAACTTCCGGTGACCATTAAGGAAGACCTGCGCGACAACTACCCCTTCGACCTGTGCGCCGTCCCCTTAAAAGATGTGGTCAGGGTGCATGCCTCCTCAGGAACCACGGGAAAACCCATTACCGGGCCCTACACCCAGGACGATCTTGACCAGTGGACCGAATGCATGACACGAAATTTCTGGGCGGCCGGGGTACGGCCCGAGGATGTTGTCCAGAATGCATACGGACACGGACTTTTCACGGGAGGACTCGGTTTTCATCAGGGCGCCTCCAATCTGGGCTGCACCACGGTCCCCACCAGCGCCGGTCTGACCGAAAGACAGATTACACTTATGAAGGACTTTGGTGTCGATATTCTCTGCTGCACCCCCTCCTATGCGCTCACCATTGCCGAACGTGCCGAAGAATTGAAAGTTGATATAAAAGCCCTGCCGGTCCGAGCCGGTCTTTTCGGCGCCGAGCCATGGACATCCCAGATGCGCGATGAAATAGAGGCCCGCATGGGCATCAAAGCCATGGAAGCCTATGGCCTCACGGAACTGGGAGGGCCCGGCGTTGCCTTTGACTGCAAAGAACAGAACGGCCTCCACATCAATGAAGACCATTACCTCGCCGAAATCGTGGATCCGGCCACCCTGGAACCGCTGCCCCTGGGAGAAAAAGGCGAACTCATTTTCACATCTCTTCAGCGCAGGGCCATGCCCATGATCCGCTACCGCACCAAAGACATTACCCGCTTGAGACGAGAAACCTGCTCCTGCGGACGCACCTTCCTGAAAATGGATAAAGTGTTTGGACGAACCGACGACATGCTGATTATCAGCGGCGTCAATGTGTTCCCCTCGCAGATTGAATCCCTGCTGCTGGACATCGACGAAGTAGAACCCCAGTACCGCCTGATCGTCCGTAAAAAGGGTTACCTGGACCAACTGGTTGTCCAGGTTGAAGCCAAAAAAGAAGTGTACGAAGCCGGCAAGGAAAAACAGAGCGAAATCGAAGGCAAAATCATGGGCCACATCAAAGGCAACATGGGCATCAGCGTGGAAGTCAGCCTGGTGGAACCCAAGTTTATCGCACGCAGCGAAGGCAAGGCCCTGCGTGTCGTGGATGAGCGTCCCAAACAACTCCGATAATAATTACCTCACAAGGGGGGTGTTAATATGAGCAAATCCCCGAGCTTCAAGCCCAAAAAGTTTGCCGTCATCGGCGCTGGACCGGTAGGGTCCATAGTGGCCGCGTTTCTGGCCAGGAATGGGTATGATGTAACCCTCTGCGATATCATACCGGAACTGATCAATCCTGCCCTGGACCCAGGCATCATCATTGATGGTGCCGAGGAGATTCAGCAGAAAGTCACCCGTGTCTGCACCAGCGTGGATGAATTGGGAGACTTCAACCCGGATGTCGTCTTCATTACTGTCAAGGCCAATGCCCTCCCCTTGATCGTATCGGCTATAGAAACGTTTTACAAAGAGGGCATCTATGTGGTCAGCTGGCAAAACGGCATCGACACGGAAAAAGAGATCGCCGTAACCCTGGGAGAAAAGGCGGCCTTCAGGGCTGTGGTCAACTACGGATGTGGATTGAAGGCGCCCGGTCACGTACACATACCATTCCACCACCCCCCTCACTTTATCCAGGAACTGCACCCCGATTCCCGACATGCCGCCGTTGGCATCGCCGAGGCGCTTACCGCCAGCGGTCTTCAGACCGAACACACCGATCAGATCATTTCCATGGTTTGGCGTAAAGGCGTTTTGAACGCGTGCATGAACCCGGTCTGTGCCGTCACAGGACTGACCATGGCCCAAAGCATGAACGACCCAATTGTTTTCAACCTGGTGGACAACCTGGTCAAAGAGTGCATTAAAATTGCCAGGGCCAATGAAATCAACCTGGGCTGGGATTTTTATCCCCATGCCATCGAATACATGAGCAAGGCCGGGAACCACAAACCCTCCATGCTCATGGACATCGAAGCCGGCCGCAGGACCGAAATCGACTACATCAACGGCAAATTCGTGGAATACGGCCAGCAGGCCGGTATTGAAACTCCGTTCAACATCACCCTGCGGTCGCTCGTGAAAGGCCTGGAATCCAAACCATGACAGGTTCTCGTCTCGTCTATGCCGGTGTTGATGTGGGGGCTTCACGGACCAAGGTGGCCGTCATTGACGCTGACCGCAAACTGCTTGGCTATCATATAAAAAAATCGGGAACCGACTTCAGCGCAACAGCCGACTTCTGCCTTGAAACGTCGCTGCAAATGGCCCGGGCCGAGCAGGCGGACATTGTCAAAACAATATCTACCGGCTACGGCAGAAAGAATGTATCCTTTGCCCATGAAAGCAAAACCGAAATCGGGTGCCATGCCAAGGGCTGCTTTTTATACTATCCCATGGCTATCACCATCATCGATATCGGCGGACAGGACAACAAGGTCATCAAACTGGATGACAAAGGACGGCGCATTGGTTTTAAAATGAACCGCAAATGTTCCGCCGGTACAGGGGCTTTTCTGGAAGAAATGGCCCCTCGCCTGGACATTCCGTTGGAGGCGATGAACGGCCTGGCAGAACAGTCCACCGACATGGTCAAGCTGGGTAGTTTCTGCACGGTCTTCTCGGCCACCGAAGTGCTTGAAAACATCAGAAACGGAAAGCAAGTTCCGGATATAGTCAAAGGACTGTTCTATTCCGTCATCAAGAGGGTTATCGAGATGGACGCCTTCACGGAAAACGTGGTCATGACCGGTGGTGTCGTGGCCCACAACCCATATCTCGTTAACATGACGGAAACGTATATCGGTCAAAATATTCTCGTTCCAGAGCATCCCCAACTGACCGGCGCCATCGGGGCCGCACTTTATGCGATGGGATAAAATCGTGTTCCACGATTTTATGAAACGCGACTGCGTCGCTAAACCTAAATACATGAAAGATACGCTGTTTGAAATTTTGAATGGAGATTGTCATTCCCGCGAAGGCGGGAATCCAGAATGATCCTGGATGCCGGATCAAGTCCGTCATGACGGAGTTGGCTATTTAGTCTCCAGGTTAATAACAGCAGGCTGATCAATTAAATATCGAGGAGAAAAAATTATGTCTGAAGAAAAAAAACCTGTCATCCGACGGCTGAATACGTCCAGGGACATGGGCAAATTCATGGCCGACTATTATTACGAACTCGACGATGCCGCTAAAAGCGGCAAACAGAAAATTGCCTGGTGTACGAGCGTAGGGCCGGCCGAAATCCTCAGGGGCATGGGGTTTTTAACCTATTTCCCTGAAACCCATTCGGCCATGCTGGGAACCTCGCGCATGGCTACCGACTTGATTCCCAAGGCCAATGCCATAGGGTACTCTCCTGATATATGCTCCTACCTCACCGCCGACATTGGCGCTTTCCTGGAAGGGGTCACGCCCTTGGCCAAAGTGTTCAAAGGCATCGAAAGCCCTCCCAGACCCGATGTTCTGGTTTTCAACACCAACCAGTGCCGGGACGTCCAGGACTGGTTCAACTGGTATGGGGATAAATTCAACGTCCCGGTTGTGGGGGTGCACTCCTATGTGGGTGTCGGCGATGTCACGTCCTCCCACGTAGCCTCCATTGCCAAACAAATGGAGAATATGGTGGAACCGCTGGAGCAAGTCGCCGGCCGGAAACTGGACATGGATGAGTTCAAGCAGGCCGTGACCCTTTCCCGGGAATGTTCGGACCTGTGGGAAAAGTGCCTGGCCGCAGCTGCCGCCAAGCCATCCCCCCTCACCTTCTTCGACGGCACGACCCTCATGGGCCCGGCCGTGGTGGGCCGTGGCACGCAAAAGGCCATCGACGCTTACACGCTGCTTCTGGAAGAACTTGAAGAACGCGCCAGCCAAAGCCTCGGCGCTCTGGAGGAGGAGCGCTTTCGCATTTACTGGGATGGCATGCCGGTCTGGGGTCGCTTGGGTATGCACTCCAAGATGTTTGCCGCGCTTAACACCAATGTCATCGCCTCCACCTACTGCAGCAGCTGGATCTTTTCCGCCCTGGATCCCGAAGATCCCTTCAACAGCATGGCCAGGGCCTACACTGAACTGTTCATTGTCCGCGGTGACGATTACAAAGAGCAATACATTAAGGACAAACTGGATTTCTTCGATGTAGACGGCATCATCTACCATGATGCCAAGACCTGTCCCAACAACTCCAATTGCCGGTACGGCATGCCCCAGCGCCTGGCCGAGGAAACCGGCATACCCAGCCTGACCATCAATGGAGACCTCAATGACTTGAGGCTCCTGTCCGATGAGCAGACCAAAACCAACGTGGAAGCATTCATCGAACAACTGGAGGAAAACCATTGATCTCCGGCTCCGCCGTCGATCAATGGTTTCATATGGGGACACATGAAATCAACACAATATCGGTAGGATTTAACTATATTTTACCGGCATAGCCGGTGGTTTATGGAGGGAGAAAATTATGTTAGACAGCCTTTTCAGACCCAAATCTGCCGCCGTCATCGGTGCCTCGACCAAGGAATTTTCCATAGGCAACCGCGTGATCCGCAACCTCATCGAATTCGGTTTCAAGGGACCTATATATCCCATCAACCCCAAAGCCGATGAAGTCCGGGGGGTGAAGGCCTATAAATCGATTCTGGACGCACCTGACAACATTGATGTGGTGCACATGGTCATACCGGCCAAATTTGTTCCCCAGGCTGTGGAAGACTGCGGGAAAAAAGGCGTTAAAAACATCATCATCAACTCGGGCGGTTTTTCGGAAATCGGGCCCGAGGGCGAGGCCTATGAAAAGGATTTCATGTCCAGGGCCAAAAACTATGACATCCGTGTGCTGGGGCCCAATTGCCAGGGCATCATCAACTCGGACCCCGCGGTTCGGGCTTACTGCAACTTTACCTTTACCAAGCCGGACATCGGCCACATTTCCATAGTTGCCTTGAGTGGCGGGGTGGCCGAAGTGATTCACCAGGGATTTTCCGCCATGGGCGTGGGTACACGCATCTATGCCTCCAACGGCAATGCCTGTGATATCACCATCCCTGAAATTATTCAGTACTTAGGTGATGATGACGGCACGCGTGTCATTGTCACCTATGTGGAAGGCCTGCGGGACCCGTCCACCTTCATGAAGGTGGCCCGTGAGGTTGCAGCCAAAAAGCCGATCCTGGCCATGAAGGCCGGCCGTACAGCAGAGGGGGCCAAGGCGGCTGCATCCCACACCGGAGGGCTGGCCAAGGAAGACCTGGCAACGGATCTGATTTTCAAAAAAGCCGGCGTGCTCACCTTTATGGATGAAGGGGAGCTGATCCAGGCGGCAGCAGCCTTTGCCACCCAGCCCATCCCCAAAGGGGACCGTGTCGGGTTGATCACCAACACCGGCGGGCCGGCAGTGATAGCCACAGACATCCTGGTGGGTGCGGGATTGAACATTCCTCCCCTTTCTGAAAAAACGGAAGCAACGCTCAAGGAAAGCCTTTTTCCCGAGGCCTCGGTCAACAACCCGGTGGACGTCCTGGCCACCGGCAATGCAGCCCATTACCGTGCCTGCATGGACGCCATGAACGCGGATGACAACTACGATGCCCTTTACATCAATTTCGTGACGCCGTTTTTCGTCGACACCGACAGCATTGCCAAGGAAATCGCTGCCGTTAACCAGCAGGCCGTCAAGCCCATGGTGTGCAATCTCATGACCGATAAAAACCAGTGGACCGAGACCGTCAAAATATTGAAAGACGGCGGTGTACCCAGCTTCAGCCTTCCCGGCGAGGCTGCCCGGGCCATGACGGCGCTTACGCGTTACAGTGCCATCCGATCCCGGGACATCGGCCAGCCAGACACATTTGACGACGTGGATAAATCCCTGGCCCAAGGCATCATTGACAAGGCATCTGCACGGGGAAGCAGCTTCCTGCCGGCCGAAGATGTTTACCAGATCCTGGAAGCCTATAAGATCCCCACCGCCGGCTGGCGCATGGCCGCTTCGGCCGATGAGGCAGCGGCCGCTGCTGAAGAGATCGGGTTGCCGGTGGTTGTAAAAGCCGATTCAACCGCGATTCTTCATAAAAGCGACATGGGCGGTGTGGCCGTTAACCTGACGGATAGCGCATCTGTGCTGGCGGCTGTCAAAGATATGCAGTCTCGGTTCGATGCCCCTGATCTGAAATTCTTTGTACAGAAATATTTTACCGGCGGTATGGAGGTTATCCTGGGCGCCAAGGCCGAATCCGGATTGGGCCACTTGATCATGTTCGGCATGGGCGGCATATACGTGGAAGTGCTCAAGGATGTGGTCTTCAACCTGACGCCGGTCACCCGGTTCGAGGCCGAAGAAATGCTCGACACCATCCGGTTGGCACCCCTCCTCAAAGGGATCCGCGGACAAAAAGGCGTCCAGCGGTCCGAAATCGTTGAGCTGATTCAACGGCTTTCACAGTTAGTGTCTGATCTGCCGGCCATCCAGGAACTTGACCTGAACCCCACCCTGGCATTTGAGGACAAGGTCGTGGTGGTGGATGCGAGGATTGGACTATAATAACGTAGGATTCAAGGATTCGAGGGGCCAAGGAGGTGTTCCAAGCTATTTGTCTTTGGTTCGATGGGGGTTCGACTATAAGCCAAAAGCTGAAAGCTTAGTTTTCTCACTTGAACCCTTGAACCCTAGACCCCTTGGATCCTTTTGCTCACATACGGTGGAAATGATAAAAATACACTTAATACTAAGAGCCTATAATAAATTCCCGAGGTATATAAAATGACCGCCTGGATGAATCTCGGCCAGCAACTGAAGATGAACGCTAAAAAATACCCGGCCACGGTGGCGCTCAAAGACAAAGACCGGAGCTTTACCTACCCTGAAACCAACCAGCGGGTAAACCGCCTGGCCCACAGCTTGCTTTCCCTGGGGTTGTCCAAGGGTGACAAAGTCGCTGTTTTCATGGAAAACAGTATCGAAATTGTGGAAATTTTCCTGGCCACCGCTAAAACAGGCCTGGTGATCGTTCCCATCAATTTTCGACTGGTGACCCGGGAGGTGGAATACATTGTCGATAACTCCGACGCCAAGGCCTTTTTCGTGGATGCTGAATTTGCCCCCATGATCGACACGGTTAAGGATAGCCTCCCCAAGATCCCTGCTGAAAACTACGTGGCTGTCGGCCCTTCTTGCGACGGCTACCACGAATACGAAGCCTTTATTACCGATGCATTGGATCACGAACCCGAGGCAGATGTCGATTCCCGTGACACCTGGATCCTGATCTACACCTCCGGAACCACCGGCAAGCCCAAGGGGGTGGTGCGATCTCATGAGTCCCACATCGCTTTTTATTTGATCAACGGTGTCGATTTTGGATTCAATGAACACGATGTGTGTCTGAATGTTATGCCTTTGTGTCACATCAACTCCACCTTTTTCACTTTTACCTTTCTTTACATCGGCGCCACGGTTTACATTCACCCGGCGAGGTCTTTTCAGCCGGTTGAGATCCTGCAGATTATCGAACGTGAAAAGATCACCTTCATCTCCCTGATCCCCACCCACTACAATCTCATTCTGAATATACCTGAGGAAGACAAGCGCTACGATGTCACCTCTGTACGCAAACTGCTCTGCTCCTCGGCGCCTGTTCGCAAAAGCATGAAGCTGGCCATCATCGATTTCTTTTCCGGGGTGGACCTCTATGAAGGTTACGGATCCACCGAAGGAGGAATCGTCTCCGTACTGAAACCCGAAGACCAGCTCAAAAAACTCGGCTCCATCGGTCAGGAGTCCCTGGGAACCGATTTCATTAAAATACTGGATGATGAAGGACAGGAAGTGGCTGTGGGCGAAGTGGGCGAACTCTATTCCAGAGGCCCCATGCTTTTCGACGAGTATTACAAACTCCCTGATAAGACCGCCAGTGCATTTCAAAACGGTTGGTTCAGCGCCGGCGACATGGCCCGCCAGGACGAGGAAGGTTTTTTCCAAATCGTCGACCGCAAGGACAACATGATCATCTCCGGCGGGGAAAACATCTACCCCAGTGAAATCGAAGAAGTCGTCGGAAGCCAGGAGTGCGTCTTTGATTGCGCAGTCATCGGGGTGCCGGACGAAAAGTGGGGGGAAAAAGTGGTGGCTGTCATCATTTCCAAAGGTATGGATGAAAACGATGTTACCGAGGAAATGATCATGGATTGCTGCCGGGATCAAATGGCCGGGTATAAGCGCCCCAAAAAAATCGTCTTCATCAAGGAAGACGAGATGCCGCGCACGCCCACCGGCAAAATTTTACACCGCAAACTACGTGATAAATTTTCCTGAAGACCAAGGAAAATTTATCGCCGAACGCAGGACTTCGTCCTGCTATGAAATATTTTTGAAATA
>JBDLJD010000115.1:0-14229 GCA_039714495.1 Thermodesulfobacteriota bacterium
TTGGCCGCATCGCGTCCGGCACCCATGGCCAGGATGACGGTAGCAGACCCGGTGACGATGTCACCGCCGGCCCACACGCCTTTTTTGGATGTTTTTCCGGTGGCTTCATCGGTCATGATATAGCCCCACTGATTCAGCTCCAGTCCTTCGGTGGAGCGGGTCAACAGAGGATTGGCGTTAGCGCCCACGGCAATAATGACCAGGTCGCAGTCCAGTTCGAACTCAGAGCCCTCGATGGGTATGGGCCGGCGCCGACCCGAAGCATCGGGCTCGCCCAGCTCCATCTTCAGGCCCTCCATGCCGATGACACGGCCTTTTTCGTCGCCCAGAAACTTCGTGGGCGCCGTGAGGAAGTGAAATTCAACGCCCTCTTCCTCGGCATGGTGCACTTCGGCGCCTCTTGCCGGCACCTCGTCCCGGGAACGACGGTAAACGATACGCGACGTTTCCGCACCCAATCTTAACGCAGTCCTGGCAGAGTCCATGGCCACGTTGCCGGCCCCCAGCGTAACCACATTTTTACCCTGAATGACCGGGGTGTCATATTTGGGAAACAAATAGGCTTTCATCAGGTTGGACCGGGTGAGGTATTCATTGGCTGAAAAAACACCGATGAAGTTCTCGCCGGGTACGTTCAAAAACCGGGGAAGGCCGGCGCCCACACCCAGAAATACAGCCTCATACCCTTCTTCGAACAGCTCCTCCACGGTCACGGAACGTCCCACCACGGCATTACATTCCAGCTTGGCCCCCTGCTCTTCCAGGCCGGCCACTTCGGAAAATACGATCTCCTTGGGCAGCCGGAATTCCGGAATGCCGTAAACCAGCACCCCGCCTGGCTTGTGAAAGGCTTCAAAAATCGTCACTTCATGCCCCTTGAGGATCAGGTCCCCGGCCACGGTCAGGCCTGAAGGACCGGATCCCACAACGGCGATCTTTTTGCCGGTAGGTTCCGCTTTTTCAGGGGGATTGGCTTTTTTGTTTGCACGTTCATAATCGGCGACAAACCGTTCCAGGTTGCCGATGGCCACAGGATCGCCCTTCTTGCCCACGATGCAAACGCCTTCACACTGCAACTCCTGCGGACAAACCCTGCCGCAAACCGCGGGCAATGCGTTGGTCTCCCAGATGGTGGTAATCGCGGCGGTAAAATCACCGTCTTTCACCTGCTGGATGAACCTGGGTATATCGATCCCCACCGGACAGCCGGCAACACAGGCCGGCTTTTTGCACTGCAGGCACCTGGCAGCCTCCAGCATGGCCGCCTCGGCGCTTTGGCCCGTGGGTACTTCATCAAAATTCTTGGCCCTGACTTTGGGTTCCTGCTCCGGCATGGGCTGCCGGGGTATTTTTTCTTTTTTAGCCTTTTTTACTGCCGTTTCTCCCATTTTCTCCTCCGCATAAATTTTCATGCCCCATCAGACACGATGAAGCATGAAATAATACTTTATTCTGAAATATCATGACGGTCCCTAAAATTGCGCATGAAAATTTATTACTCACCCCTTATTCTGCAGTAATGGTCGTGGCTCTCTTTTTCGACATCCAGATAGGAGCCCAGCCGCATCATCAATTCGTCAAAATTGACCTTGTGTCCGTCAAACTCCGGTCCATCCACACAGGCAAATTTTGTTTTGCCGCCCACGGTGACCCGGCAGCCACCACACATGCCTGTCCCGTCGATCATGATCGGGTTCAGGCTGACCAGAAGCTCCACGTCATAGTTTTTAGTGATGTTGCTCACGGCCTTCATCATGGGAACCGGCCCGATGGCCACCACCTGTTTCACACCACCCTGGTCCAGGACCTCCTGCATGACCTGGGTGACAAACCCGTGGTGCCCGTAGGAGCCGTCATCCGTACAGACCCGCAAATCGTTGGAAGCGGCTTTCATCTGCTCTTCCAGAATCAACAGGTCCTTGGTCCGCGCCCCGATAATGCAGGTCACGTCATTGCCGACCTCCTTGAGCGCCCTGGTGATGGGGTGCAGAACGGCAACCCCGGTCCCGCCACCCACACAGATCACCTTGCCCACCTTTTCCAGATGGGTGGCCTTTCCCAGAGGCCCGATCACGTCCTGGAACCCGTCGCCCACTTTCAAATCCCTGAAAAGCGCCGTGGATTTACCGACCACCATGTATATGATGGTGATGGTTCCTTTTTCCGGGTCGGTTTCCGCCATGGTCAGCGGGATACGTTCCCCGGTTTCATTGGCCTTCAGGATAACGAACTGTCCTGGTTTGGCCTTTTTCGCAATCAAAGGGGCTTCGATTTCATTCAATATGACCGTGCCCTCGGCCATCTCTTCACGTTTGATTATGTTAAACATATTCACCTCCGGTTATACCGGTTGTCCTAAAGCTGTTTCGAGATGAATTAAAGTGCAGCCAAAGATATAATTATTCGAAACAATCAATTTTCAATAAAGGGACAACCGCTATTAAATAGATTTTTCAGAAAAATCTGATCTCTTCCCTACAATTTGCCGGATTCAATACAAGAATCTAATATTGAAGCCGGTAATCATTTTCCTAACAGTCATCAGTTTGGAATCAAATACTATTTAAATGGCATTCAGGTTAACTGTCCTGGGTATTTTCAACCCAGTTCGTTGGCACTCTGCAATTGGGTTTCGGTACATTGCATTGCCAAAAGCTATCATGCTTCGAGGGTTCGTATACCCAGTGCCCTTACGAGCTTTCGAGAAAAATGGATATAATCATATACTCATAATGAATGCAATATAAAATCATTGTGGATACAAAATTGAAATGCTAAAAGTCAAGTTTCTTTCACCAATATAGGCATCGGCAGCAAAAAGAGCAAATGAACACCAAATCTGCAATAGACACACAGAAATCGGTTTTCAAGGCACTGAACCTGTTTGACAGTCACTGCCACCTGGATGACCGCAGCTATTTCAAGGACCTGAAAGCCGTCTTCCAAAATGCGCAAGAAGCCGGCGTTCGTGAAATGCTGACCGTGGGGGTTGACCTTAACAGCTCCCAAAGGGCTGTCGAAATGGCTGAATCAATCCGCGGCGTGTACGCATCGGTGGGCGTGCACCCCCACGATGCCAGAAGCTGCGGTGATACCGTCATCGAGGCCTTAACCGCTCTTGCGGGGAAAAAGGCAGTGCGGGCCTGGGGCGAAATCGGCCTGGATTTCAACCGCATGTATTCCCCCAGAGAGGACCAGGAAAAGTGGTTTGTCCGGCAGCTCCAGGCCGCCGACAGTCTGGACCTGCCGCTGATTTTTCATGAGCGTGACAGCCAGGGACGATTTCTCGAGATCCTCGAAAGCCATTTGAATCCAAAGAGTAACGGCGTCGTGCACTGCTTCAGTGGCAATGCGGCCGATTTATCGGCCTACCTGGACATGGGGCTATATATCGGCGTCACCGGCATCGTGACCATTAAAACTCGGGGGGCCGACCTCCGGAAGCTTGTTCCTCAAATCCCCCTGAACCGTCTGCTCATCGAAACAGACGCCCCTTATTTGACGCCGGCACCCCAAAAAAACAAGGCCCGGCGCAATGAACCGGCCTTTGTCAAATCCGTGCTCCTGAAACTGGCGGATGTGCGGCAGGAAGACCCGGTGATGCTGGCCGAAGCGACTACGGCCAATGCGAGGCGGCTCTTTAACATTCCCTGATGTTGCATAAACCACATGGCAGAAAATTTATAACAAATTGTTTTTATTCATGCTCTGAAAACTTTAGTGTTGAAATCGATGCCATGCTGTACTACATTGTGATAATTTATTAAAGCTGCCAGCCGCATTTGGGAACCGTATTCCTATCCCAGAGCTCAAAATATTAAACATCATCCGTATTGATCAATTTATATGGTGGCTATGATTAATATAGCTGCTGAAACATAAAATGGAGGACACCATGAGCAAAGACTATAAATTTGAAACCCTCTGCCTGCATGCCGGCCAGAGCCCCGACCCGGCCACCCATGCCCGCGCCGTTCCTGTCCACCGGACGGCTTCCTACGTGTTTGACAACACGGCGCATGCCGCCGACCTGTTTTCCCTGAAAGAACCCGGCAACATCTACACGCGCATTATGAACCCGACCCAGGAACAGCTGGAATCCACCCTTGCGGCACTCGAGGGCGGTGCCGGAGCCCTGGCCCTCTCATCGGGGACGTCCGCGGTTTACTACGCCATTATCAATCTCTGCGCAGCCGGCGATGAAATCGTATCGGCCAACAACCTGTACGGCGGGACCCACACCATGTTCAATGCCATCCTGCCGCAGTTCGGTATTCACACCCGTTTTGTGGATCCCAGGGATCCCAAAAACTTCGAGTCGGCCATCAACGAACGCACCCGGGCCATCTACGTCGAAGCCATCGGTAATCCCGTACTGGAAGTGGTTGACATAGAGGCGGTGGCCGAAATTGCCCACGCCCACAACCTGCCTCTGATTGTGGATGCGACCTTCACCACACCCTTTCTGCTGAAAAGCATCGATTACGGGGCCGACATCGTGGTGCACTCTCTGACCAAATGGATCGGCGGGCATGGCACGGGCATCGGCGGCGCTGTGGTGGACGCCGGAACATTCAACTGGCAGGACCCCAAATTCACTCTCTACAACGAACCCGATGCCAGCTACCACGACCTTCGATTCGCCCACGACCTCGGGGACCTCAATCCTCTGGCCTTTATCATGCGCATGCGGCTGGTACCCCTCCGCAATCTGGGGGCCTGCATCGCCCCGGACAATGCCTGGTTGTTTCTGCAGGGATTGGAAACCCTGCCCCTCAGGATGGAACGCCATTCGGACAACGCCATGCAGGTGGCCATCTATTTAAAAAATCACCCAAATGTGGACTGGGTCCGCTATCCGGGCCTTACAGATGACCCGACCCACCCCACAGCAAAAAAATACCTTAAAAACGGTTTCGGTGGTATGGTGGTTTTTGGAATCAAAGGCGGATTCGATGCCGGCCATCGCTTTGTGGACAAGCTGAAGCTGTTCTCGCACCTGGCCAATGTGGGGGATGCCAAGAGCCTGGTGATCCACCCGTCGAGCACATCGCATTCCCAGTTGTCCGAAGAGGACCAAAAAGCCAGCGGGCTGACACCGGATCTCATCCGCCTCTCCATCGGCATCGAGCATATCGACGATATAATTGCCGATCTTGAACAAGCCTTTCTTGCATGAAACCTGGTGAGAGTATTAACGGTCTACAATTTTTTCGAAATATTAACAGTTGTAGTTTGAGATCCATCGCCTTGTTAGATTAAGAGGATGAAAGCCTCCAACTCGTTCAGTAGCAATTTATTCAGATACCAAACCATGAAGTTTATGCTACTAAGGGAATGGTATGAGTGAGTATACGCAAAAAGGCAGCCAGGGCAATTCCGTGGGCATCGTTGATAAAAAGCTGCACACAACCGCCGAACCTCCCGGGGAGATGGTGCTGGAATGCGGCCGGAAGCTGGGGCCCATTACCCTGGCCTACGAAACCTACGGGACCCTGAATGCGGAAAAAAGCAATGCCATCCTGATTCTGCACGCCCTTTCCGGCGACGCCCACGTGGCGGGCTTTCACAGTAAAGAAGACGAAAAGCCCGGGTGGTGGGACAGCATGGTGGGGCCGGGAAAAGGGATCGACACCGACAGGTACTTCGTCATCTGCTCCAACATCATCGGCAGTTGCATGGGCTCCACCGGCCCCTGCACCATCAACCCCAAGACGGTCACGCCCTATGGACTGGAATTCCCGGTGGTGACCATCGGCGACATGGTCAGGGCCCAGAAAACACTGATCGATGCCTTAGGCATAAAAAGACTGCTGGCAGTAATCGGCGGCTCTGTAGGCGGCATGCAGGTACTGGAGTGGTGCGTCCGTTACCCGGACATGGTTGCCGCCGCCATTCCGCTGGCCACCACGACCCGGCATTCCGCCCTTGCCATTGCCTTCAACGAAGTTGCCCGACAGGCTATCATGGCCGACCCCAACTGGAACAACGGCGACTACTATTATGGGGACCGGCCTGAAACCGGTTTGGCCGTAGCCCGCATGATCGGGCACGTGACCTACCTGTCAGACGAATCCATGCGTTTGAAATTCGGCCGCCGCCTGCAGGACAAAAGTGATTTTTCGTTCAATTTCAGCCCAGAGTTCCAGGTGGAAAGCTACCTGCGCTACCAGGGCAAACGCTTTGTGGAGCGTTTTGATGCCAACGCCTTTTTGTACATCACCAAGGCGGCTGATTATTTCGACCTGGCAGAACAGCACGGCAATGGCTCCACGATCGAGGCTTTTTCGAAAATGATGGCCCGCTTTCTGGTCATCTCATTTACATCCGACTGGCTTTACCCGACTTATCAGTCCCGTGAAATGGTGCGGGCCATAAAAAAAGCCGGCCGCGATGCCAGTTTCTGTGAAATCGAGGCCGAATGGGGCCATGACGCCTTTTTAATACCCAACCCGCGCCTGAGCAGCATACTCGGAGGATTTCTGGATCGTGTCTTCAATGAAAATGCCCGGTAAGATGATGCGTTTCGACCTGCACCTGATCGCCTCCTGGATAAAACCGGGAACACGGGTGCTGGACCTGGGCTGTGGTGAAGGCAGCCTTTTAGAATACCTGATCCAAAACAAAAACGTCAAGGGATCCGGCATCGAACAGAATGAAAGCCGGGTTGCCAAGTGCATTGAAAAGGGCCTGTCCGTCATCCAGGGGGACATCAACCAGGAAGTCGAAGACTATCCGGACAACAGTTTCGACTACGTCATTTTAAGCCAGACCCTGCAGCAAGTCTATGCACCCGACGACTTGATCCGGTCCATGCTGCACATCGGCAAGATGGGCATTGTCAGTTTCCCCAACTTCAGCCACTGGCGGGTCAGGATGCACCTTCTTGTGACCGGGTACGCACCGGTGACCAAACAACTGCCCTACCAGTGGTTTGACACCCCCAACATCCGCGTGATCACACTCAAGGATTTCCGCAAGTTTGCCCGTGAGGTGGGTTATCGCATTTTAAAAGAAGTAGCCATTGATTCGCAGTCTGTAAATAAGGAAGGCAATATCGTGCGTGTACTGCCCGACATTCGCGCCACCTACGGCATTTTCCTGATTGGGAAAGAGTAAAAGCTCATAGATCATAAGCAATAGCTGATAGCCGGCCACATGGTGTGCAGGGATTTATCCCTGCCGGCCGATGACGACCGGGCCCAGTAAACCAAGGGCCGACGGCACAATTGACAAGTTGCTCTTGGATATGCTTTTATCGTGCACGGCCGTTGGTCCCGATCCCATCCCCCACCCCCAAAAAAAGGAAAGATATACGATGGATGAACAGATTATTTTCGGCGATAAGATGATACCTGTCAATCTTCCTGATAATATGATCAGCGCCCCGCCGGGCCTATCCACCACCCTTGAACCTATTGACGATATCCAGGGGGAGATTCAAAGGGCCCTGAAAAGTCCTTTGGGCCGCCCCCCGCTGCATGAACTGGTGAACCCCGGGTCACGGGTGACCATCGCCTTTGACGACCCCACGGTCCCCTGTTTCGCACCGGTGTGGGAGCCTGCCATCAAAGAGGTTATTAAAGAACTGGAAAAAGGCGGCGTTCGGCCTGCTGACATCACGCTGGTCAGTGCCGGCGGCATTCACAGGAAATTCACCCGTATGGAACTGGCCAGGCTTATCGGTGAAGACCTGGTCAAGATGTTCGGCTACCGCCTGATCTGTCATGATGCCGAAGACGATAAAAACCTGACGCATCTCGGTGTCACGCCCAACGGCTATGATGTGGAGATCAACAAACTCGTGGAGGATTCCGATTTGACCGTGTACATCAACACGGTTGTCTGGCGGGGCTTCAACGGCGGGTGGAAATCCATCTGCGTGGGCCTGGCATCCTACCGCTGCATCCGCTGGCATCACACGCCGGACAGCATGTCCATGTCCATGAATAAAAATAGAATGCACACCATCCTGGACGAAATGGGGGAACTGGTAGAAGAGAAACTGGGTAAAAACAGGATTTTTAAAATCGAAACCGTGCTGTCCAACCCCCTGCAGGTGCACAAAGTGTGGTCCGGTGGTGTAAACGAGTGCCGACAGGCAGCGCTTACGGTGATGAAATCACAGCTCAAACCCAGAAGGGAAATCATCACCGAAAAAGCCGATATTGTCCTTTACGGCATTCCCAACTGGAGCCCCTATGCCGCCTTCTCGGTGATGAACCCCATGCTCACCATCCTCTCCACGGGGCTCGGGTATTTCGGCGGTGTCATCGAAGCCATGGGCAAACCCGGCTGCACCGTGATCCTGGCCAGCCCGGCCCCTGACATATGGAACCATGACCACCAGCCCACCCACAAGGAAATCTGGGACCGCATCCTGCCGCACTTCAGGGACCCTTATGAAATCGTTGACCGCTTTGAAGACGACTTTTCGAACCGGCCGGAGTACATTTATAAATACCGGTTCTGCCACGCATTCCACCCCATGCACGGCATCATGGTCACCCACCCATTA
This sequence comes from Thermodesulfobacteriota bacterium, assembly GCA_039714495.1. GTDB lineage: Bacteria > Desulfobacterota > Desulfobacteria > Desulfobacterales > B30-G6 > JAJDNW01. Next base: position 8,519 of record JBDLJD010000115.1, read on the forward strand.
AAGCGCCTGCAGCATGCCGGCCACGTCATTGTCGCCGGAGCCGAACATCCCGAAATGATCGAGCACCTCGGGTTCGAACCGGCCGCCTCGGTGGAAAACGCCATTGCCAATGCCAGGGAAAGGCACGGCAGGGATGCGTCCATGGTTTATGTGAAATATCCCATGCTGGCTTGCCGGGAGTAATATAAAAAGGGTCCAGGAGTCGAGGTTCCGAGGGTTCCAGGGAAAACAGCTCATAGTCCATAGCTCATAGCTGATAGCAGGCTATCAGCTATGACCTGGCCTTCGATTTCTCGAGCCCTTGGCCCCTGTTCTAATGTTATAAGCCGCAAAGCTTCTCGACGATCTCCGTGTAGATCTCCGTCCCCAGGATCAGGTTTTTCTCGGAAATTTTCTCGTTAATGCCGTGCACCATCTGGATATCCTCCATGGTCAGCATCACCGGGCACACCCCATAGCTGAGCATCCCCTTTTCCCGGAAAAACCGCGAATCCGTAGAACCGAACACCATGAAGGGGGTCACAATGGCCTCCGGGTACCTGCTGGCGAATACCGCCTCGATGGCCGCGAACTCGGGGGTAGCAAACGGTGATGCCAGGGCACAGTCCCGGTAGATGTGTGACACCGTCAGCTCGTCATCACCCAGTTGCGCTTCAACTCTGGCCTTGAAGGCATCCGGATCCTGGCCCGGCAGGATCCGTACATCCAGCTTGGCCTCCGCCCGACTGGGAATCACGTTGACACTCCCACCGGCGGCAATCACATTCGTGCTGACCGTATTCATTATCGTTACCGATACTTGCGGGATATCTGCAAAGCCACTCTCCGTCAGGCATTTTATGAGGGTCGCTTCCCTGCCGTCAGCCTGATAGGGTTCAAGAAAATCCCAGCCGTCAGCCAGCCGTTTGAAATACTCGGCCGTGGTCTCGGTAATCGTGACCGGGTTGTCCATCTGCTGCAGGCGATTCAACCCCCGGATCAGCCGTTCCAGGGCGTTGTCCGGCTGGGGTAGGCTGCCGTGCCCCGGCGGTCCTTCGGCACTGATCTGCATCCAGTTGGTGGCTTTTTCGGCGGCAGCGATTAAAATTACGGGGCGGTCGGGCAGGAGGTTGTCCACACCGAATCCCCCTTCGTTCAACACCAGTCCGGATGAAAACTCCTCGGGATGGTTTTTCAATAAAAAATCAACGCCGTTGACGCCGCCGACTTCCTCATCCGCCACGGCTAGGAAAATCAAATCCCTTTTTGGTACGCGATTGCTGCGCTTGACACTGAGAAAGGCCAGCAACTCCATGATACCCTGACCCTTCATGTCCAGGGCTCCCCGGCCGTGGATGAATCCGTCCCTGACCTCACCACCGAAAGGGTCAAACTGCCACTGGTCTTTTTCAGCCGGGACCACGTCAATATGGTTCAACAGAATCAAGGGATCATCGCTACCGCTGCCGGAAATGCAGGCAAGGATGGAGGCACGTCCCTTTACCGATGTACCTTCGGGCTCATAAACCGTGTAGTCCACCCCTTCCTTTTCGAAGATTTCAGCGAAAAATGCCGTGCCCTTATACTCATTGCCGGGCGGATTGGTGGTGTCGATTTTCAAATATTGCGAAAGCAGTTCGATGGATTCGTGCTGCATGATATGTTTATCCTATCCCCCAAATTGCAATATCAGGGTCCTGTTAAACGTTGCAGCGGTGAAGTGCGCCTTGAATCTCCTGCTCAACCTGTGGATCACTCTCCGGCAGCAGGCGCTGCAGTTTTTCTTTGGCTTCGGGACCGCCGATTCTGCCCACGGACCAGGCTGCCATGCCCCGTACACGGGCATCCTGGTTTTCAGCCATGGCGCGTTTCAGGTCCGGCAGATAACGCTCATCCAGTGTATTGCCCATAGCCCTGGCCGCATTCATTTGCCAGCGCCAGATGTCACCGCTCCCCATGTAGAACATGTGGGGCCAGATGCGCTGCTTGAAAAAAGCGATATCCATGTGCAGCAGTTTTGAAAGCGTGAAATCCGCCTGCATGGCTGCCGCTTTGGCGTTCATGGGGAGCTGTTTGGCCAGCCAAGGTGCATTGCGCGGGCAGACATTCTGACAGCGGTCGCACCCATATACCCACAGGCCCATGGCTTCGCGCAGTTCAAGGGGTGTAATGCCTTCGCCGTAATAAGAGAGGTAGGAGATGCATTTACGGGGATCCAGATGCCGGGCCCCTTCCAGTGCGCCGGTGGGACAGGCAACAATGCAGGCATTTCTGCACCAATCCGGGCATCCTACAGCGACAGTGGGCTCATCCGGTATAAATTCCCGGTCCACCACCAGGGCAATGGGCAGCACCCAGGATCCCTGGCGGGCGACCTTGTTGGAATAAAACAGGCAGTTTTTCCCGAAGGTACCCATGCCTGCCCGGGCGGCTGCCAGCCGGTGCGGCAGGTTGAAGGGCACCTTCGAATCGATGCCTTTGTCTCTCAGAAACGAACGAAAGGCCTTCACCCGTTTGGCCAGGCGGTCCTTGATCACACGGTCGTCGTCCAGGTAGCACCTTCCGAAATATCGTTCCATGTCTGGCGGAAAACCTTCCCGAAAATATGCCTCCATAATCACGATGATGGACTTCGCTCCGGGCAGGATGGCGCCGGGATCCGTCCCGGAAATCAGGTCCAGACCCATTTCCATGATCCAGGCATACCCTTCCATCCGCTCCCGGAGTATCTTTTTTTGTTCTCCAAAAGGCTCGGGGCCGGTAAATCCCGTATCCTCGAACCCGAGAGATCGGGCATGTTCCCTGATGTCTTCTTTTGTCAGCATAGCGTCTGCTCCGCAAATAATTGCAGGCAATCCTCGGGCATTACTGCCTGGATAGAAGGCAAAACATGTGATATATCTCGCTGCGCGAAAAGTTGTCGCTCGTATTTACATCACTAGGCAGGAATAATGGCAACCCCAAAAACCCAAAAAAGAAAAGTTTTAATCAGCGGTTGTCTCTTTCACGTCTACCACGACAGCATTGCCGATGGACTGGCCGTGCTGCTGCCTTTCTGGAAGGCGGCCTTTCATCTGTCCCTGGCCCAGGTGGGCCTGGTCATCACCTGCTTTGAAGGAGCAACCGCCCTCTGCCAGGTGCCTGCCGGCTTATTGGGGGAACGCCACGGGGAGCGTCGACTGCTGACCCTGGGGACCCTTGTGACGGCAGCCTGTTTTATTTTAGTGGCTTTTTCCGGAAATGTTTATGTCCTGTGCACCCTGATGGTGGTGGGCGGGTTGGGGGCAAGCGTGCAGCACCCCCTGGCCGCGGCAATGATTTCGAAAGCTTATGCGCGCGACAACCAGCGCATCGTCCTGGGAACCTACAACTTCACCGGCGACATGGGCAAATTCATGTTCCCGGCGGTTGCCGCTGTCGTTCTGATGTTTACCGACTGGCGATCGCTTTGCATGGGCTACGGTCTCTTCGGCCTTATCCTGGCCACGGTCCTCTATCTGCTGCTCGGCCAACCTGCTGCCCATACCGTTGTAACCGAAGCCGAGGAAATAAAAACCAAACCCCGCGGCTGGGGCATCGAAAAAAAGCGAGCCTTTACCATCCTGTCCGGCATCGGGTTTGTGGACGCAGCCGTACGCGCTGCCCTGATCACGTTCCTGCCGTTTCTGCTCATCGGCAAAGGCATGCCCATGGAAAAAACCGGCCTGGCCCTAGCCCTGCTTTTCATCGGCGGCGCGTTGGGAAAATTTCTATGCGGCGTCCTGGCGGAAAGAATCGGTGTCATTCCCTCCATCACCATTACCGAAGCCATTACAGGACTGGGTATATTCTACCTCTATGCGGCACCATTGTCTGCCATATTACCGTTTCTGCCGTTCCTGGGTGTGGCTTTAAACGGGACATCTTCCGTATTGTACGGAACGGTTGCCGACTTTGTTAATCCTTCACGCGTTCCCCGTGCTTTCGGTCTTTTTTACACAGTCATCATTTCAGCGTCAGCCATTACCCCCCCGATGTTCGGTATGCTCAGTGATGCCAGAGGGGTGTCGTTTACGATCCTCATAATCGCCTTTGTCGCCCTGGTCACCCTGCCGCTGGCTTTCCTGCTCTCTGGGGAAATGCGGAAGGCAACCCATTGCCGACCACGCCCCTAGAATGTACGGAACGTTTTTTCTGCCAAACACCATCGCATCGCCGACGATATGAATGGTTGCGATTCCAGACTTGCGTTGCAGAACACCCGTGGTTATGTTACACGAAAAGAAAAATGACTGCATCAATTCAAAGGAATGGGAGGTCACATGTCCGGATCTAATACCCTGGAAATACTCAAAAGTGCCCTACTGCTGGAAATCCGCGGCAAAGCGTTTTACGAAAAAGCGGCCGCAAGCGCCGACAAACAGGTCGTGAAAGACTTTTTCAATAAAATGGCCGAAGACGAAGCCCTGCATGTGGAGATTCTGTCCGAGCAGTACCGGGCCTATGAACAGGATGGGCAATTCAAACCCCGCGCCCTGGACGGTTCCCAGGAAAAAGTAGCTGCCGCCGTCCTCACTGAAGACCTAAAGGCAAGCATTGCCGCAGCCGGCTTCGAATCCGCCGCCATTTCCGCTGCCATGGGCATGGAAGAACGGGCCATAACGCTGTATTCAGGACGAGCCGAAGAAGCCGACAACCCCGAAGAAAAGGCCCTCTACGAATGGCTGGCAAAATGGGAGACCGAACACTTGGAGTACCTGGCCAGAATCGACAAAGAGGTTACTGAAACGATCTGGCATGACAACTCTTTCTGGCCCTTTTAAATTCGAGGTCGCTCACCCAACAAGCCGGCACAGGACCTAACTCCATATTGTTATCTGAAAAGGTACTGGGCCCACAACCTCAAATTTAAAAGTCTACACAATAAAATACCCCGCGGTTCACCGCGGGGTATTTTATTGTTTCAGTTGAAGGATGAAATCCCGCATAGCCTTAAATGTTGCCTCCGGGCGGTCCCTGTGGGGCGCGTGCCCGCAATCGGGCATCATGAGGGAGCGTGCCTGACCGCCGGCCTGCCCCACGATGGTCTCCACCTGGGCCGGCGTTCCATAAGGATCCGCCTCGCCCTGGATGGCCAAAAAAGGCACGCGGATTCCCGGCAGGTATTCCTCCAGGTTCCATTGCATGAAATCAGGATGCAGCCAGGCATCGTTCCAGCCCCAGAAGGCGCAGTCAGTGTTGGGACCGTGGTATTTTTCCAGTTTCTCGCGCAGGTCCCCTTCAAGGTAGCGCTCCCGTGCCGCCTGTATGGATTGAACGGAAAGGTCTTCGCAGAAAACGTGGGCCGCTTCGGTGATCAAGCCCTTCAACGGCAGGGCCGGTGTTCCCCCGGCGTAAATAATGCCAATGGAACCGCCGTCCGAATGGCCCACCAGAACACCTTCCCGCACCCCGGCTTTTTCCAGCAGTTCGGGCAACACGTTCAGGCCTTCGTGGTGCATAAAACGCAAAGGTCTGGGAAGTTCACAGGCATCGGAGCCACCATAGCCCAGGCGGCTGAACACCAGGGCGCCGCAGCCGGTGGCCGCTGCCAAATCCCCGGGGAAATCGTGCCACATGGCCGCACACCCCAGGCCTTCGTGCAGAAAAACCAGGGTCAGGGCCTGTCCCGGCGGAGGCCCGTGCCACTGAACTTCCAGGCGTTTGCCATTGATTTCGATGGTTATAATGTCTTGCATGACCTGATTTAAAGC
>JBDLJD010000116.1:0-14219 GCA_039714495.1 Thermodesulfobacteriota bacterium
TCCGACAATTCCCCAGATGGCATCGGCTGCAAGATGGAGATCTATGCTTTTGTCGAACAGAACCGTCAGTTTGGCTGGAAACTCATCATCGCCGGCCCAAAGCACAAAGTAGATGGGGACCTTGGGAAACGGTTCCAAACATAAAGCCGCATCAGCCATATCCAGGATCGTCCCGCCAAGTTTTCTTCCGGCCGCTTTGAAGCCTTCAGAATCTTTGCCATAACGTTTCACCAAAGGAGCCGTATCGATGGTGTGCGGGCCCTGGAAAAAATGGGCATCCTTGAGGTCCATGACCCCCACCATCTGGTCTTTGACACGGCTGTGGGTCACCTGCAGCAGGTAAGCCAATGCCATCAGTTCCAGGTAGGGATGTTCCCAAGGCTCCCATCCTTCCCCCTCAAGGCGCTCAAGGCATTTTTGTCCCACATCCACCCGGATCTCTTCGTTCAAGAACCGCATGTGGATTCCAGCCGGCGGGTCCCATACGGCTCCGGCTGCTTCGCAAAGAATAGCCATGTCTTTTTGGACCAGATCATCCCAGAATTCTGCAGGAACACTGACACTGCCGCCGTAGGGCGCTTTGGCTTTCAGTTTTTCCTGTCTGCGTCTTGTCTGCGTTGCCATTCTTTAACCACCCTTATACCCATCACGAAAACACGAAATTTTAAAAGCACGAAATTGTTAAGCATTTAACGTGCGTTCGTAATAAAAAACCACTCTTTGTTTGTAGCAGGTATATAGTGTATCTATTTGTTTTTCAACAGGTCTGCAAACGGGTTGTTAAAAGGGACTTTTTCCTTTTTTGCTTTCTTGGGGGCGGGCTGTCTGGATTTTTTTTTGGCCGGCCTTGGTGATTTTGGTTTTCTGCTGCGGGGCTGCTTTGGCTTCTGAACCGCCTCCGCCTTATCTACGGCACTTTTCATGGATAGGGAAATCCTGTTTCGTTCAAGATCCACTTCCAGAACGGTCACGACAACCTCCTGTTGAACCTTGACGACCTCGGAGGGATCTTTGACAAAGCGGTTGGCCATCTGACTGATGTGAACCAGGCCATCCTGGTGCACGCCGACATCGACAAAGGCCCCGAAAGCAGTCACATTGGTGACAATGCCCGGAAGCTTCATGCCTGGCGTGAGGTCGGATACTTTGTGGACCCCTTCGGCAAATTCGAAAATTTGAAACGTTTCCCTGGGATCCCTCCCGGGCTTGTCCAGTTCATCGAGGATGTCATTGAGCGTGGGCAGGCCCACCGTGTCGGTGACATAGTCTTCAGCATTGATCCTGCGCCGCAGACCGACATTTGAAATCAGGTCATCCAGGCCGCACTGAAGGTCAGCAGCCATGGTCTCTGCGATATGATAGCTTTCAGGGTGTACCGCACTCTCGTCAAGCGGATATGGGGCCCCGGGAATCCTTAAAAAACCTGCACATTGTTCAAAGGCCTTAGGGCCCAGGCGCGGCACCTTGATCAACTGCTTCCGCGAGCTGAACGGTCCATTTTCATTGCGGAAGGCAACAATATTCCCGGCAAGCTGGGGCCCCAAACCGGAAACATAGGTCAGCAACTGGGTGCTGGCCCTGTTGACGTCCACCCCTACCCTGTTGACACAGCTCATGACCTTGTCATCCAGCGAGGACCTGAGCATCTGCTGGTCCACGTCATGCTGGTACTGTCCCACACCAATGGATTTAGGGTCTATTTTGACCAACTCCGCCAACGGGTCCATCAACCGCCGCCCAATGGACGCGGCCCCGCGGACGGTCAGGTCCAGATCGGGAAATTCTGCCCGGGCAACCTCCGAAGCTGAATATACGGAGGCACCGCTTTCATTGACCAGCAGCGTGCGAACATTCTCCAATGCCAATCCTTTTACAAATCGTTCGGTCTCCCTGCCGGCCGTTCCGTTGCCCACGGCAATGGCCTCCACTTCAAACTGCTGGCACATAGAACGCACCTTTTCTTCTGAAGAAACACGCATTTTTTCGGAACCATGGGGAAAAATAACATCATGGTGCAGGAGTTTTCCCTGCCGATCCATGCAGACGATTTTGCATCCTGTTCGAAAACCGGGATCAATGCCCATGACCCGCATCGTCCCCAGAGGCGGCGCCAGCAGCAGTTGCTGCAAATTTTCGGCAAACACCTCTATGGCCGCCTCATCTGCACGTTCTTTGGCAGCCAGACGCGTTTCCGTTTCCATGGAGCGGGACAACAACCTTTTATAGGCATCCTCAATGGCCGCCACCACCAGGGCCGCATCGGAGCCCTGCCCATTGACAAAGCGGTTTTTCATCAGCATCAGGGCATCCTCTTCCGGCGGAGCGACCGAGAGGTTGAGAAGGTCTTCTTTTTCTCCCCGCAGCATGGCCAGGATTCTGTGGGAGGGAGCACTGGCAACAGCTTCCTGCCAATCGAAATAATCCTTGTACTTGGCCCCCTCTGTTTCCATGCCGGTGGCAACAGAACTTATCAGCATGCCTTTCTCAAGAAAAAGATGACGCATGCCGGCGCGCACGTCTGCATCCTCATTGATCCACTCTGCCATGATATCCCGGGCCCCAGCCAAGGCATCGTCCGCAGATGCGACCTCCTTCTCAGGGTCGATATAGGCTTCGGCTTCCGCATAAGGGTCGTGGCCTTCCTGGTCAAATATCAGTTGCGCCAGGGGTTCCAGGCCCTTTTCCCTGGCTTTGGTTGCTCTTGTTCTGCGTTTAGGCCGAAAAGGAAGGTACAGGTCTTCAAGAACGGACAGCGTCTCCGCCGCCTGAACCTCCGCTTCTAGTTCTTCTGTCAAGTGCCCGTGTTTATTAAGGGATTCTAATATGGCTTTCCGTCTATTGGCCAGTTGTGCAAGCTGGGCCAGTCGATCGCGGATGGCGGTAACCGCTACCTCGTCCAGGCTGCCGGTAGCCTCCTTGCGATACCGAGCAATAAACGGAACCGTGGCCCCATCCTCAAGCAGTTCATTGACGGCCCTGATCTGGTGTGCCGTCAGATCGAGTTCTGCGACAAGCTTTTCTATATGTCGGTTTTCCATAATTCTGCCACAACCTTTCCTAATTTAAAAAGAAGCCCCCTCTTATCCAAATTTCCCAGCTGCGTCAAAGCCAAATACCTTTCATTGACATAACTTTCTATTTTTGTTGTATAAATATATTTAAACGTCAACCAGATTTATATGAATCCTCTAACACGGCCATCGAAACTCGCCATAAATTTCCTTACGTTCTTAAAACCCTTCGAAGAAGGACCGCTGCACCTAAATATGGCTGATCGTTTCTAATGAAATTGACAAATATCGTTATTTATATTATCCACTTATGAAAGACGATCAATCCTTGGATATTCGGTCCGGCCGGCTTTGCCGTATTGCCGGGAAATCTTTCAGTCAAGGAATCCTGACAATGATGATTTTAAGTAAACGTAATTTTTACCTGTTTTTAATAGCTCCCTTATTCCTTTTCATATTTGTGGCCCAGACCGTTTGGGCTGACACACGCTACGTATCTGATCGTTTGATCATTTCCATGCGGGAAGGACGCTCACCCCAGGACACGGCCGTGGCCTTTCTCGTGGCCGGCACACCCGTGGAAGTACTTGAAGAAGCAGATAATTATTTATTTGTCAGAATCGCCAACGGCCAGGAAGGCTGGGTCAGAACCAAATATATCCTGACGCAACTCCCCAAACCCATGGTCATTAAAGAGTTGAAGGTAAAAGTCGAGGAACTTGAAAACCAGATCGAAACCATGCAAACGCTAGCCTCATCATCCCCGGGTGATTCCGCCGATATCCGCAATGTCTATGAACTCAAACTTAAAAATCTGGAAGCGGTCCTGGAGAAGGAGAAAAAAGACGCTGCTGCAACGCGGACGGAATTGAAGGAGATCAAAGACAGGAATAAGAAGCTGCAGGCAGACGTCAACAGGATTTCAGAACAAAACGCTACTCTCTCGCAGCAGGACACCGGATCGGATGCCCTGAAAAACGAAATCAAGACCCTGCGGCAAACCAACCGGGCCCTGACCCAGGAAATAAATCAAATGGAAACCGCTGAACAGCCATCCATGCTCCCGAGCGCCATTAAGTGGTTTCTGACCGGCGGCGGTGTGCTGCTGCTGGGCCTTTTCCTGGGAAGATCCGTGCCCAGAAAAAACCCATACGGCTACTAATTGGTAAGTATTTTTTTGATGGCATCCGCCGCAAAGGCGACGTCCTCGGGCGTGTTGAAATAGCCCAAGCTGAGACGCACTGTACCGTCCGGATAGGTCCCCAGGGTTTTATGGGCCATGGGGGCACAATGCAGCCCCACGCGCACCAGAATGTCGTGCTCGTCATCCAGGCGGTCCCCTGCCTCACCCACGGGAATGCCCTCTTCCATCCATGCCAGGTTGATAGACCCGCAACCGGTGAACCCAGGGTCGTCGTCCATGGGCATGATGCTGTCGAAAGTGATGGACAGCGTGGCGGTCTGAAGCTCGGCATCCAAAGGCCCGTAAATGGTCAGGCCGGCTGCATCGTATAGCTTTTTCAGCAAGTCGGCGGTCAGGGCAACTTCATGTTTCCGTATATTTTCCAAGCCCTTATCAAGGATAAATGCGACAGCCGCGCCCAAACCTGCAATACCGACATTGTTCTGGGTGCCGCTTTCAAGGGCATCCGGTAGAAATTCCGGCTGTTCCATCTCTTCGGAAACGCTTCCCGTACCGCCCCGCTTGAGGGGGCGCACGCTCAACCCTTCCCTTATGTAGAATCCACCGGTGCCTTGCGGGCCCAACATACCTTTGTGGCCGGTAAATGCCAGGAAATCGATGTTGTCAGCCGCCACATCGATGGGAAAACATCCGGCTGTCTGGGCAGCGTCCACTAGCATGGGGATGGGTCCGATGGCTTCCTTGATTTTCCTGAGATCCTGGACAGTGCCGCAAACATTGGAAGCGTGATTGACGACTACCAGCGCTGTATCCGGCTGGATCAGACGCTTGAATGCATCGATTTTCAAAAACCCTTTGTGATCACACGGTGCGGTCGTCACGCTGATCACACCGGATGCCTCCAGGTGCTTCAGGGGACGCATCACCGAATTGTGTTCCATGGAAGTGGTGAGAACATGGTCACCCGGATTGAGGACACCGCTTATCACGGTATTGAGCGCTTCGGTCACATTGAGGGTGAACACGATACGAGAAGCATCTTTAATATTGAACAGGGCGGCAATGTTTTCCCGGGCGGCCTGCACGATGGAAGATGCCCGGGTTGAGAGCTTGTGTCCGCCGCGGCCCGGGTTGGCACCCACCTCGTTCATGTAATGCACCATGGCTTCCTGAACCTGGGGCGGCTTGGGAAACGAGGTGGCGGCATTGTCGAGGTAGATGAGTTTGGTCATGGATGACTCTCGTCTAAAATATTGAACCTGTGAACTTGTGACAGCGAGAATTGTAAATTGAGAGTCGTCAAATCGTCAAATCGTTAAATTGGGAGGTAATCAGCAACTCGCAAACAGCACCATTTGACGAATCACCATTCACACCTCACATCTCACTATTTATCGATTTAACCATTTAACCATTCTCGATCTATTTCAGCAAATCCGGCAAGAAGGTAACCATACCGGGAAACATCATCAGGATGAGAATACACAGAATATAGGCCGGCAGAAAATAAGTCACCCCCTTGAATACATCCTGAAGCGGCACGTCTTTGGCCATGCCCCCCACCACATAGGTGGTGGCTCCCACCGGCGGTGTCACCGCACCCAGCGTTGTCACCACGGTAATGGTGACCCCAAACCAGATGGGATCATACCCCAGTTCCATGGCCACGGGAAAAAATATGGGGATCGTTATCAGCAGCAGGGCCAGGGCGTCCATGACGGCCCCGCCGATGATATAGATGAAGATGATGATCATAAGGATGCCGGTCTTGGGAACGGGGAGGGAAACCACCCACGTGGCAATATCAAAAGGAATGCGCGTCACCGCCAAAAACCTACCGAAAATCATGGCACCGGCAACGATCATGATCACCATGCAGGACACCCGCAGTGTATCGGTTATTGAACTGATAAATCCTTTCCAGTTCAGGCTCCGCCGTAAGACGGCGATCAGCACCGCAAACAGAGACCCGACTGCACCGGCTTCGGTGGGAGTGAAAAATCCAAAATAAAGCCCCAGCATCACCAGAAAAAACAAGAGGACCATTTCAAAAGCCCCGGAAAGAGATTTTATTTTTTCCAGGAAAGTCGTCCGGGGGCCCACAGGGCCCCAGTCTGGGTTGACCCGGCAAACAAGGTACACGGTGAGCATTAAAAATACTGCCAGCAGGATGCCGGCACCAATACCACCGTAAAAAAGTTTGGCAATGGACTGCTCGGTGGACAATCCGATGATAATCAATACCACACTGGGCGGAATCACCACCCCCAGGGTCGAGCCGCAGGCAATAGCCCCGGTGCTAAGCATTTTGTTGTATTTGAACTTATTCATCTCGGGCAGAGCCACGGTGGTCATGGTCGCGGCGGTGGCGGCATTGGAGCCACAGATGGCGGCAAAGGCCGCACACGCCATAATTGTGGCCATGGCAATGCCCCCCCTGATCTGGCCCACGCACTTGTAGGCCGCCTTGTACAACTTTTCATTGACGCCCGAGTAGAAGGCCACCTGGCCCATGAAAATAAACAGGGGAATGACGGTCAGACCGTATTTAGCAAGCGTCTCCCACAGCACGGAACTGACCATGTTCAGCCCAGCTTTGAGGGATATGACGTAACAAAATCCAGAGAAGCCAACCAGGGCCATGGCAAACCCCACGGGCATGCCCAAAAAAAACATGATCAAAAGCAGGACAACGATTCCAAGAATACCCACCAGGGCCAGGCTCAATTTGTATTCTCCTTTGTTTGAAACAGCGCTTTAGCGGCATTGGCGAGCAGTACCAGGCAAAGAACCCCAAATCCCAGGGCCACGGCATAGGTAAAAGGGTAGTAAATGATCTGCAGCGTTTCGGTGACTTCACCTGTTTGCCGCAAAACATTTGCCTTTTTGACGATATGCCAGGTGGCGACGGCAAAGAACAAAAAACAGACGAGACTGTTCAAGACATGCAGATACTTCTGCGTCTTCAATGAAAAGCGATTGACCAGGACATCGACGGCGATATGCCCTCGTTTGATTTCAGTGTAGGCCAAGGCAAATGCCGCTACGATGGCCCCAAAATAGCCCATGAACTCAAATGTGCCCCGAATGGGAAACCAGACCATCCGGAAAAAGATGTTGGCGCAGGTCAGACAAATCATTGACACCAGGCACACGCCCCCTGCGAACACCAATGTTTTCACCAAAATCTGGGCCAACCTGTCCAGAGTATGCATGCAGTACCTTTCACCGAAAGTGGTCGTTCAAATTTGAATTCCCCGCCGCGAACGGCGGGGAATTCAAATTTATTCTGCATATTTCTTAATAAGCGCCTGGATGTCGGCCACGATCTCTTTGGCCGGGTAACCTTCTTTTTCCTTTTTAGCGATCCACGCGTCGACAATCGGCGCCAGCCTCGCATCCCACTGAGCCTTGTCGGCAGGTACGATGAACTCAACCCCCTGATTGGCTTTGGACCAGGCAACGGATTCCCCGGCAATTTTATCCATGTACTTGCCGGTCCACTCGGCCTGTTCTCGACCCAGATCTTCCATGACCTTCTGAACATCCTTGGGCAAAGAATTCCATTTATCCATGTTCATCACCACGGCAAAAGGATAAATCGGCGTTTGGGTCATGGTGACATATTTGCAGAGTTCGGCGAACTTGAAATCCTTCATCACCTCGAGCGAGGAAAAAAGGCCCTGAACCGTGCCTTTCTGCAGAGCTTCGGGCGTAGCGGACATGGGCATGCCGATCTGATTGGCGCCCCATATCTTCAATATCTGGGCAGCTCCGCCGGAGGCCCGGAGCGATACCCCCTGGATGTCGTCAAGATTCCGAATGGGAATTTTGGACATGATGTTCGCGGGAGCCGTGGTGAACATCGTCAATACTTTTACCTTGTCAAAAGGTTTAAAGTTATATTTCTGGTATAGCTCCCACAGCACGAGACTGCCAACCCGTGCATTGGGTATCCCAAGGGGCAGAGCGGTGGCATTGGACAAAACAAACCTGCCGGGCTGGTACGCCTGGCACAGGTTGCCGATGTCGGCCGTACCGGCAATGACGCCATCCATCATGTCCTTGGGGCCAAGCAGCGTGCTCCCCGGGAATGTGTTGATGACCACCTTGCCTTTGGTGCGCTTTTCAACTTCAGTTTTCCAACGTTCCATCTGGACGCAGGGAAATGTGACCGGGGGTGGGAAATTGGCGTAACTCAGTTTAACCGGGCCGGCGGTTGACGCGGTGGGCATGGTCACAGCCCCAAACGTAAACAGCAGAAAGAAAATGGTAACCATTAGAATAGCCTGTCTCTTCATGATGTGACCTCCTCTTTTTATGTTACGTGTTTGGTGGGTCATATTGTCGAGTCGTCAAATCGTTAAATTGGGAGGCAAGCAGCAACTCTCCAACAGCACCATTTGACGATTCTCGATACCTCAACTTCACAACCTCCCATGCTCATAAGTTCAAGGTCTTAGACGATTCTCGATTTGACGATTTAACGAATGCACCATCCTCAACACACGTCATCGCCTTCCTTGGCCTTAATGGCATCCAGCACCCTTTCGGGGGTGATGGGAAGTTCCTTGATGCGCACACCGATGGCATCGTATATGGCGTTGGCAATGGCCGGGGCCGTGGGTACGAGGCCCGGTTCACCGATGCCTTTGGCGCCATAAGGGCCGTCCTCATCACCCTTTTCCACCACCACAGCCTCCACCGGAATCCTGTCGCGGGCTGTGAGGATCTGGTAGTCTCTGAAATTGGGGTTCATGACCTTGCCCTTTTGTACCTTGATTTCTTCGGTTAGGGCATACCCTACGCCGGTATAGGCCGCCCCGTATATCTGCCCCCGGATCAGGGCAGGGTTGATGGACTGGCCCACGTCGTGGGCGGCCACCAGGTTGAGGATCTTCACCTGACCGGTTGCACGGTCCACCTCCACTTCGGCCCCGGTAGTGCCGAAAGCGTAGGTCATGGAGTAGTTGCCTTTGAATTCCCTGTCCAGCATCTGGGTGGGCGGGTCGTAGAATACTTCAGCCATAACTGTTTTACTCTCCCCCGTGCCCACATGCAGGCCCTGCCGGAGTATCTGGGTCACGTCAATCTGGTAAAGAGGATTGTCGGGATCGCTTTTGAGACAGACAATGCGATTATTAATGTCCAGGTTTTCCGGATCGGTCATCAGGTTGAAATCAATGTCCGGGACCTGGAATTCCTTGTCCATGCGGGCCTTGCGCTTCAGTCCGTACTGGATGATTCTGGGCATCAGTTCGGCGCTCATCTCGAGAATCTGCCGGCGCACCTTTTCCGCGGCAAGAATGCATGCGTTGCCGGCCACAAAAGTGTGGCGACTGGCGTGGGTTCCCGCATCCCATAACCCTAAGGCGGTGTCGCCTATGGTAAACGAAACGTCATCCGGTGTAAACCCCATGGTTTCGGCAATGATCTGGGCCAGAACGGTGAAGGACCCCTGGCCCTGGTCGGTGCCTCCGCTGATAACGTCGACACTGCCCTCCTCGTCCACTTTAATACGGATACCGTGCCCGTCCGACTTGTACACCCGCGCGCCGCCGGCCACATGAATAAGGGATGCCATGCCCACCCCCCTGTCTTTCTGTAGGCCTTTTTTCTCATCCCATTGAATCTTTTCCTTTACCGCCTCGATGCACTCCAGCAGACCGCAGGAGGTAATCTTGAGTTTCATGGGCGTTATGTCGCCGGCCTCATTCCGGTTGATGATCCGGAATTCCGCCGGGTCGATGCCGGCTGCTTCAGCCAGACGATCCATGGAGGTCTCCACGGCAAAGGTCGCCTGGGGCGTGCCATACCCCCGCATGGCCTGGCAGTAGATGTTGTTGGTGTAAACGCACTCAGCCTTGAAAAACACGTTGGGCACCCGATAAAGCGAAGACATGGGCGTCATCATGACCGACGGGGTGGTGACGCCCCAGGAGGTGTAGGCGCCGTTGTCCAGCACAGCTTCGGCGTGGCGAAAAGTCAGCCGGCCCTCCTTGTCGCACCCCTGCTCGATATTGAAAATCGCCGGCTGTCTGGGCGGCAGAGCTTTGAATTCCTCTTCACGGGTAAAAAGGATCTTGACCGGTTTTTTTGTTTTCAGGGCCAGCTGAATGCAGATGAATTCGTATATGTCCGTGTCCAGTTTGGTGCCGAAACTGCCGCCGACTACCACATTTTTAACCCGGATCTTTTTTCCCTTCAACCCGATTTTGGAAAAATAATCCCCAATTCTCTGTTTGGCACCGAAAATCACGTTGGTCTGGTTGTAGAGGGTCAGATTGTTGTTGGCATCAAAATCAGCCACACAGCCGCTGGTTCCCATACAGCACTGGTTCACCCATGTCGTGGTCACGCGATCTTTCACGGTAAAGGCTGATTGGCGGCGCCCCTCTTCGATGTCTCCGGCGCTGAATTTCCAGGGCAATGGCAAAATGTTCGTGCGCAATGGCCGTCCGCGAGCATCCAATTCATGCACCAGTGGGGCGTCCGCCTGCATGGCCTCAAAAGGATCGAACAGCCCGGGCAACTCCTCGTACTCCACTTCAATGAGATCAAGGGCCTCCCGTGCTATTTCAGGGCTTGTGGCTGCAACGGCCGCCACTTCGTCCCTGAACTGCCGCACCACATCCCTTTTCAACACGGTCTGGTCTTTGATAAACCCCACGCGAACGTCCGGGATGTCGTAGCCGGTCAACACCACGCGCACCCCTGGGAGTTGCTTGGCCCGGGTGGTGTCGATGCGTTTTATGCGTGCGTGCGCATAGCTGCTGTACAAAATTTTTCCGTAAAGCATGCCGGGCAATTTGAGGTCGTCGATATAAATCGCTCTGCCCGTAACTTTGTCTATCTCGTGAGTTCTGGGAATGCTCTTGCCAATGTATTGGTATTCTGCCATCCGTCCTCCAAAGATAACACCGGCTACGCCGTTGTTATTAAACGCGACTTCGTCGCTACAAATTTGGTTAAATTGTTAAGTCGATAATTTCCGTTAAATCGTCAAATTGATGTATTCGTTAAATTGAATAAGCAAAAAGCCCTATGCTGAAAACACCATTTAACGATTCTCGATTTTCTATATGACGAAAATTAGCGATTCTCAACTTCCCAAGTTCTCATCTTCATGCTTTCTTCGCCGCCAGATCTACGGATTCCACAATCTGAACGTAGCCTGTACAGCGGCAGATGTTGCCTGATATGGCGCTTCGGATCTCATCCTCACTCGGGTTGGGATTGTCATGCAGCAACGATTTGGCCGACATGATCATCCCCGATGTGCAGAAACCGCACTGCACGCCGTTGTTTTCGAGAAATGCCGTCTGCAGGGGGTCGAGATTTCCCTCCTTATCCGCCAGCCCCTCTATGGTGGACACATGCCTCCCTTCAATTTCAGGAACCGGGTAAATGCAGGCATTCACGGTCTGGCCATCCACGATCACCGTGCAGGCACCGCATTCGCCCACGCCGCAGCCCTCCTTGGCGCCTGTCAACTCAAACGTTTCCCGCAGGGTTTTCAAAAGGGTCCAGGTAATCGGAACATCGGCCGAGACCTCATCCCCGTTCAACGTAAATGATACTGAGACTTTTTTCATGTGCGTTACCTTTTATTAGAGTTGGTGATTCGTCAAATCGTTAATTCGACAAGATGTTAAATCGTTAAATAGGAAAATCGTCAAATTGGGAGCAACCAGCGATTTGCCAAAAGCACTATTTGACCATTTAACGATTCTCGATTTATCCATTCTCGATATTCCGAGTTCACATGTTCCGGTCTATCCGCCTTCCACCGCCGCCATGGCCACTCTCGGGATCAGCATCTTGACCATCTCTTCCCGGTACCAGCCTTCACAACGCAGGCTGTCGCGGGGCATGCAGCACTCAGGAGAAGAGGCAATCTCACCGGCCTCCAGCAAAACCTTTTCCTCAAAAGGTTTGCCCTTCAAAAAGTCCTCGGCCTGGCGCACCCGGATGGGTGTTGGGGCGGCCACGGTCAAGCCGATGCGGGCATCTGCGATCACATCTTTTTCAAGCAAAACCCCTACTGACACGCCGATGATCGGCAGTGTCATGGCCTGCCTGCGCGCATGTTTGCAGTACGCTGTTTTGAACCTGCCCATCTTCTCGGGAATTTCAATCTCCACCAGCACCTCATTATCTTTTTTTACCGTCTCCGAGGGGCCGATGAAAAATTCTTCGATGGGCACCCGTCTTTGGCCGTCGTGGCTTTGCAGTACTGCGACGGCGTCCAGTACCAGCAAAGGAGCGGCCGTGTCAGCTGAAGGAGCGGCATTGCAGATGTTTCCCCCCAGCGTCCCCATGTTCCTCACCTGGATGGAGCCCACCTGTGAAGCACCCTGGTAAAGCGCCGTGAGTTCTTCCTGAACCAGCGGCGACTTTTCCAGCATGCTGTGGGTCGCAAGAGCGCCGATGTGATACCCCCCCTTTTTTCGAATGTAGCTGAGATCTGTCAGTCCTCGCAGAGATATGAGCACCTCGGGTGATCTATTTCCCTGTTTAATGAACACCATGACATCGGTTCCTCCGGCTACCAGTTCCGCTTGTGAACCGTATGTTTTCATGAGGTCAAACACCTCGTCGAGGCTGGTGGGTTTCAAATAGTCGTAATCGATCATGTAAATGTCTCCCCATCTAAATTTTCGTGAATACATGTAAAATGATCATGCGCTTTGCTTGGTAATATTTATTCTCCATGTTAAGTGTGAGCGTAAACGCATGAAAATTTAGGTCATCCGGTTGTCGTAAATGCGTTTGGATTTTCTCTCCGAACGGGGCAAAGCACCGTAGCCCATAATGTCGACGCTGCAGGTGACCATGATGTTGTTCTTTATCGCATGCACAACCCTTTGGACAATCTCTTCGGTTCCGGCTTCAGGGGCATCGGGTTCGCGTTCCACACGCAGGAGCATGCGGTCCCTGCCATCCTCCCCCCTGTCAAGCTGTACCTGGTATTCGCTTCCGATCCCGGGAACCCCGGAGAGCACCTCGTCGATCTGACCAGGATAAATATTGACCGCCTTGAAGATGATCATGTCATCGGAACGTCCCAGAATTCTGTCGTGCATGGGCAGGATACTGCCGCAGGAACAGGGTTTGGCAATCATCCGCGTCAGGTCGTGCGTCCGATAGCGGATAAGGGGCGCCGCCTCCTTGCAAAGGGTGGTCACCACCATCTCCCCGGGTTGCCCCTCGGGAACCGGCTCCAGTGTTTCCGGGTCCAGAATTTCCAGGATGTAATAATCCGCCCAGTAGTGAATACCCTCGTGGCAGGCACAATCCAGTCCGGTGCCAGGGCCATATAGTTCGGTCATGCCCGGAATGTCGAACATATCTTCGAGCCCCAGAAGATCCTTGATGCGCCTGCGCATGGTGTCGCTGCTTCTTTCAGACCCGAAAATCATCTTTTTCAGGGCGATCTTGTCCCTTAAATTGCGGCGTTCGATTTCCTCGGCCATGAGGAGTCCCATGCTTGCCGTGCAGCACATGACGGTCGAACCAAGGTCAGCCAGGAACTGGCACTGCATATCCACGTTGCCCGGCCCCACCGGCAGCGCCATAGCGCCGAAGCGCTCACATCCTGCCTGAAAACTTGCCCCGGCAGTCCATATTCCGTAGCCGACCGCAATCTGAACCTTGTCCTCACGGGTAAGATCGGCCATTTCGTAACAGCGCGCAAAAAAATGGGTCCAGTCGTCAATATCTTTCTGGGTATAGGTCAACACTTTCTTCTTCCCGGTAGTTCCGGAAGAGGCATGTATTCTTACGACTTCGGATGCGGGTACGGACAAGAGCGGAAATGGGTAGCCGTCTCTCAGATCGTCCGCCGTCGTAAAGGGGAGTTTGCGGATATCTTCGAGGGAGTTGATATCGCCCGGTTCCACCCAGGCCGCGCCGAGCTTTGCGTTGTAGAAAGGTGATCCACGGTAGGCGTGGTCAACCGTCCACTTAAGTCCTTCGAGCTGATGGTCACGCAACTGTTCAACACTCTTCAAGTCGGGCATAAAACTTATTGTCATGGTGCAATCCCCAGTTTTTGATTATTT
>JBDLJD010000117.1:0-14213 GCA_039714495.1 Thermodesulfobacteriota bacterium
GCCGCATGTGCCGCCGCCAATCGGGCAATGGGTACCCGGAAAGGCGAGCAGGAGACATAGGTCAAACCGAGTTCATGGCAAAGTTTGATGGAGCGCGGTTCACCACCGTGCTCACCGCAGATGCCGCATTCCAGGTCTGGATTCACACTGCGGCCTTTGGCCACGGCAATTTTCATGAGCTCGCCCACGCCGTCTTTGTCGATGGTGGCAAAGGGATTGTCTGGCAAAATGCCGTTTTCCATGTACTCGATCATGAAGCTGGATTCTGCATCGTCTCGGGAAATTCCAAATGTAGTCTGGGTCAGATCGTTGGTTCCAAAGGAGAAGAAGGAGGCAAATTCAGCAATCTGATCTGCCGTAAAAGCCGCCCTGGGGATTTCGATCATGGTTCCGAATTTGTAATCGATCTGCATTTTCTTTTCGCGCATGACCCTCAGGGCCTCTTCTTCCAGGACCGCGCGCTGAACCTTCAACTCATTGACGTGGCTGGTCAGGGGGATCATGATTTCCGGGTGCACATCGCCGCCTTCTTTGGATACCAGGCAGGCGGCCTCGAAAATGGCACGGACCTGCATGCTGGTGAGTTCGGGGATATGGATGCCCAGGCGGACGCCCCTGAGTCCCAGCATGGGGTTTTCCTCGCGGATGCTTTCCACCCGTTTGAGCATTTTTTCCTTCTTCTTAACCTGGTCCAGCAGGGCATCTATATCCTGCAGGTTGCCGGCATGCTGCAGCCGTATCTTGAGGTCGGAGAGCTCCCGCATCAGCACGATGTTGTTGGGAAGAAACTCGTGCAAAGGCGGATCGAGCAACCGGATGATAACCGGCAGGCCGTCCATGGCGCGGAACAGCCCGGCAAAATCTTCCCGCTGAAAAGGAAGCAACGCATCCAGGGCTTCCTGCCTTTCAAAGGGAAGATCCGTCATGATCATTTTCTGGATAAAGGGGAGACGTTCCGGTTCGAAAAACATGTGTTCTGAACGGCAGAGCCCGATGCCCTCGGCGCCGTAGTCACGCGCTCTGGTCGCATCCACAGGGTAATCGGCATTGGCCCAGACACCCAGCCGGCGGTGTTCATCCGCCCACTTAAGCAGTTTTTCCAACCAGGGGTCTTTTATATCGGGTATGATGGTTTCGAGTTGGCCTGTGTAAATTTCTCCGATGGTGCCGTCAATGGACAACCACTCCCCTTCCCTGATTACCGTGTCCCCGACCTCGATCTGGCGTTTGGCCATATCGATTTTAAGATCCGAGACACCCACCACCGCCGGCTTGCCGAACTGGCGCGCTACCAGGGCCGCGTGGCTTGTACGCCCACCGCGGCTCGTAATGATGCCCTGGGCGGCCAGCATGCCGTGGACGTCGTCCGGTTTGGTTTCCGGGCGCGCCATGATGACCCGCTTGTTTTCCTCTTTTGACCAAACTTCGGCCAGGTCGGCATCCAGGGCGACCACCCCGATGGCGGCTCCCGGGGATACATTCAGTCCCGTGGCTAGGAGATTCCCCATTTCCTTGGCCACATCGACGGCCTCCAGGCTAAACTGGGGGTGCAAAAAGAAATCGACCTGCTCTGGTGTCACCCGCAGCACAGCCTCTTTTTTGGATATGAGGCCTTCCTCGACCATATCCACGGCAATGCGCACGGCTGCCTGGGCGGTGCGTTTGCCGTCGCGCGTCTGCAGCATCCACAGTTTTTCTTTTTCGATGGTGAACTCGACATCCTGCATTTCCCGGTAATGCTTTTCCAGGCGTTCTGCAATATCTTCGAACTCCTTGTAGGCGGCGGGCATTTCATCGCGCAGTTGGGATATGTCCTTGGTCATGCGGATACCGGCCACCACGTCTTCACCCTGGGCATTGATCAGGAAATCGCCCTCGATCATTTTTTCACCCGTGGAACCGTTGCGGGTCATGGCAACGCCGGTGGCGCTGTCATCCCCCATGTTTCCGAAAACCATGGTCACTATACTGACGGCTGTGCCCAGATCGTGCGGGATATTGGCGGCATTACGGTAATCCACGGCACGTTTGCCGTTCCAGCTTTTAAACACGGCTTCCGTGGCCAGCATCATCTGTTCGTATGGGTCCATGGGAAAGTCGCGGTTGGCATTGCGCCGGAAAACCGTTTTGAACTGCCGGGTGATGTCCTTCCAATCGGATGCCGACAATTCTGCGTCTGAGTCCACGCCGGCTTTTTCCCTAGAAAGCGTAATAACTTCTTCAAAAATGTCGTCTTCCAGGCCCATGACCACCGTGCCGAACATCTGGATCAAACGGCGGTAGGCGTCGAAGACAAAGCGTTCATCGCCGGTCAGTTCGACCATGGCTGCTGCGGTTTTGTCATTGAGGCCTATATTCAGAACGGTATCCATCATGCCCGGCATGGAAAACTTGGCGCCGGATCGGCAGGAGACCAAAAGGGGTTTTTCTGTGGAACCCAATGTCTTGCCTGTTTCGGCTTCGATGTACCTCAGGGCTGCAATTTCCTGGTCCCAGATTTCTTCGGAAAAGACGCTCTTGGCCGCCAGGTAGGCGTTGCAGGCCTCTGTGGTTACCGTAAAACCCGGAGGCACCGGTACGCCGATGCGTACCATTTCGGCCAGATTGGCGCCTTTGCCGCCCAGAAGACCGCGCACCTTGTCCCAATCATTGTCCATGTGGTTTTCAGCCTGGTCGAGTTCGTTGAAGAGATAAACCCATTTTGTTGTCATGTCAGCACCTCGATATGAATTGTTTGTGTCATATATTTATTTTGCTGCTATATACAATCACTTGACCCTTGGTATTCTCCATTATGTCCGGAGCGGAATCACATGATAAACGGACTCCCCGCATATTGAAAAAAGTCTAACAAACATAACAAAAGCTGAGTGACTTTAAAATGGTAATCTTTCATTTGAAACGCTCACTTTAGGAGAAATATTGATGCACATCGTTCAACCTGCTATACTATAAGCTTTGAGATAAGTGAAGATTATATATGACGCACCAATTTAGATAAACGAGGTGATCACCGATGGCTGTGGAAAATGATATTGTCCTGATATACATAGAAGAACAACCCCTCTCCTTTGCACGGGTCGAGAGCATCCTGCCGGATTCCAAGCCGGATTGGTATCACATCACCCTGTTGCTGCTGCAGGTTCCCTTGCAGATAACCACCTGGATTTTGAAAGACGTCTACATTAATGGCGACACCTTTACCATGAACGGAAAAAAAATGCGTTTGGAGAAGGTCGTTGCGCCGGAAATTCCCATGGAGGAAGAGGAAACGCACCCAATCGAAGAAAAGCCAACCGAAGAAAAGCCAACCAAGGACAACGTTATCTCGTTCAAGGGATTTAAAAAAGAGTGACGTCGTGGCTGTGAAAACAATTATTTCCGCTTCCCGGCGCACCGATATCCCGGCCTTTTACTTGCCCTGGTTTATGAAATGCCTGCACGAGGGTAGCTTCCGGGTCGTCAACCCCTATAACAACCGTACAAAAGTGGTGTCGGCAGGGCCGGACCAGGTTCACAGCATTGTGTTCTGGTCCAAGAACTTCGGGCCATTCATCACCGGGGAGTACGGCAAGCGGTTGGAGGAAATGGGGTATCATCTTTTTTTCAACTTTACCATCAACTCGGCCGTGCCGGTTTTGGAGCCGGCAATGCCCTCGCTTGAAAACAGATTTGAACAGCTGAGCAGCCTTTCAAGGCAATGGGGCGCCAGGGCTGTTAACTGGCGTTTCGACCCTTTGAGTTTTTTTACTTCAGGAGACGGCAGCCACCAAGACAATTTGGCGGATTTTCCGGAAATAGCGGCAGCTGCCTTTGATGCTGGTATCGAGCGTTGTATCACCAGTTTTATGGATTTTTACCCCAAGATTAAAAAACGAGTGCAGAAGATGGACGGGTTCATGTTTTATGATCCGCCCATTGAGAAAAAGATCGATATTCTGTATCAGATGCAGGAAACGCTGGCGCCTTACAAGATAGTGCTCCAGATGTGCTGTGAAGGGGATCTTTTGGCAAAGCTGCCTGCTGATCTTTACATCGAGGCCAGTTCTTGTGTACCCGGCAGGCAGCTGGCAGAGTTATACGGAGATGATCTGTTGTTGAGAAAGGATGCCGGGCAGCGGGTAAAGGCAGGTTGCGGGTGCAGCGTGTCCGTGGATATCGGGTCGTACAAGGAGCACCCCTGTGGTCACCGATGCCTCTACTGCTATGCTAGCCCGACAGAGAACTGAAAACAGAACAATAGAGGCCAGAGCCTCAGAGGACAGAGGACGGAGACCGCAGAACCCCAGTAGGCAGTAAGGAGTAGGCAGTAGGCAGAGACCAGAGGACGGAGGCCAGAGAACCGACCCAGAGAGATCGGTAGGGAGTAAGTAGTAAGGAGTAGGGAGGGATCAGAGGCTTATGCAGGGGTGATGCCCTGGCCAACATGCCCATTCTTCGAACCAACCATGTAGCGCAGGGATTTATCCCTGCCAGAAGCTGGTTGCCAGTAATAAAAACTTAGGCGACAACTTTTAATCAGGACTTGACCCAACCCCAGGGGACGGAGGACAGAAGACCCTGCGCATTGAAAAAGGAATCTATAATAAATGAATCACGAAAACATGAAATTCAGAAAGCACGAAATGTTTGGGATAATTTTCGTGTTTTCATTTTTTCGTGCTTTCGTGATGAATGTCTTTTTGATTTGACGTTGGATCTTCAATGTTAATTTTCGAATAATTTGATCTGTCAAATTTTATCCTGCTCGTGAACCAGTCGGACCGTTCGGCGATGAATACTATGCGTCGGCTAAATATAGGTTATTCTTTGTGTGCTTTGTGCCTTTGTGGTTAATTTTTTTTTAGGGTTGTGGAAAATTGAGCAAACTGAATCAACATGTGAAAATCGGGAACGTCACCCTGGACAATATGACCGTGTTTGCACCGCTGGCAGGCATTACCAACCTGCCCATGCGGCTCATGGCCAAGGAGGAGGGGTGCGGGCTGGTCTGTTCGGAGATGGTTAGTTCGTACGGACTTGTTTACCAATCCCGGAAAACACAGAAAATCATGGACAGCGATGCCCGGGAAAAGCCGTTGTCCGTGCAGATTTTTGGTGCAGAACCGGCTGTCATGGCAGAAGCCGCCTGCATGATCGAAGCTTCCGGAGCGGACATTCTGGACATCAATTTTGGCTGCTCGGTCAGGAAGATTCTGAAGTCGGGTTCAGGTTCGGCCTTGATGCGCACACCCGATATAGCACAAGCTGTTATCGATGCCGTCAGAAAGGCGGTCAAAATTCCGCTTACCATAAAAATCAGAACCGGCTGGGACCGGACAGGTGACCAGGCCTTCGAGACAGCCAGGATAGCGGAGGATTACGGCGTGGATGCTATTGCCATACACCCGCGGTTGGCCAGCCAGGGGTTTGGCGGAAAGGCGGACTGGTCCCTGATCAAGGTGATAAAGGAACAGTGCAGGATTCCGGTTATCGGCAACGGTGACATTGTCACTGCAGAAGATGCCGTCAGAATGCAGAATGAAACCGGGTGCGATGCGGTCATGATCGGCAGGGGAGCCATCGGCAACCCCTGGATTTTTTCACAGGTGGCAGCTCTTTTCCGGGGAGAGGCCGTCCGGGTGCCGACCCTGGACATGCGGTTCGATATGATGGTTCGCTACCTGGGTGAGTCGGTGATTTATCTGGGGGAAGAAAACGCCTGCTACATGCTGCGTAGCCGCCTGGGCTGGTTTGTAAAAGGGATGCCTCACAGCAGCAGGTTCCGCGAGTCGATCAAGCACATTTCATCAGAAGCCGAGGCACTCGACATCATTGAAAACTATCGTGAAGCCATCGGAACGGCCGATTACTGATAACCTTTGAATCAATACGTAAATCAATATCTCTATAAAACACTATCCAACAGTTGATTTGATCGATATTAAAGGTGATATCAGTATATTAAGTTCAATCACAGCAATTACAAATCTATAAGATTGTTCAAATCTCTAACCAGATGACTGGCGATTTGATCTGAACGTCGAGTGATCCACTGTCCGCGATTTTATCCTTTTAATCGTAACAATTATATTTTGAAGATTTATTGTTGAAAAAGGGCAGCTTAACTTCTGTGGGATTTGCCCTTTTTTGCATTCTCGTAAGAAAATTGGTATCTGTATAGGCGGATGATGTGTTGATGTCGTGAATATGTACGGCTAAAGCATGATTCCTTTCTAAAATTGCTTTGTTCCTACAAAGGCCTGCCGGACCTAACATTTACAAAATGTTCGGTCACGCTCATTTTTGATTATTCCAGGAGGTTTTCGGTATGACTAATAATCAAGCAAAGGATTTCGTAGCCCGGTTGTTAGATAGCGCCGGTATTACCATCAACGGGGACAAACCCTATGACATTCTGGTGAAAAATGAAAATCTATATAAACGAATCTTGCATGACGGTATTTTGGGTCTTGGTGAAGCCTACATGGACGACTGGTGGACCTGTGTCTGCTTGGATCAATTGGCTGACAGGGTGGCCCGAACCAATATCCGCAAGGAGATTGAAAAAAGCTGGAAGCTAAGGCGGGCTGTGCTCAGGTCCAGGATCTCTAACCTTCAAAAACCCAGCCGTTCCTTTCAGGTAGGTGAAAAGCATTATGACGTGGGCAATGACCTATACAGGGTTATGCTGGACAGACGTATGTTGTACACCTGCGCATACTGGAAAAACAGCAACAATCTGGATGCAGCCCAGGAAGCTAAGCTGGACTTGATCTGCAGAAAAATCGGTTTAGAGCCGGGAATGACGGTACTGGAATTCGGCTGTGGCTTCGGAGCCTTTGCCAAATATGCTGCCGAGAAATACGGTGTTCAGGTGACCGGGATGACCGTATCAAAAGAGCAGGCTAAACTCGGGAGGGAGATGTGCAAAGGCTTGCCAGTTGAAATTCTGTTGGAGGATTATCGCAACATCAGCGGGAAATATGACCGCGTTATATCCATTGGCATCATGGAGCATGTGGGCTATAAAAACTATCGAATCTACATGCAGAGAACCAATGAAACCCTCAAGGACGATGGCATCGCTTTCATCCACACCATCGGCGGCAACCACAGCTCCACTACCGCCAACCGCTGGACCACCAAGTATATTTTTCCAAACAGTATGATACCTTCAATGGCACAGATCTCAAAAGCGATGGAAGGATTGTTTGTCATGGAGGATTGGCACAATTTCGGAGAGGACTATGATAAAACCCTCATGGCCTGGCATGACAATTTTGAGAAAGCCTGGCCGGATTTGAAAGCCCATTACGACGACCGGTTTTATCGCATGTGGCGATTTTACCTGTTGGTCTCTGCGGGTTCATTTAGAGCCCGGAGCCTGCAACTGTGGCAGGTCGTGATGACGAAACCCGGCAAAAAGCAGCCCAACTGTAGGTTTAGCTGATATCGATGGTGATGGTATGATAGATTCTAAAGTCATAATCGTTGGCGGCGGACCAGCTGGCTCTACCTGTGCCTGGAAATTGAAGCAATCGAACGTACCTGTAATTCTGTTGGACAAGAAACCGTTTCCCCGTCCAAAGATCTGCGCCGGCTGGATTACGCCCGGAGTTATAGAGGATCTGCACATCCATAGGGGTGAATACCCTCATCATATGTTGGTGTTTCGCAGGTTGAACTATTATTTTTACGGGTGCAAAATTCCAGTAAGGACAAAACAGTTTTCGATCCGACGTTTTGAGTTTGATGATTGGCTGATCGAACGGTCCGGTGTTAAGGTTTTTGAACACAATGTGAAACAAATCCGCAAAGAGGGTAAGCATTACGTCATCGATGGTATTTATCGATGTGAGTACCTTGTGGGAGCTGGAGGAACAAACTGTTGCGTGTACCGGACATTCTTCAGGCCAGTCAATCCCCGAAAAGAGGTCAACAAAATCATCGCCGTAGAGGAGGAGTTTCCGTATGATTACAGCGATGGCGAGTGTCACCTCTGGTTTTTCGACAACAAACTGCCGGGCTACGCCTGGTATGTGCCCAAAGGCAATGGCTACCTGAATATCGGTATTGGCGGGAAGTACCTGAAGATGAAACAAAGGGGCCAGAATATTTTTGAACATTGGGAAGGTCTGGTTGAGAAACTGACCGGTCTCGGTCTGGTGCAACACAGGCGTTTCCAGCCTAAAGGGTGCAGCTATTTTTTAAGAGACAAGCGGGAAACCGTTCAAATTGACCAAGCATTCGTAATCGGCGATGCCGCCAGCCTTGCAACCATTGATATGGGAGAAGGCATCGGTGCTGCCGTGCGGAGCGGCATTTTGGCAGCCAAAGCGATTGTTACCGGCCAATTATATTCTACCCAAACAATCAATAGATACAGTTTTAAGAATATTCTTCTACAATTCCATAAGTAATTTTGTAATTCTGATCTTTAATATTATGACTTATGTGTCAATGGATTAAACTGAATAAGCAATCAAATCTATGAAGGAGGAGGAACAACATGGCAGATAAAACAGCGGACTTAGCGGGGCCGGGAATTGGTGATTATGATGATTTGGCAAGAGAATTGCCCGATGATTACGAAGCCCTTCTTTCTCCCATGGAAAGAATGAAGGCCGTTTTTGCATTGAAGAATTACATTGAGGCAAACCTATGCAAGGAACTCAACCTACAAATGGTTCAGGTTCCTCTTATTGTTGACAAGAACAGCGGCGTAAACGATTATCTGGATCGTGATGGATCGCGGACACCAGTGGAGTTCCCCTGCGGACTGGGGCTTGACAACCCCATAACAGCACAAGTAGTCCAAGCCGCGACAAAATGGAAACGTATGGCTCTCCAGCAGTTTGGCTGCAAGGTGGGCGAAGGCGTCTGCACTGACATGAAGGCGGTCCGTAAGGACTACTTCCTCGACCACGATCATAGCGCCTATGTGGACCAGTGGGACTGGGAGCTGGTTATGACCGAGGAACAGCGTTCACTCGATTTTCTTAAAGACATCATTACAAAAATATGGAAGGTCATCTGGGGAGCGGGTAACATGGTGCGGGAAGTGTTTCCACAACTCAAGACCTCCAAATATCCTGATTTTCCAGAGGAACTCACATTTTTTCACGCTGAAGAGATTCTCGACTTCTACCCGGATTTGCCGCGGAAACAACGTGAGGCTCGAATTCTTATGGAGAAAGCTGCGGCGATTTTCATCATCGGCATTGGCTGGCCTTTGAAGGATGGTTACCCGCATGAGATGCGCGCCGCAGATTATGATGATTGGGCTGTCGAGACTATCGTCAAGAACGGTGAGCAATATCATGGGTTGAACGGAGATATCTTAGTGTGGAACCCAGTGACGCAACGACGCCACGAGCTGACGTCGATGGGTATACGGGTTACTAAAGAGACCCTCAAGATCCAGCTCAAGCTGTCAGGCCAGGAGGATTTTCTTGATCTCCCATACCACCAGGCTATCATCCATGACAGGATTCCGCTCAGCATTGGAGGAGGCATCGGACAAGCCAGGACCTTCATGTATCTGTTGCGAACAGCTCATCTTGGAGAGGTAACTGTTTCTGTTTGGCCAAAGGAGCTTAAGGATATCTGCATGAAAAAAAATATACACGTACTCGAGTAGCAAGTGGCTTTTGTCATAAACAGAATTGCCCAAAAGGGCATTTAGGCAACCCGGCGGCCATTCCACCCGTTTGAACCGATAAGGAATCATTATACTATTACAATGTCCCGGGATTTGGCTCCACAAGTGAACATCATATCGAGGATAGAAAGATTGGCGATATATTCTCCCCACATTTGGGGATATATATATTCAGGCTTTTTAAAGGTGACCAATTCAATGCCCGCCGACTCAAATTGAACTGCATCATAGTATCTTAATGCCGAAGACTGGATCAGGAATTGGTTGGCATTCAGTGATTTACATATATCGATTATCAACGACATTCCCTTTCCAGATACACCTAACTCCGACATCAATACAATCTGTGTTTTGATCCTGAGAAAGCTCAAAATATAGTGGATGATTTCCATGTTCAAGTCTACTAGAAAATTGTAATGTGATGTAAAGATCTGCTCTATTAAATGGATATGGTTTTTGATATATGGGGCATGTGAATAGGCGCTTTGAAAACTACGCAAGTGTTTTTTCTTCCAATTGCCTGTCGGGCATATTCTAACGTTTCTGATTTTCTGCAACCCTAATCCTTTTTTTTGACAATCTTATTCAAATCCAGTATTATAAGATTTAGTTTGAACAAACCGTCTTTAGACAGCCCACCAACAATTCTATCAGACCTGCAGCTGAACGCGATTTACGACTTTTCAGAACAGCACCTGCCCTGACAGCTTTATCGAGTCGCAGCGGATGAGACCGAAAAACATAAAAAAGAAAGGAGGGATTACGCATGTCTATCTTTTTATTGTTTGGAAAGTATTCACCGGAAGCGATCAAGAACATCAAAGCCGAGAGAACAGAGAAGGCCCGCGAAATAATCAAGAAATACAATGGTAAAATCATTTCGATGTATGCCGTCATGGGTGAACATGATCTTGTTTTCACCATCGATTTTCCAGATCAGAGAAACGCTTTGGCCGTATCTGTCGCCCTATACAAATTGACAGGGATTCATTTTACGACATCGCCCGTGGTGGACGTTGAGCAGTTTGACACATTATTGGAAGAGCAGGAAAGATCTTTTGCTGCAGGGTATCTTAAAGGAGTGCTAAACCGAGTTAAGCAGGGTGGAATTAAATACAAGACAGAAGTCCTTGTTGGGAATCTTGAGTTAATCTGTTCTATAATTTCCTCCGCCTTATGTCATGTTTTCAAGCGACCTTTATACATAGGAGGTGTGCCATGCGGGAAATCACCCGTAATTTCGGACTGGTGACAACATTTCGCATTCTGGTCGACCAGGATCGCCAACAGCTTGCGGCGGTGTTGAAACAACATGCCACCATAAACACACCCGTTCTGATCGTCCCACTGCTGGCCAGCGAATACACCCTGTCGGGAAACCAGCCCATTTTTGAAAATATTCTCGCGAACCTGTCCCAGGCAGAATATCTCGACAAAATCATTTTCGGTTTGGATCAAGCCTCAGAATCAGAGATGCAACTTCTCAGGGAACTGATCGATAAACATAACATCCAGCAGGCAATCATCCAGTGGAATGACGGTCCTGTGTTCAGTGAAATTTATCAGATGCTCAACGAGGCTGGAATACTCTCCCTGGAGCCGGGAAAAGGCAAAAACATTTTTCTGGGGATTGGTATCGCTCTAGCGCTGCATGCTAATGTGGTGGGGATTCTTGATGCGGATATCCGCTCTTTCGATTGTATTCAGTTGGATCGGCTTCTGTATCCAGTAGTGGTACACAATTACGAATTTTCCAAAGCATCTTATGCCCGTATTTCAAATCAAAGACTGTACGGTCGTGCGAAACGACTTCTATTGGACCCGCTGCTTCTTGCGCTCAAGACAAAATTTATCGAATCCAAGGACAAAAAAATGCTGGGCATGGTCGATTTTCTTTTACAATTCGATTACCAGCTTTCCGGGGAGGTTGCATTTCGCTCGGATCTGTTGAAAAAAATGCGGTTTTCCACGAACTGGGGTGCGGAAATCTTCACTCTGATCGAAATTTACCGTAAAGCGTCGAGTGCCGCCCAAGTCGATTTTTCTATCGAACCTTTCGACCACAAGCATCAGCCTGTCTCCGAAGACGACCTGTCCAAAGGCCTCACCCGAATGGCCGTCGATATCGTCACTACTTTGATGAATGCCTTG
Source organism: Thermodesulfobacteriota bacterium (assembly GCA_039714495.1). Classification (GTDB taxonomy): domain Bacteria; phylum Desulfobacterota; class Desulfobacteria; order Desulfobacterales; family B30-G6; genus JAJDNW01. The sequence goes on from JBDLJD010000117.1 coordinate 11,795, forward strand.
GTGCAGGGTGAAGGACTTGATCTGAGCGAGGCATTTTTCAGGGATCTGTTAACCATTTACATGGGGGTCACCGATAAGCTCACCAAAATGTACTCGGATGAATCCATGTTCAATAATCTTGAATATGATTGGGATTATGAGGAATACCTAGCGCGGGAGGTATTTGGTAACTGCATCCTGCATGCCGGAGAAATTCTCACGGCCCAGGCAACTACCACGGACAGGCTATTGCGCTTGGCCAACAGTTATCCTCAGTTCAAAGCTTGTTTGGAAGCTGGTTTGGCTAAAGCGATCCTCTCCGTCGAATCGGAGTTGAAGAAACATGTTTTCGAGACGCCCCATACGGCTTCGTGGGAACGAGTTTATCATAAAATGCCAAAAATTTATGATATCCTCATTGAGGCGATCACGATTGAATAGCGGCAAGGTTCGACAATCCCTGAATGTTTATTAACTTTAATGGGCTCAAGCTAAGAAACTATCTGAAACCAGGAGAAATGTATGTTTTATAAAAATAAATTTTAAGCAAAATTAAGGTGTTAACCTCATACTGTGGATACAAATTCATCTAGTTCGTTCAGGTATTTTCTTTTATCAACTTGATTCAGAAAGGACGCTTTAAAAGCGTTGCGGACAAGTTTAGAAATATCATCCATATTCAGTCCATGTGCTTGCTGCAGTGACAGAAAATTTTCTTCTATATATCCGCCGAAATAAGCCGGATCATCGGAGTTTATGGTGACGCAAAGCCCCGAGGCCATCATTTTCTTGAGGTTGTGCTGCTTCATATGATCAAAAACTTTGAGCTTAACATTGGACATCGGGCAGACGGTAAGTGGGACCTGTTTTCTTGCCAAATATTCAACCAGCCCTGTGTCTTCAAGACAGCGAACTCCGTGGTCTATCCGTTCAACACGCAATAGCTTCAGTGCCTGCCAGATATAGTCCGGCGGGCCTTCCTCGCCAGCATGAGCAACGGTTTTAAGACCCCATCGACGTGCACGATTAAATACCGACACAAATTTTTCAGGCGGATGCCCCAATTCTGATGAATCAAGACCGACCGCTGTAATTATATTTTTGAAAGCCCGGGCCATTTCAAGTGTGTCCATTGCCTCTGCCACGCTCAAATGTCTTAAAATACACATAATCAGTTTCGATGACAGACCCAACCGGCGTTCGGTATCCAGCATGGCCCGGTGAATTCCCTTTACTACCGTTTCAAATTCAAGTCCCCGTGCAGTGTGGGCCTGGGGATCGAAAGATATCTCAGCATGTCGTATATTCTGCTCTGATGCTTTTTGGAGATAGGTCCACGTCAGATCATAAAAATCATCTTCTGTGACTAGAACATCTAAGCCTTTGTAATAGATATCCAAAAAACTTTGCAAATTTTTAAAATCATATGCTTTGCGGATATCAGTTCCAGATTCAAAAGGAAGTTCCATACCGTTTTTGGCGGCAAGTTTTATCATCATTTCCGGTTCGAGTGTTCCTTCGATGTGGACGTGCAATTCCGCCTTAGGAATGTTGTGTATAAAAGATTCTATCATTAATGCGCCCCTGAGAATTTTTACATCCGTTTTTCCCGCGCTTTAAAAAACGTGAAGTCACGACATTTGCCAGGACACTCCGGCGAAGAATCCTGACGCCAACGGTGTTGCAGGATTTTAAAGATAATCGTCTAAAATTAGTCTGGGACTGGGTTGCCGGAGGGTATAAAATAGATACTTGAAAAATAGAATAAATTAAAAATGTTGCGTGACCCGGCGTTCTTCAGTTTCGATCCCACCAAACATGTAATAGTCATGGGGCCAATGTTGGCCTCTTTCAGTCTGGGTTTCATGGTGAATGATATCGGTCAGGGATACCACGCCAATGGGAATTCCTGCATCAGATTGGACGGGTGCTCCTCAACATAGAGATCGACCCACCGACCCAGGATACCGCCCCTTTTGTTGACTTCTTCTATGGCCAGTTCGACTCCTCTCAATGTGGAAATCCCATATGAGGATAGTTCCCCGCTGAGGGGACCCGCAAAACCCAGGCGGATGGGTTCAGCGCACCAGCCGATCCCGTAAGAAGTCGGAAAAAATCCCACAAAGCACCAATACGGTTAATTCTCTGAATAGACGATATTTCTTCATGATTAACTCCCTTTTCAGTGGGAGCGTATGTATCTGTCTGGAGCAGGCGATTGAGATAGCATCGAATCTACCAGCGGGTATGGAGAAAAAACTTAATTCTGGTGGAGAATTCAAGGGTTATAATATAAAAATATATCTGCTTGTTTCGATGTCAAGTAAGAAAGGGTAGGGTGACGCCCGTAGTCTTCAGCGTTTTGCCGGATAAATTCAGGAGAAATGATAGATTATGGATAGCAGCATGAGCATTGAAGATAACAAAAGATTAGATAAAT
>JBDLJD010000118.1:0-14194 GCA_039714495.1 Thermodesulfobacteriota bacterium
GGCAGCGCGCCTATTGAATTGTGGGTATATCTTAGCGTGTTGATAGAGCGGTCCGTAGCAAGCGACGTTTCGGTTTCCTCACTGTTGTTCCAGCTGGGGATGCCCTGATCTTTGTTAAACCACTGGGTCATAAAATCCAGACGGGCATCGTCCGTGAAGTCAAAGCCGGCCTTGCCCAGAAGGGTAAGCTGGTCGAACTGGGCGTTGTTGCGTTCCTCCTCCCTGTCGTCATCCGGATTCACGGGTGTGCCGTTATTGTTGAGGATTTCATAGTCGTTGTCGCTGGCCAAAGCATCGGCCGACACCAGGTAGTCGAACTTGCCTGGCTTGTGGTTGAAGTAGCCCTTGGCATTCCTGGTATTGAACGACCCATAGCCCACGCTGGCATTGGCATCAAAGCCCTCTTCCGTGCGCAATGTCTTTATGTTGATCACCCCGCCGATGGAGGATGTGCCATAATTAATCGGTGCAGACCCCTTGTAAATCTCAATGGATTCCACATCCCCCAGGGAGATGGTGCTCAGGTCCACCCCCCCGCCGGCAGCATCGTTAAGCAGGATGCCGTCCATGAAGACCATGACCTGGTCGCTGGAGGAGCCGCGCAAAGAGACGCTGGAAAAACTGCCCAGCCCGCCTGTCTGACGAACCTGGATCCCGGCTTCCCTTTCCACCACATCTGACACCGTCTCCATCTTGCCCTCGAAGCTCTCCCTTTCAATCACCACCACATCCGAAGGCGTTTCTTCCACATCCACATCACCGGTCTGCAGTTCCTTTTCCGTTCTTTCGGTGGTGACGACGATGTCTTCCAGGTAAATATTCTGGTTCTTCTTTTCTTCGGCAGCTGCGGCCCAAGGCAGACACAATGCCCAAAGCAGCACACTGAGGCCGGTCCCTATTTTTATTGAAATTTTATTCAAACCAAAAAAAATCCCCTGATCCATTGCTGAATCAGGGGATGTCCCTTTTTTATCCTCTGGTCAGGTCTGCCCCGGTCCTCGCGAAGCATGCCATGTATCTGTTCATCAAGTCAGGTTTTCTGGCTCCCGGATCCCTCTACTTTCCGCACCTTCCCATACCGATCCATTGGTACAGTGGCATGTCGTGGATTTCGTCCCCGGTTACAGCGGCGGGCCCGCCACCGAATTCAACGGTGTTCCCTGTCATCTCGACAATCTGTTTTGCCTGCTGTAATGAATCAAGGAAACAATGTCAATAGATAAATTCCAATACGTATGCTTAATTGCGTTTATTACAGGATAATGGACTCTCAGTGTACCCATTACCCCATCGTTACAAAAGCCGGAGGGCTTCAGAGTCAAGGCGTCTGAGGGTGAAGTCGTAGTTTTTACTTCGAACCCTCAGCAACACAGAATCTGAAGTTCTCCGGCTTTCCCGTAGGGTAAACAACATGACAAAATAGACACCATCCTTCTTGTCCCGGCGTAGCTCGAAGAGCGAAGGCAGAAGAATTTACCTGGGGGAATATCCAGGAAATGGCGCTATCGCTATGAGATTGTATATAATAATAGTTTATTATCCATACTTTGCCATGTTGTTTATGCAACTATGGGGATTATTGAGCATCAGGCACGCCCGCCTCCTCAAAGGTCAAAACTTCTTTAAACATTTTTAAGGAACCTTCTATGATGCTCATGGCCAGGGCGCTGCCGGTGCCCTCCCCCAGCCGCATGCCCAAATCCAGCACAGGTTTCAAACCCAAATGGCCGAGCATGGTGCGATGCCCGGACTCTTCTGAACAGTGGCCGGCAATCAGATACGCTTTTGCCTGCGGGCACAGGCTGGCGGCGATCAAGGCCCCGGCAGTGGAGATAAACCCGTCCACCACAACCGGGCGGTGATAGTAGGCTGCCGCCAGAATGCTACCGGCAATACCGCCGATCTCGAACCCGCCCACCTTGGCCAGCACATCCAGCCCGTCACCCTTGTCCGGTTTATTCACGGCAATGCCTTTCTGGATCACCTCCCGTTTTTGCAATAGACCCTCGTCGTCAACTCCGGTACCGCGCCCCACCATGACATCCAGATCCGCTCCGGTGACAACCGCACCAATGGCCGCCGAGGGGGTGGTGTTGCCGATGCCCATGTCACCTGTTCCCAGAACATCCAGCCCTTCCTCAAACAGTTTCGCAGCCTGTTGAAATCCCTCCACTACAGACGCTTCAGCCTCCTGACGGGTCATGGCCGGCCCCCTTAAAAAGCTGTCAGTGCCCGGCCGGACCTTGCGCACGATCAACCGGTCGCTTCCGGGCATTGCCTGGGCATCGATTTCGGGAATAATACCCATATCCACAACCCACACATCGGCATTGACATGGCGTGAAATGGCATTGATCCCGGCTCCTCCGGCCAGAAAAGTCTGCACCATGGCGCCGGTGACCTCCTGGGGATAGGCACTCACACCGTCCGCCGCCACCCCATGGTCGCCGGCCATGATCAGAACTGCTTTGCGATCGATGGCCGGCTCAAGGGTTTCCTGAATCCCGCAGATCTGCTCGGAAAGATCGTGCAGGCGTCCCAGGGCGCGGGTGGGCATCACCAGCTGAGCCGTGCGTGCCCTGGCTTTTTCCACCCACTTCCTATCCACCGGCTCAATACCGTCCATTATTTGATTGATATTCGCTACACTTTTCTCCATATGTTCCTCCTAATCGCTGCAATGATGTAAATCTTTGCTCACTTTGTTTATCCAGTGAAACCCGTTCTTGTTCCTGTTTCACCGGGGTGCCTTTGTGGTTCTATTTGATCTTTCTCCAAAAATAAAAAAGCCCCCAAGCCAATAAAATATCGGCCGGGGGCTTTACCATCACCACCAGATCATCATCTATTGTCGCGGCAGGTCTTCTGGCTTACGGATCAAGGCAACCCTCTTGGGTTGCCGGCCTACTCCCTGCGCCTTCCCCTACCGTTTCGTGTCTATCACGGCAAAGTGGCTTTTCGCAGGTTTCGTTTCCGATTACAGCGGCGGGTCCGCACCGGATTTTCACCGGTTTCCCTTTTATGCGATGCGTGCACCAACAACAATCACCCCGTTGTAACAACGGGCGCTCTCATTTTTCAGCCTAATTAAAACAACTGCCTGGGAATTGTCAAGCCGAAATCAGAGTAAAGCATCCGCAATTCGGCAGACGGCTCGGCAGGGATAAATCCCTGCACTACAAAGCTGTCGGCTCTATGCTATGTAGTGCAGGGTTTCAACCCTGCCGAAGCAAGTTGCAGGACAAACTGTTCAGCCCTGCCGAACTTGATAATTGGACATTGGATATTGATTGTTGATTATTCAACCATAGCTTGTCAGAATCGGGCGCGTTTGTCCGGGTTGGGATATACCAAGTATTAATAGCTCGACCATTTTTTGGAAAGCTGATATAGGGTGCCTGCTATGAAGACCGCCAAACAAGCAAAATGCCTGGCCGTTTTGGGTACCGGATCGGATGTGGGCAAAAGCATTGTCGCCACGGCCCTCTGCCGCTATTTTGCCGGAAAGGGGATCAGGGTGGCCCCTTTCAAGGCCCAGAACATGTCCAACAACTCCGGTGTCACGCCGGAAGGCCTGGAAATGGGGCGCGCTCAAATAGTCCAGGCCGAGGCGGCCAAACTGCCGCCCCATGTGGACATGAATCCTGTATTGCTCAAGCCCACCAGCGATGTGGGGTCCCAGGTGGTGCTCATGGGAGAAGCCCTGGACAACTATTCTGCCCGACAGTACTATGAAAAAAAGAACATGCTCTTCAGCATGGCAGCCGATGCTCTCGATCGTCTGAAAAACAGCTTTGACCTGGTTGTTATGGAAGGAGCCGGTTCCTGTGCTGAAGTCAACCTTTTGGGCAGCGACTTTGTCAACTTGAAGATGGCCGCCCATGCCAAAGCGCCCGTCATCCTCGTTGGAGACATTCACCGCGGCGGCATATTCGCCCAACTGGTGGGGACCCTTGCCTGCCTCCCTGAGGCCGAACAACAGCAAATCGCCGGATTCATCATCAACCGGTTCCGGGGTGATATCGATCTTTTCAAGGATGGCGTGGAGTGGATCGAGAAAAAAACCCAACGGCCGGTTTTTGGGGTACTGCCCTGGTACAGGAATATCACTATTGAGTCAGAGGATTCTGTCATCATTGAAAATCCAGATACAAATTCCGTTGAAGACTGCGGCCTGCCCTCAATCGCCGTCATCCGCACACCCCATATTTCCAATTTCACTGATTTCGACCCTCTGGCAGGTCTTGAAGGTCTGACCCTGAGGTTTGTGGAAAAACCCAGGGATTTGAAACGATTCAAAGTTGTGATCATTCCAGGATCGAAAAATACGCGCCACGACCTGGGTTGGCTCAACACCACCGGATGGGGCCGATACCTGAAGCAGTACGCTGATGCAGGCGGGTCGCTCCTGGGGGTATGCGGCGGTTATCAAATGCTGGGCAAGGCCGTGCACGACCCGGACGGCGTTGAAGGCTCCCCGGGCAGTTCCCCGGGACTGGGGCTGCTGCCGGTGGAAACCGAGCTCAAAGCCCCAAAAACCACAACCCTTACAAAATTTACCTGGCAGGGCGCTGAGGGGTCGGGGTATGAAATCCATATGGGGGTTACCAACGTCCACGACGGTATTGAGCCATTTGAAATATCAGAGCGGAACGGCAGGGCCTGCAAAGATCGGGATGGATGCCTAAGCAGCAACGGGAATATCATGGGAACCTATCTGCACGGTCTGTTTGAAACCCCTGCTGTCCTGCGGCTGTGGCTGAATACCCTGGGCCTGGGCCATATACCCGCACCTGAGACCGGCGGCCTGGCAGCCAAGGACAGACAATACGATCTTCTGGCAAAACACTTCGAGAAATATGTGGACCTGGGTGCCATCGAGGCGCTTGTAGGGTTTTGATCCCGAAAACAGGTTACGAGTTGCGGGTCGCAGGTTGAAACTCGTGACTCGCAACCTGCAACCCTTATAACCAGACACGCTGGAGCATCATCTTTGTGTCCTTTGTTTACCCAGTGAAATGCACGCCAGTGCCGTCGAGGACGATTTCACCGGGGTGTCTTTGTGGTTATTGAATACCTTAAACTGAGGATTACGACCATGAGCAACACCATATTGGTAACTGGCGGGTGCAGAAGCGGCAAGAGCCGGCATGCCCTGCAGCTGGCCGATGAAATGCCGGGCAACAACCGGATTTTTTTGGCTACCCTTAACCCCCAGGATAAAGAAATGGAGGATCGCGTCCGGCGGCACCAATCCGAAAGAAACACGGCATGGCAAACCATCGAAGAACCCTTGGCCCTTCCTGAAATTCTCATGGAAAAAGGGCCGCGGGCGGATATCATCCTGGTGGATTGCCTGACCCTGTGGGTCAGCAACCTGCTCATGAAAAGCGAGAACCCTTCCTGGCTCGAATCCCGGTTCAGGGAATTGGCTGACACGCTGGGTAAAATGGCCTGCCCTGTACTGCTGGTGACCAATGAGGTGGGTACAGGTATTGTTCCCGAAAACAGGCTGGCACGCCTGTTCCGGGATCAGGCCGGGTTCTGCAACCAGGTGGTTGCTGCAGCCTGTGACCGCGTCATCTGGATGGTGGCCGGTCTCCCGGTGAAAGTAAAATAATGACCGCGCTCTCTTTCTGGCAAATCCTCCTGGCGGGTGTTGTCCTGGACCTCGTACTGGGCGACCCAAAATGGCTGCCACATCCCATTCGCTGGATGGGCAAGGCCATCCAACACCTGGAACCCCGGTTTCGCAGGCTGCCGTTGTCACCGACACTTTCCGGGGGGCTTTTCACCATTGTTCTTATATGCGCGACCTGGGTTGCGGCCGGTTTGCTCTCTTATTCCGCCCATGCCATATGGCCGCTGCTCGGCTCCGGCATGGATATTTTGCTCATCTACTATGCCCTTTCCATCCGTTCTCTGGAAAACGAAGCCAAGGTCGTCATCAATTCCCTGAAAAATGGGAACCTGGAGGAAGCACGTAAAAAGGTTGGTTTCATCGTCGGCAGGGACACCACGCAGCTCAGTGAAAAAGGTGTTGCCAGGGCTGTGGTGGAGACTGTAGCGGAAAATTTTGTGGACGGTGTGGTCTCGCCCCTGTTCTGGGCCTTCATCGGCGGTGCCCCCCTGGCCATGGCCTTTAAAATGGCCAGCACGCTGGACTCAATGGTGGGCTATAAAAATGAGACCTATGCCCAATTCGGCAAAGCCTCGGCCCGGCTGGACGACCTGATGAATTATGTGCCAGCTAGGATATCCATCCCACTGATAGCTATTGCCGCCCAATGGCTGACTGGAAGAGGACGACCGGCTTTCATTACAGCCCTCAGGGAGGGCAGCCACCATGCCAGCCCCAATGCAGGCTATCCTGAAGCCGCCTTTGCCGGCGCCCTGTCCGTCAAGCTCAACGGGCCCAACTTTTATCAAGGCAGGCTACTGGAGAAACCCTATATTGGAAAGGCCTTTGGCGATGCTTTACCCTCACATGCGCGAAAGGCCTGTGAGCTGATGGTGATCGCGTCCCTTTTATGGGTCGGTGTCCTGGCAGTGCTTTCAGGGCTGAAGAGCTGAAAGACATTTGCTGCATTGCACGGAAGAAAGACTGATAAAAGCTATGCAGGGCTGAAGCCCTGGCCTACACGCCTATGCTTCGAAACAACCCTGTAGCGCAGGGATTTATCCCTGCCAAAGCGGGTTGCGGGACAACCTGCGCATATCTACTGAAAATGAATTACAGGCAAACTTGGCCGTTGGAATTTGAACATTGAATATTGGATATGTGAATCCGATTTATCCTGGGGGCGTGTAAATGACCATTGAATCCAACCATTTTCATTCCCTGAAAAAATCCTACAAAGGCCGTTACCCCTTCAGGCTCGGTACGACTTCGTTTATTCACCCGGCCGGGTATGCTGACAATGTCGCCACCATAGGACCGTATGTGGATGAAATCGAATTGCTCTTTTTCGAAACCCTCGCCAGTGGCCCCGGTCCCTTGAGAGAGGAAGTGCGGCAAATCCACCAATTGTCAAACGAACTGAAGGTTTCCTTTAATGTCCATCTCCCCTCGGATGTAAGCCCCGGGCATAAAGACAAGCATCGACGCGAGGCGGCTGTCCATTCGCTAAAAGGTGTTATTGACCTTACCGCCCCTCTTTTCCCATCCACCTTGACGTTACATCTGCCCCTTGAAGGTGATCCCACGGTTGCATCAGATCTTGATCGCTGGCAGGAGAGAACCACCCAGAGCGTGAAAGCTTTGCTTGATTCGGGAGTAGAACCGCAAACGCTATCCGTTGAGACCCTGGATTACCCCTTTGAAATGGTAGAGCCGATTGTCAAGGAGCTGGACCTGAAGGTTTGCCTGGACATCGGCCACTGTATCGTCCATGGTTTTAACTATGTGTCTCTTTTTAGCCGGTTGTACGAAAGGATCGTCATTCTTCACCTCCATGGCGTGGACGGCAACCAAGACCATTTGTCCCTGGATCGGCTGGCACCACCGCATGCCGCTTCAATTCTTAATATTTTGAAACAGTTTAAAGGCGTGGCATCTTTAGAAGTCTTTTCATACGGCCATTTAAAGTCGTCTCTGGAATATCTGGAAGATAATTACCGACCTACAAATCTGAAAAATTATTAAAAGGAGTTCCCATGCGGCGCCTGTTCCTGCTTGTTATCGGAGTTTTGGTTTTTACCGGCCATGCACTGGCCGCGGATGAGGCAGCGTTGCCGGTCGGTATTATCGCTCACAGGGGTGTGACAACCACTGCACCTGAGAATTCAATGGCATCCTTGCAAGCTGCATGGCAGGCCGGCCTGCATGGCGCTGAAATCGATATTCGCACAAGCGCCGACGGCGTGCCAATGCTGCTGCATGATCCAACGCTCGACCGCACAACCAACGGCACTGGACCTGTAAAACAGAAAAAATGGCAAGACCTGCAGGATCTGGTCCTTTTGGATCAACAGCAGCAACCCACCAAAGGGAGCATCCCTAGCTTGAACCAGGTATTGACATGGGCTGCAAAATGTCCTGGATTCGTTGTGGCCCTGGATCTAAAAGACGCGGTTCCGAGTACGATTGCCCAGCTGGTGTTGAAACATGATCTTCAAAAACAGGTTGTTTTACACGTTGGCGGTCCGGAAAACGCGGCGCAAATACGCGTCTTTAAAAATATCTCAGATAAATTGCAGGTCTGTCTCAATTTGGGTTGGTGGTGGCGCATAGAGGGGCTGCCGGCCTTTGCAACTTCGGCATCAGGCGCGGACTCGCTGTTTGCAGCTGAATGGTATTTCCCCGCGCGGGGGTTCCAGGAGGCCATAGAAGCTGGTGCCCAAATCCATGTTTATTTGTGGGGCCCGGAGAATCTGCCAGCCCGAATGAAAGCCGCCGCCGCTTTGGGGGCCCAGTTCATAAGCAGCGACGACCCTCTCAAACTGCTCCCCTATGCCATAGAGAGGGGGAAAATACCACAGGATTCTAAATGATGCTTGTTACGCTGTTGATTCGCGTTTGATGATACGATTCAGGTCATCTTGGTCAATGCCAGGCATGTGAAAAATGTGTCTGAAAGACACATCCGGCAAATAAGAGAGCTGGTAACACTTCGTAAATCTTATACCATGTTTTATTAGAGGCCCCTAAAATGTAATTCTATTCGGGATTATATTCTCTTATCCAAGATTTGGGTGAGGCTGTAATCTCCAAATGTTATCTGTAGTATTATCCTAAAAATAATTTTAGTTGTGACATGAAACTCTGCATGGCGGTTGCGTCAGATGAAGCGCGGTTCGGAGTCAGGAGCCCAGCAAGACCTGCCTGCTCGAACTTTGGTTGGACTTTCGCAAATAGTCGTCGCAGTTCCGCCGATTTCAGCAGTTCGCTCATCGGCTGAGAGGAGATCTTTGATACGCCTTTCGACAGTATTTGTAACCCACGGAAAACAGGCGACCATGTTATCCACTGGGGCGGGCTTTCGGGACGATAAAGGAAAGGCATTTTATGCTCCTTTTTCATGAAATACATTTTCATTCGACCCTCGAGCTTTGCCGGATGCACAAGCCCGGAACCCGACATATCCACTAGTGTGTCTTGCACGTTTTTCTGAGAGAATCCGGTCTCCCGGGCGATATGGCTCGGATGGGCCATATCGTGAGTCAGAAGGTACAGGACAGTTTCAGCACGCGCATTTATACCGAAAAAGGCCCGTAAACGTAAGAGTGCACATGCCGACATGTCGGCATTAAATTGCCTTGATAGTCCGCGAAGTACAACCTTGCCGCGCCTAAAGCCGAATCGAAGGAATGTGTCATCGTACGTCCCAAAGTCCGGTAAGGGGTTCTCTGACATATCAAGGAACAGTGGGATTGCATCGCCTGTCTTCTCAGCTATGGAGAACCGCCAGTTTAGACGGCTGTTTTTCTGATGCACCACGGCAGCCATAGCCGCTACAACATTCATCTCATCAAATCCGAACCGCCGTGCCAGCGACTTTAACCTTGGGATATTGATGAAAGCCGCGTTTTTCAAAATCCAATCCAGTATTTCATCAAAAAGACGGGCATCATATCTGGCGAATACGGCACTAAAGAGCCATAAGGCTTCCGGGTCGATGATCCACCCGTCTTCCCTCTCTACGCTTGCCGATGCCACCCCGAGCTGAGCCCACTGACGCCAAAGGAAGTGTACAAGATATTTTTTTAAGTTAAAATTAAATTCGTTCAGCAACATCTTTGAATCCCATCTGATGGAGCATTGAAACCAAAACCATGCGAAATCCCGCGGATTGATCGTGGGTCATGGCCCAAAGCGCTGCTTTTTCTATTTCATTGGGTGATGGCCTCAACTCCATCAAATCATCCACGTGTCTGCCAGGCCCGCTGTCAACGGACGCAAATACCTTAAAATAAATCTGATCAATTCTGTTCACATAGTATACCGTTAGGCGTTTACCATAGTCGCGTCGTGTAAGGCGGTCGCCAATGCCTTCGGGTAATCCCACTTGGTACAGTCCCCCGGGATCCCGACTTGGGCCGTTGTTGAGCCATATCTCTGGTAAGTCCAGGTCCTCAGCCACTTGAAAAGCAATACGAAGTAACCCTTCAGGCAAGGGATCGGGAGACACGAAGTCCGCTCCCATGTTCATCATGGCCACTATGTCCACATCCTGGGTAGTCGTACGGGAAACCATTCCGCAGGAGATTAGTGCAGCACCGCCACACACGACCAAGCCATACGGCCCGACATCCGCCAGAACCAACCGCTCGCCGAGCAGTTGAAGGGCCTGCTCGATTTTTTTCTGAATTAAGCCTGTTCATTAACTATAACCACTGCTATTAAGTGCTTATAGTTATATATTGCCCCCCCATTCTGTCAAGAAGGATTGTTTTCAGCGTCAAGCTAGGGCTGACAGGCGACCTAAAAAATCATTGCGTTCTAAATGTTCAAATAATGATGTGGTCAAAATTGGGTTGTCGCAAGGGGTCATTTTTCGGTTGACGTTTCGAACTGTTATGTACGTTCTGCACAAACGTTATATAAGTCATGAGAATCGCACCACCCGGCCTGGTTTAGTCCCTTGCAGGTACCTACCGTTTTCCACAACCCATTGCCCGTTTAACATCACCATTTCGATGCCGGTTGGTCGTTTGGCAGTGTCTTCGACGGTTGTATTGTCTGCGATTGTATCGGGATTAAACAAAACAAGATCGGCGTATTGACCAGATTTGATCTTTCCCCGGTCCTTGATACCAAACCAGTCTGCTGTTTTCCCGCTCATTTTGCTGACAGCTTCAGCAAGACTCAATGTTTTCTTGTTCCTGACAAATTTTCCCAGAATTCTGGGGAAGGCACCATAGGAACTGGGATTGGGAAATCCTTTTGAAAGGAGCAGGGTATCGGTTTCAAACAGACACAGAGGGTGCTGCATCATTTTTTCTATCAACCATTCGTTTTCATCATCTCCGCTATATCCCCAAGTCAGTTGTAAGGCTTTTCCATGGCTTTCCCTGATAATTTTTAACATCGCATCGATGGGCTTCATATGCTCCATGGCTGCGATTTGACCCAGATTTAGGCCATTGTACTTTTCACCAGCTTTATACCGGGCTTCCATGATTTGTATTTCGTTCAAATCAAACCCCAACAGGAATCTAGCCATGTTCAGCTCAAGCTTTACTCTTTTGATGGCTCTGGGATTGTCTATATTCCGCTCAAGATCCTCAGTGAACCAAGCCGGGAGAAATACAGTCATGTAACTGTTTCCGCAAAAGTGCGGGTAAATATCCATCATGACCCGAAGACCTTTATCTTGCGCCTTTTCAATCATCTGCAAGGCTTTGTGTACTGTCGACCAACTCTTCCTCCCCACAAAAATAAAATGGGAAATCTGGAGCTTGACCCCGGTGTTGATACCAATAGTCAGAACCTCCTCTAAGGCCCTCAGGTTATGGGCCCTGCTGAAAAAAGGGATGATCGGATATGCTCCTGAATAGCGGGATAATGCACGGTTGTGCACCGTCAATACCTGGTCATTTTCTGCGACTACCTTGGCCAGCTTTTCCAAATCTCTTGTTGGTGAAAACAGGCCAGGCGGGTACATCAATCCCAGGGAATAACCAAAGGCACCTTGAGCTAAGCCCTTTTTCGTCATAGCTAAAATATGTTTCAGCTCTTCTTTGTCTGGTTGTCTGACGATATCGTTCAATGCGGCAATGTGTACGGTGCCGTGCCCCAAGAGCTGTACGTTGTTGAATAGAAGACCTTCAGAGTTGTCCAGGCAATCCAGAAAACCGTCCATCCCTTTCCATTGAATGTCCAAGGGCGTCTCCAACAGAAATTCTGAGTACTCCTGAATAGTCCTGCTGCTGGCCTCACGGATAGGCGCAGGCGAAAATCCGCAATTTCCACTAATTATGGTTGTGATGCCCTGCTCGATTACGGGATACAGGAATTCTTGATGGTTGGAGAGCGGCAACACCCAGTCAAAATGGGAATGACAGTCTATAAAACCAGGAGAAACTGCCAATCCTTCAGCATCAACCTCTTGATTCGTTTCGCTGGACAGCAGGTTTTCCGCATCTGGAGATCTGGCGTCTACAACGGCGACGATACGATCATTTTCGATCAGGAGGTGACCTGTAAACGGCTCATTCCCTGTTCCGTCAACTATCATTCCACCCTTAACCAGCGTTTTTGACATGGCGTTCTCCCTTATTTTCCTTCTGTATTTTGGCGCGCTAAAGCCGTGATGTCAATCAATACGGAATAAACTATGGTATTACGAAACGGACTTGGGGGACTGTTCACTGAAAGACCAATGACGCGTGATCGCCATGTGGGCTTTCATCTTGGTGACGTAGTCGGGTGGCCGTCCTTTCAACCAGCCGGGCATCCCGCCTGCTTCGATATATCCTATGATTTCCTGAAATACCTCTGCGCTGAAGGTATAATCACCGAAGTCGATGGTTAGGCTCTCCTGGCGAAAGACGATCGGTATCTTTAACGGCACAGCAAAAGGCTGTATTGCCGTTTCAACTGCAGGTCGGTTCTGGGTACCGTAGGGTTTTTGCTTGAAACCCGAGCGGCTTTTTGGAAAGGGAAACAGCTTGTAGACCTCCCCCACGAAGCCCGTAAATTCGTATCCATGAATAGCGCCAGATAAATTGCCGATCATTTCCCTTTGTGGAATAAGGTAGATTATTTTTTCATTACGGTTGGTCTCTTTATTGGCAGTCCACTCTACGATCCATTCACAAAAATCCGTGGAAAAGAAAAAGTAGCGGTCCATAAGCAGCATGTCGGTTTCGATGTTGAAAAATCCAATCGGAATCTGACCGTGACTTTTCGAGGTAAATGAAATGGGCATGATGAGTGACCTTGGTTCCCATTTTAAATGATGCAAGACCGAAGGATATTTTAGCGGATTATAGTAACTTTGGCAAATAGAGGATTATTTTTATATCATGGATTGGACTAAACTATGATGCTATCACTTCCACTTAACATGTCGCACGACCTGTACGCCCTCTTCCAGCATTTGCACCACGGCAGATTCGACTGCTGAAAGACCGTTAAATGCAGGTGAAGAAATGTAGTTTTTAGCTCGGGCACCGGACAGACTTAAATCAACAATGACCTGAAGGTTTCTGTTTCTGAATTTTTTTGATGTTTCGATCGAAGAGACCCGCACGCAACTGTTGAGCGTGCAGCCAACAATCACCAGTGCCTTTTTCCCGTGGTCCATGCAGCTGTCTACCCATTGCCTGAATCCGTTAGTGTGCGGAAATAGCACACTGTTGCCGGGCTTGATAAAATAAAGCTGATCCAGGTGCAACACATTAGATATAGGCCCGGTCCATCCGTAACTGTTCGCTGGAAACGGACAACGCGTAAACATGATCTCCATTTGGCCATAATGTCTGGCTAAAAAAGCCGCACAGTTGTTGAACGCTAACCGAATTGGGATAACATCCGAATCAGCGCCATACCCGATCGAATGCATCCAGGCACCTTCGGTAAAAGACCGCTGAGGGTCTATAATTAGCAGAGCGGCATCTTCTGCGGGGATGCAGGCAATCTCAAGGGTTTCAAGCAGAGACTGATATTGTACTACATCCTTCGTACAGGCAGCTTTTTCCAGGAACCCGGTCAGTTTGTCAAAATCCGGTTGAGCAGACCGCTCTTGTTTCTGAATTTCAATTCGGTTATTTGTCCCAGCGGTTTCTTCGTTCGAAATGCGGTTGCACTGCAATGACGTGGGTTGTAAGAAATGTGGCGATTTTAGGAGGATATCGCCGTATGGTCCGAGCGGATCAGTGTTGATTTTATGGATAAAGGCTACGAATTCACTCTTCGGGATAGGTTTTGTAATACTTAGAAGATCCAAGACCGCCAAAAGCGGTGCCTCATGCCATGACCACCCCAATCGTTTTGCAGCCTTGTTCAGGTCGGAACGCGACAGGAAACCGTCTTCGTCCAAGTCAAGCATTTTGAAAAACATGACTGGTGTTTGATTGCTCATATTTGATCAATAATCGCAATTGAAAGCATAGTCAAATGGGTAAACTTTTTGACAAGAAATCGTGATCCTATTCTCTTATCACAGGTTTGATTGAACTTGCGATCCACAAAAAATATCACAGTTGAAGCGGCGAAAAATGATGGCAGATATAAATATTGGGCTACCCC
>JBDLJD010000119.1:0-13998 GCA_039714495.1 Thermodesulfobacteriota bacterium
ACGTATGTACGGAAATTTTATTTATTTCATCATTGCCCTGCTGATCTATTCCACCTACCAGCCGGCTAGTGAGCCCACCATCAGCCCGCTAGAAACATTTGCCTACACGATCGCGCTGACCTTGGGCTACGCTCTTTTGGCGTGGGTTCAGCTGCGTCGGCTGGAAAACAAATTGAGTCCGGCCACCATTTTCGAAAACAGCAATCAGTTCAATAGAATACTGAACCGCCAGATCGCTCTGGCTATATTTGTATTCGCCATTTATGTATATGGCTTGAATCTTTCCTTTTACACCTCCCGTTTTCTCCTGTTTCAGCGTGTCCCAACCCTGGAAGCGGTCATGTTTCTGCTGTTGTTCATAGGACATCTTGCCGTGGCATGGGCTCTGGCCCACCGGGTATACTGCCGGATCCAACATTCAAACATCACCATGCGTGCGTATGTTTTTTCGAATCTGATGTTTTCAATTCCGGTTCTGATTCCCTGGCTCATGCTTTCCCTGGTGTCCGACCTGATCCTGGCCCTGCCTTTTCAGATGCCCAAGCAATTGGTTTCCACAACGGCCGGCGAAATCACCTATTTTCTGCTGTTTCTACTTTTCGTGGCCCTTTTGGCACCTGCCATCATCCAGCGTTTCTGGCGCTGCAAGCCCCTGCAGAACGGGCCTCACCGCACACATATCGAGGCCCTGTGCCGTAGTGCCGGTCTGCATTACAAAGACATCCTCCTGTGGCCCATTTTCGAAGGCCGCATGATTACAGCCGGCGTCATGGGTCTCATCAGGCGATTTCGCTACATTCTAGTAACCCGTTCACTGCTCCAACGACTGACCCCTTATGAAATAGATGCGGTCATAGCACACGAAATCGGGCATGTTAAAAAAAAGCACCTCCTTTTTTATCTGGTGTTTTTCGTGGGTTACATGCTTGTTTCCTATGCCATGTTCGACCTTATTGTATATGCCATGATCTACTTTAACCCCATGATTACCTGGACCTATCGCCTCGGCCTGGACCAGGCCACCGTGTTACCGGCTCTCTTCAGTCTGGTAATTATTGCGGCCTTTCTGTTATACTTTCGCTATATTTTCGGCTATTTCATGCGCAACTTCGAACGACAGGCGGATATTTATGTTTTTGACCTGCTTGGCACAGTCGCCCCCCTGATCACCACGCTTGAAAAAATTGCGCTTGCAAGCGGGGAACCGGATGACAAACCCAACTGGCACCATTTCAACATAAGGGAACGGATCGATTATCTGAAACTATGCATCGCCGATCCATCTTGGATCTCGCGCCACCATGCCAAAGTCAGACGCAGCATCGGCGTCTATCTCATCGTCATTGTCCTGCTGGGGGCTGTGGGTATTAAACTCAATTTCGGCCAAACCGGTCGGAACCTGGACAGTCATTTTTATGAAAAGATCATTTTACAGGAGATTTCCAAGGAGCCTGAAAATGCCGACCTTTATGTACTTTTGGGGGATCTCTACTACGGCAGGGACAAGCACCACAGGGCAAGCCGGGCCTATGAACAGGCCATCAACCTGTCGAAAAATAATTCCCGCGCCCTCAACAACCTGGCCTGGCTGTATGCCACCACAAACCAGCCCGGCCTGAGTGACCCTGTTCGCGCGTTGGAACTCGCCGAACGGGCGGTGTTCATTGAACAGGCGCCTCACATATTCGACACACTGGCTGAATGCTATTTTGTGAATGGGAGGGTTGCAGAAGCCATACAGGCATCACAACAAGCACTTGCCCGGGCTGATATGAAGGGAAACTATTACGAGGAACAACTGCGACGATTCGAATCAGAAAAATAAAACTCCCCCGCCGCTTGCGGCAGGGAGTTTTATTTTATGCAGACTTTCCGCACCTGCAGAAGGTCACAGCTACCGCCGAATATTTTGTCAATACCGTCCTGTTTCAGGGTGGTCATACCGTCCGTCACGGCCTGTTCTCTCAGCTCTTCCATTTTGGACTGCATCTGGATCAGCTTTTTCATTTCATCCGTACCCGTCAACAGTTCATGGATAGCCATACGTCCCCGGTAGCCGGTATTGTTGCAGACATCACACCCTTCCGCTTTGTAGAGTTTCAGGTCATCTGAGTAGGGAATGTTCACATTGCTCTTGAATTCCTCTTCACCATACTCACGCACCAGTTCGTTATACTCTTCTTCGGTGGGGTTGTAGGCTTTTTTGCAGTCCTTGCAGAGGGTACGCACCAGCCGCTGAGCCAGGATGGCCAGGATAGCGTCTGCAAAATTGAAGGGGTCCATGCCCATGTCGAGCAACCGCGTGATGCTCTCCGGGGCACTGTTGGTGTGCAGGGTGGAGAACACTAGATGGCCTGTCAGCGATGCCTCGATGCCGATGGAGGTGGTTTCCTTGTCACGCATTTCACCGACCATGATGACATCCGGATCGGCCCGGAGAAAGGCCCGCATGGCCGCAGCAAAATCGAACCCTATTTTGGGTTTCACCTGTACCTGGCGCAGGCCCCTTTGGGTAATTTCAACCGGGTCTTCAGCGGTCCAAATTTTGGTCTCAGTTTTGTTGATGTACCCGAGGGCCGAGTGTAGCGTTGTGGTTTTACCGGAACCGGTTGGGCCGCAGACAAAAATAATGCCGTAGGGCTGGGTGACCACGTTGATAAAATTTGAATAATTATTTTTCGAGAATCCCATTTTGTTCAGCGGGATCGGTTCCCCGGCGGCCAGGATACGCATGACAATGTCTTCCAGGCCTCCCTGGGTGGGAATGGTGGCCACGCGGAGTTCGATATCCTTTCCGCCAAATTTCTTGAAAGCGATCTTACCGTCCTGGGGTTTCCGGCGCTCGGCGATATCCAGGTCGGACATGATTTTGATGCGGGAAACCACGGCATTTTTATAGCTGAATGGAATCGTCGAATAGATGGTGCAGGACCCGTCTATGCGTACGCGCACCTCCGTATTCTGCTTGCCGGGATACGGTTCAATATGAATATCGGATGCACCCCTTGCATAGGCGTCGAGAATGATCTTGTTCACCAGCTGTACAACAGCGCTGTCTTCTTCACCTAGAGCCGATTCAGCTTCCTCGATCTCCTCGGCTTCATCCTGGAGTTGTGAGAGAATGTCGTCAATCTCGCCCATCTGTCTTTCATCTGTGGTGAACAGCTTGATAAACTCCAGAATATCCGCTTTCAAGACAATGCAGAGGGCGATCCCGCGTCCCGGAAAAAGCACCTTGATCTGATCAATGCGCTGCAGGTCATTGGGATTGTCTATGGCAATCATCACCTTGTCATCCTCCATGCGCAGAGGTACAAACGCATTGTTGCGCATGAACGGCACTTTGAGCCCGGAGAGCAGGTCGACGGGAATGGGCCAGCCGGAATTGTATTCAATGAAAGGTAATTTATAGAACTTGCTCAGGGAATTGCCGATTTCTTTTTTAGGTATCTTGAACTCCTTCATCAGCATTTCAGTAACCGGCTTCTTCTGTTTCCTGGCGTCGACAACGGCCTTGTTAAGCTCTTTCTGAGTGATAAGATGGTTTTCCAGGAGATGGTCGAATTTGGTTACCTTTCCTGAGGCAATTCTTTTCTGATTGTATAGGGCGATGCCTAGTATCTTGGCCAATTCTTCCAGGGAACTCTCTTCCATATCCGAGAACGGTATATCCTGCTTGTGGTTGATCAGTTGAATCGTCCCGAGAAGGTATTTCTGAAAGATGATGGGATGGGCCATGGCCTGTTTGGTTTTGAAACCGGTTTTTAAATCCCAGCTACCGTCAAATTCAAGTGACTTGTCAACCGCCGAAACAGCCGCACTGTCATAAACATTTTCAATATTGACCGCCTTCTGCTTGAAGGCCGCATAACCGGCAATACTTGCAGGAGACACGGGGATGCGGATCTCCTCCACTTCATTACCGGATTTAAAGCGGGATACCAGCTCGCGCTTTACACCGTCAATGACATAGACGGTCATACGCTGCGCGTTGAAGAGTGAAAGGATCCCGTCGTGAAGGTCAATGAGTATTTCATCGAGATTGGTGGCAGAATTCAGTTTATTGCCGATCTTCTGGAGCTGTGTTCGGTATTCGACCTCGGTTTTGAGGTTCTGGACATCATTGCTGGTGGTGTCGGAAGCATTTGCCATAAGAAACACCTGTCGTCTTCATTAATTGCAGTAATGAGTGTAGATCTTTTTTACCCCGCCGCCAATCAAGAGAATGCCGATCAGGTAAAAGCAGAAACGGATATACAAGGTCATGGATGCAAATTGTTCGATTTTTTCAATATCGGGCATTACCTGCGGAATTCTGTAAAACACGCCGATGCCCATTAACAGGAGCAGTGCTCCCCATATCAGTTGAATGGTTCTCTTGTTATCAGACATATGGAGTTTGTGAATACAACTGTGTTGAATGTGAAATGCGGCACTCCACCGGTGCAATGATCCGAGGCCGGTTTCCGATCAAAAAGCCACGGCCGGTCAACACTAACGGAGCCTCCGCAATCGTTTGATTAGCAGTAACCATATCGCAATTTTGCCTGTTGTGTCAAATTTTCATGCCCTGACACGTACAACCAAGCATGGAACATGGGTCTTTGTTGATATATCAAGACCACTTTTATGACCTATGGCGCATGAAAATTTGATAATTAATGTTCAATGTCATACAGTTGGATATTAGCATCAAAGTTTTTCTGTACAACTGTTTCTAATGTACACCTGATGTAAAGGACCCCTTGAACTCCGCCTTTCTCTTTTCCAGAAAAGCGCTTGTCCCCTCTTTAGCATCCGGGCTGGCCATGCACACAGAAAAGGCCTCTACTTCAATCTGGCAGCCGGTAACGATATCGACATTCATACCGCGGTTAACAGCCTGCTTGGCTGCTCGCAAGGAAACCCGGCCCCTGGATGCAATGGTCTGAGCAGTTTTCCGCACCTGATTCATCAACTCTTCCTGGGAGCAGACACGGTTTACCAGACCCAATGTTTGCGCCTCGGCGGCTGAAATCATATTTCCGGTAAAAATAAGCTCTTTGGCAGCATTCTGACCGATGAGCCTGGGGAGCCGCTGGGTACCGCCGAATCCGGGGATAATACCGAGGGTTATCTCCGGCAAACCAAATTTGGCATTGTCCGATGCATATATGAAGTCGCAGGCCAGGGCAATTTCGCTGCCCCCGCCCAGCGCAAATCCATTCACTGCTGCAATAACGGGAATGGACAATTCCTGTATTTTGAAAATAGCGGTTTGCCCTCTTTCCGAGAACAGCTTGGCCTGTAGAGAATTAAACGTTGCCAGTTCGGAGATGTCGGCTCCCGCAACAAACGATTTATCCCCTGCTCCGGTCAGGATGAGCACCTTGATTTCCTCATTGCCGGCTATGGTGTCCAAGGCATCTGAGAGTTCGTCGATCAGAGCGCCGTTCAGCGCATTCAGTGCCTTGGGACGGTTAAAGGTAATCAGGGCCATATTGTCCTGAATCTCATAGATAATGTTTTCATAAGCCATGGGTTTTCTCCTTTAGGATGAGTATGGGGCGCCTTTTTCATAGCACCAAGGGTTCACTTTTTTCAATGCCAACACCTAATTATCAATTCAGTTGTCAGAAAACAGAAAATAGGTAACAGAAATTGGTGTAATGCATCCAGCCCCGGCAGGGATAAATCCCTGCGCTACATGGTTGATTCGAAGAATGGGCATGTAGACCAGGGCTTCAGCCCTGCAAAGCCTTAGCCCACTGACCACCGCTCACCTTCATACCTTCTTACCTTCTGATATACTGAGGAGCCGTGGTTCTGTCCTCTGGGCCTCTGTCTTCTGGGGTTCTGCCCTCTGGGGCTCTGTCCTCTGTAGCTCTGTAGTTTCGGTCTCTGTCTTCTGTCAGCTGCTGCCCCCGGCCGCATTGTTCCTGAGAAGAGCCGTCGGGTTGATCTCCTTGATGTACTTTCGGATGCCCTTGATAATCCCGTCGCACAGGTGATTCTGGTACTGCTCAGTGGTCAGGCGCTTGCACTCCCGGGAGTTGCTGATGAACGAAGTTTCCACCAGGATAGCCGGCATCTGTGCACCCAGGAGAACATAAAAAGGGGCCTGCTTGACCCCTTTGTTTTTAATCCGTTTGTAGGACTTCCGCATGTGGCTGTTGAGGGATGTTTGGACACTGGTTGCCAAGCCCTTTGATTCATGAATTTTGGCGTTCTGCATGAGGTCGTTCAGGATGGTCTCCAGGTCGCTGATATTCTTGGTGGAGGTCTGATTTTCCAATGCCGCCACACGAACGGCCTCATCGTCGGTGGCCAGGTTCAGAAAGTAGGTCTCTATCCCGTATGCCCTGCGGTCCCTGGCTGAATTTGTGTGAATTGAGATGAACAGGTCCGCGTTCCTGGTGTTTGCAATGGCGGTCCGCTCTTCCAGGGACAGGTAACGATCCGTACTGCGCGTCAGATAAACGGTGCAACCGAGCTCTTGCTCTATCTTTTTTTTCAGTTTTTTGGAAATATCGAGGACGATGCGCTTCTCGTGAACCCCCTTGTAATATCCAGGCGCCCCGTAGTCTTTTCCACCGTGCCCCGGGTCGATGACAATGGTTTTCACCCCCAGAGCCAGCTGTTTCGCCAGTGCATTGGGCCCTATTTTTCCTTTTGAGCCGGTTTGATTGGTGACGGTCTTGTGCTGTTGAGCAACAGCCTGATCATCCCCGCGAACATCGATGACAATCCTGAATGGGTTGGAGAGGTTGAAAATCTTGTAGTATTTGTAAGATTTGATGTCGATCACCACCCGGACCGAATCCGGACGGTTCTGCCCTGCCCTTACCTTGCTCAAGAGATGGTCGTTGATGGGCACCGACGTATCGATGCCTTTTTTTAACCTGCTGTTCATCAAATCCACGTACAGGCGCGGCGGTTTCCGTTTGGAGGGGTCGGGTTTTAGAATATGATGTTCATATTTAGCTGTCCGGTCCGCATCGATGACAATGCGGGTATAGCCGGGGTTTGACCACGATCTGAGGCCCTGGACGATGGCCATGGAACCGTCCCCGGCAGGTGACGTTTTTCCGCCCGGCTTTTGGATGCTGCCTGAATCCTGGATCATCTTGGCAATATCGTCTGATGGTTCGGCATACAGTCCCGTGGGAGGTTCCTTCTTCTCGAGTCCAGCGAGGACCCGGCTATTTTTACCATGGGTGGCGATAAGCTTGGATTCGGCCTTTTGGGCGTAAGCACTGTCAGGATAGCGTTCTATGGTGTTTTGCAGCCTTTTGGTGCCCTTTTCCTTGTCTGCCCGTATATGTGACCATCTGTAGAGCCCGTAATAAAGTTCCCCAGTCTGGTACAGGCTGGCGGCAGCATAGGGTCCGCCCATGTCCGTGCGGTAGGCGTCATCATATTTATCAATGCAGGTCTCCCATTGATCCCTGTATTTCTGCTTGCCAGGTGATTTCCGCAACCTGCTGTAGCACGCATCCGCCTTAAGGTACTTCTTTTCCTGAAGTATTTTTGAAGACGATGCCGCGGTGCTCTTTGGCTCGGATTTGATGGCGGCGATGGCTTTTTGGGACTGTTTGCGGTACCTGCTCTGGGGATAGCGTTTAACGATGCGTTCGAACCGGTCCAGGGCTTCACTGCGATAGGCATTTTTCCCGGAGCGCTGGTAGAGCTCGTTGTAAAGTTCGGCCGACCTGAACATCCCCGCAGCCGCCCACGGGCCATTGGGGTCGAGTTTGTAAACGGTTTCAAAACTTTCGATGCAGGCCAGCCATTTGTCCCGCCGTTTCTGGTGAGCTTTGCTTTTCTGCAGCCGGGCATATTTTTCTTTGGCTTTGTAGTATTGCTGCTTGGGTGTCAACGCATTGGCATCTACCGTAATCACCAGAACGGTCACCAGAAACACCAAGGCGGACAACAGGGCGCCTGCCCGTTGCGGAAAAGTCACCTGCATCCGTGAAACCCCGAAGCGCTGTTTTTTATTTTCTATGTTATTATTCAAGGCTTTCATCATCTAAGAGCTCTGACCACCAACCACCTTTTCACCACAAAGACACAAAGCACACAAAGAAATATGTAACAGGAGACTTCCTGGCTGTCCGCAAAGCGTTCATGATTCGATGTTAGATGTTCATTTTATCTGATTTCCGGCTTCTGTCCTCTGTCTTCCGGCTTCTGTCCTCCGTCCTCTGGCCTCTGGCTTCTTTCTGCAGCTCGTCGAGGTAATTGAGCGCCTCGATGGGCGTCATGGAGGCAAGGTCGAGCCGTTTAATCTTTTTCATGATTTCCTGCCCCGGCGGCGTGAACAACTCCAGCTGCACCTGCTGCTGCCCGCTCCGGCTGTCCGCATCAGGTTCATGGGATCTTCCGGCGGGTTCATGTTCTGCATTCTCGATACGCGTCAGGATCTTCTTGGCCCTGGACACCACGCTGCCGGGGATACCGGCCAGCCTGGCCACCTGAATACCATAGCTGCGGTTGGTTCCCCCTTCCACGAGTTTGCGCAGGAAAATAATCTCGTCGTTCCACTCTTTGACGGCAATGTTGTAGTTTCTGACCCGCTCCTTGGTCTGGGACAGCTCGGTCAATTCGTGGTAATGGGTGGCAAAAAGGGTTTTCACACCTTTGCCGTTCAAGTCGTGCAGGTGCTCGGCCACGGCCCAGGCGATGCTCAGGCCGTCATAGGTGCTGGTGCCCCGCCCGATTTCATCCATGATGACCAAGCTGTCATCGGTGGCATTGTTGAGAATGTTGGCTGTCTCCTGCATCTCGACCAAAAAGGTGCTGTGCCCCTGTGAGAGGTTGTCCAGCGCTCCCACACGCGTAAATATCCGGTCTGTGATACACAATGAGGCATGCCGGGCGGGCACGAAAGAACCTGCCTGGGCCATAAGGCTCGTGAGCGCCACCTGTCTCAGGATGGTCGATTTGCCCGCCATGTTGGGGCCGGTGATAATTAATACCTGCTCTTGGTTGTCCAGTACAACGCTGTTGGGAACGAAGCGCTCACCGGCAATCATTTTTTCGATAACAGGGTGACGGCCGTCTTCGATAAGGATCCGGCCTTCTTTGTTCAGCTCCGGACGCGAGTAGTCATTCTCTTCGGCAACAACCGCCAGGGCCGTCAGGCAGTCCAGCCGCGCGATGAACTGCGCTGTTGCCTGCAGGTCATCCTTGTGGCCCATGATTTTTTG
This sequence comes from Thermodesulfobacteriota bacterium, assembly GCA_039714495.1. Taxonomy (GTDB): domain Bacteria; phylum Desulfobacterota; class Desulfobacteria; order Desulfobacterales; family B30-G6; genus JAJDNW01. The sequence goes on from JBDLJD010000119.1 coordinate 9,192, forward strand.
CCGGATGTCCTGAAAAATCCGGTATTCGAGCGTCGCACGCCTATCCTCTGCCCCCAGCACCTTGGATTCAAACTGTTTCAGCTCGTCCGTAATAAACCGTTCCGCATTCACCAGGGTCTGCTTGCGGACATAGTGATCGGGAACGTTTTCCAGACGGGCCTTGGGCACTTCCAGATAGTACCCGAATACCTTGTTGTAGCGCACTTTAAGAGCGTTGATGCCGGTTGCTTCCCGCTCCCGGGCTTCCAGCTTGACCAGCCAGCCCTTTCCATCACGGCTGACTTGAATCAACTCATCCAACTCCGCGTCGTACCCCGTCTTGATGATGCCCCCTTCCTGGATGGTGGGGGGCGCATCTTCCCTGATGGATACCTCCATGAGATTCGCGAGTTCGACAAGAACATCCATTTTCAAGTCGGGATGAAAACTGCGGGTTTTCAGATCGTTCAAAAGCGCGCTGATTTCCGGAAGGGCCTTGAGCGATATTTTAAGTGCTACCAGGTCCCGTGCATTGGCATGGCCCATGGTAATTTTTCCCTGAAGCCGTTCCATGTCCTGAACCTGTTTCAGGTACCCCCTGAGCGCATGCGTGACATTCATGATTTCAACGGATTCCTGAACCGCGTCGTGGCGCTCCCCTATCAACTGGGGATCGATGAGCGGGTAACGCACCCATTCCCTCAGTTTGCGCCCTCCCATGGCTGTCATGGTTTTGTCGATAACCCCCAGCAAGGCGCCGCGAGGGCCTCCATTTCTGAGATTGCGTTCGATCTCGAGGTTCTGATAGGAGCGTTCGTCAAACAGCAGGTATTGGCCCAGAACATAGGTTTCGATGTTCTGTATGTGCGCCACGGATTGTTTCTGGGTATCCTGGGCATAGGCGGCCAGCGCCCCTGCAGCGCAAATGCCGGCCCTGAGTTTATCGCAACCGAAACCTTCCAGCGACAGGGTTTTGAACAGTTCCAGCAAGCGCTGCTTTGCTCCGGTGAATTCGAAATTCCGCCGATCGATAAAGGTCAGGTAAAGACCTTCCAACTTTGTCTTGAGTTGGTTGTAAATGGAAAGGGATTCTACCTTTACAGAGAGAAGGATCTCGCTGGGTGAAATCCGCCTTACCTCATCCAGGGCGTCGGCAAATCGGTTTGTTTCGGTGAGCCGGAACTTGCCGGTGGACAGGTCGAGGTAGGCAAGGCCCACCAGGCTGTCCCGAATCTCCATGGCCAGGACATAGTTATGGGATTTTTCCTCCAGCAGGTCCTCTTCGAGGATGGTGCCCGGAGTGACAACGCGTGTGACTTCCCTTTTTACAAGACCTTTGGCTTTGGATGGATCTTCCACCTGGTCGCAGATAGCAACTTTGTACCCCTTGGTAATGAGTCTTGCGATATAGGTTTGGGCCGCTTTGAAGGGAACGCCGCACATGGGGATCGGTGAGACGACGTTTTTGTTGCGCGACGTCAGTGTTATGTTGAGGAGTTGGGATGCCTTTTCAGCATCTTCGAAGAACATCTCATAAAAATCCCCCATACGGTAGAATAAAAGGGCATCGGGGTATTCATCCTTGACGGACAGATACTGCTGGATCATGGGGGTGGGTTTAGCCGGGGTCATGAAGCATCAGCGTCTTTCTGCTCTTCCTCTTTTGAATTCTCTTCAGGCGGCGCCGGTACTTCTTTCCCGGCTCCCTTGAGGCCCTCATTTTCCGCTTTGAGAGCATCGAGCATCTTTTCGCATGCACCCAGGGATTCGGTCAGTTTTTTATTTGCCTTACGGGAATTGAATCTTTCCAGTAAACTGAAAAAATAGGAAATTATTAGACCAGCAAAAAAGAAAGCGAGAAATAAAACCGCATTGGGAACCTCGGGTGTCCGGTAGTTGAAAAACATAAGGTCAATGCCCAGGCTGTGCTGTGACATATAGAATTCCCGGTTCTGGAACAGGATCAACCCGATGAAGGCAAAAAGAATTATCCAGAAGGCAATCTTGAGTTTTTTCATTTTTTTCTCCCCTGCATTAGAAACAATCAATCATAATTAGGACATGAAAAGTTATATCAGATTTTTTCCCAATTCATCGAACCGCGGTTTTAAATTGGCATAGGTCTGTTGCAAATGTTCGGGAATCACGCGAACGTCGGCAAAAACGGTCAGGGCGTTAACGTCGCCGGACCACCTCGGAACAATGTGAAAATGAAGATGTTGTTCTACGCCGGCGCCGGCCACCCGTCCCAGGTTAAGCCCCACATTGAACCCTTCCGGCGCCATCACCTGCTTCAATATGCCGACGGAACGATCAACGGTTACCAGTAGATCTCTGGCCTCTTCAGGAGCGAGTTCATCCAGCCCCGCCACATGTCGCACCGGTGCTGCCAAAAGATGGCCGTTGATATAGGGAAACTTGTTCATGACCACCAGTGTCGTGCTCCCTTTGTAAAGGGTCAGGTCGTCGCTGCGGTCCATGGCATCGCAGAATACACAGCCATCTTCCTTGTCCGCCAGAATATAGTCCATCCGCCACGGGGCCCACATGGTCTGCATATTCGGTTCTCCTGTAAATTGAATTCATCCCGCACTCATAAGAGCGCGGGATGAATTCAATTTATTACTGTTTTTAAGCCTAAAACTCAACCTTTTTTTCCCGAAGCGGAACGATTTCAAGATCGCCCCACATGCCGATTTTATCTTTGATAATAACGACGACCCCGTCAACCCCTTTGATATTTTTGCCAATATCAATTGCCTTCTGGATATCGCCCGCGGTCTGCACATGGTTCCCCACAGCTGTGGCCGCGGCATCCGCCAACGGGCAGGAGGCTGACACGATGCACACGGCATCAGCCTTGCCCATGCTCAGGGAGTGCCCCACTGTTCCGGAAGAGGTGCAGACGGCCAGGGGTTGATCGCCGGCATCCAACCGCAGACCGATGCGCAGGCTCAACGGTGATTTGTTTGCAAATATTCCGATGACAACCGGTTCAGCGGATTTGATGAAAAGATCTCCCCCGTTCTCAACAATGACGCCGCCCGTATGGTCCAGAAGATCCTGGCCCACGTTTTGTGCAATGGCGCCGGCAACCGCTGCCATGGGCCCTACGCAAGCCTGCAGGCCGGCGTATGCCATATCCCTGACGATGCCAGGTGAGGGTTCTCCAACCTCCCATGGCACCAGCGATTCGGCAAACCCTGCATGCCGCTGAATATAGTTTTCAAGGTAATTCCGATGGCGCAGGACAGATTCCCTGGCAATATCCCTTAAATCCTTTGGCGCCCGGATAAAAAGGTCGGTTTCCTTGACCACCACCCGAAAGGAGGCCCGCATCTTATCGCTGTGCACCTGATTTCTGTAGGTTCTCTCTTCGTACACGACTGGCTGTCCAGATGTATTCGTTATAGTTGGCACTTTTTTATTGAAGTATTCCTGATATCTAACACACCGTCCTCCGTAATCAACCAAATGCATGCACTCGCGGCCGCATATTTTCAGGGGCCTGGTGAATAAAAAACTGGTCGGTCATGCCGGCAATAAAATCCCTTACGAATTCCTCGGGTTTGTGACTCTGGAGATAGCTGTCGTTTTTTCCTTTCAAAAACCCCTTGAAAATGACCGATTGGCGACGATCCTTACGCAGGTCGTTCAGATAACGTTCAAAAAGGAATTGGAACAGGGTTCTTATCTTATTTGATTCTGTTTTGATCTTCGGGTTCATGTATATTCGATCGAGATTGAACTTTTTAAGGATTTTGAGTGCTTGGGAGATATCGGGACTGAAAGCCACGTGGTTCCTGTTGTGGCTGTTTTGAATGACATCCGTCACCAGGTTGAACACAATCGTGCCATTGGTGTCGCCCAGATGTTTTTTACTGGCAGCAGGCAGATCCGACCTTTGGATGATCTTCAGCCGGATGGCATCCTCGATATCCCTGCCGATATAACTGATCGTATCAGCCATTCGCACTACACAGCCTTCCAGGGTCATGGGCGTCAGTTGCAAGGCAGGATTGAATTTCTTTTCATAAATCTCTTTATCTAATTTATCAAAAGACTTATCTGCAAATGGTTCAAGTTTTTGATTATGTATCTCACCGTCGTGACAGAGGATTCCGTCCAGGGTCTGCAAACACAAGTTCCATCCATCCCCCTTTCGTTCGACCTGGTCGAGGAACTGCACGCTCTGTATGTTGTGAAGGAAATATCCGATACCGTGGTCATGGCAAAGGGTGGTCAAGTAGCGCTCTCCGTCATGCCCGAATGGGGTATGCCCGATGTCGTGACCCAAAGCAATGGCCTCGATAAGATCTTCGTTCAGCCTTAAAAACCTGCCAATGGTCCTGGCTATTTTTGAAACCAATTGAACATGCAGCACACGATGGGTGATGTGATCATCCTTAATAAGCGAAAATACCTGCGTTTTGTCAATGTAGCGGGTATAGGACTGGGAATGCAGAATGCGGTCAACATCCAGCGAAAACGCCTGCCGGTAGTCGGACGTGCTTACCCTGTTCGACCGGCGCCGGATCCCCTCCCCGGAAGGCGTGGCATAGCGCGAAAGGCGCTGGCCCTCCAGTTCATCCAGTTCATTGATAATATTATTAATATTAGTGGTCATAGTAAAAATATCTGCCGCGAAGACACAAAGCCTCGAAGAGATAACGATTAAACCTTTAGAGCCTCTGACACCCTATTTTGTCTGGATGTTCAACCCTGAGGGCAATTGATGTAATGCATCCAGCCCCAGCAGGGATAAATCCCTGCGCTACATGGTTGATTCGAGGAATGGACATGTAGGCCAGGGCTTCACAGGCTGTCC
>JBDLJD010000120.1:0-13973 GCA_039714495.1 Thermodesulfobacteriota bacterium
TCTCCGTCCTCCGTTCTCCGTCCTCCATCTTCCGTCCTCCGGGGTTCTGAAGTTCTGTGGTTCTGGGATTTTTCCCTACTACCAACTACCCCATACTGGCCTTGATAGCTTCTTTCAGTTCTTTGCCATCCTTGGGCGGGGTCTGAAAATCGGGTTTCGTGACCATCGCAATGGCCTCTTCCGGACAGCCCGTGGCGCACACGGCACACCCAAAACAACGGTCGAAATCCACGACCGGCACATCGTTTTCGCCCATGGTGAGCGCTTGCGGCGGACACCGGTCAATACAGGTTTCACAGGCCACACACAAATCGGCATCAAACTTGGGGTCAAATCCGGAGTTGAAGAACAAACCGGGCTTGGACTTGGCGAGTGCACTTTTCACTGCCACGCAGTGAAACCGGTCGCAATTTCACAAAAATCCGATGTCCTCGGTCACATTCTGGCTCATATGAATGAGACCGGCCTCCTCGGCCTGGTCCAGAACGTTTATGGCCTCCTCCTTGGTCACCATCCTGGCTCCCAGGCGGTCGGCGGCATACTGCGCCCCCATGCCGAACTGCATGCACACGTCATTGGGCATGCCGTGGGTATCTTCACCGCGCAGGGAAGCTGCGTGACGGCAATAGCAGGTGCTTACCGAAATGGTGTCATATTTATCGATGAAGGTCTGAACCTGGTCGTAGGTGTGCACCTGATTGCCCACCTCTATGGTTTTGTCCACCGTGATCACGCGATAAGGGGAAAAGCTTGAATCTGTGGATCCGATTTTAGCATCAAAAGCCTTCTCGTAATCGTGGATCACTTTTGCGATCTGTTTGTCCCGCTCGGTCGTCCCGCCCGACATGAACTGAAACTCGAAAATGCCGGGCATGAATCGGGCGCTCTGGTAGTACGGGGCGCCCTCCACTTTCAGGGCCATGCAGAGCCCCTTGTCAGCCATGGCTTCCAGAATTGTTTCTAATTCAGCGACATCCCTCCCCATCTCATCGGCCAGGCCGGCCGCAGTGAATGGCCCACGGGGCATGGCATTGTTAACCGCTGCCTCCTCCAGTGTAAACAGCACCTTGGCCATGATAAAAAATTCCGGAATGTCCATGCCGGCGTACCCGCCCCTGCGCTTTTTCATTACTTCCAGCAACTCTCTGTAAACGTCCTGGGTCATGTTTGCACTCTCCTTTTACTCCAATGTTGGGTATCAATTAAATGAGCCGTCGGGGTGTTTTTGACGTCATGCCCGCGCAGGCGGGCATCCAGGGCTTTCAGCTCACTGCTTTCTGGATTCCCGCCTTCGCGGGAATGACGAGGGGGTTAGGCTATAACTCCCCGACCCTTGAATTAAATCGCATTCAGCTTCTTGTGGATGCTTTTATTTTTCTTATAAATGTCCAAATAGACCTCATAAAGTTCATCGTAAATGCCACGATTGTCCGGATTTGGCTCAAAGGTGTTGCGGATCTTGATGTATTTGGGGATGTCGTCAAAGGTCATGTAGCCCAGGCCAACCGAGGCGATGAAAGCCGCCCCCCTTGCATTGGTCTGAATGGGGTCCTCCACCTGTTGGATGGTGCGGTTGAGCACATCCGCATGAATCTGGCACCAGATATCCGAAGCAGCCCCGCCGCCCACCAGATTTATCGGATCCATCTGACGGCCCATGAATTTTTCAACATAGGACATGGCCCAGCGCTGGTTAAAGGCCACCCCCTCGAAAAAGGCCCGGATAATATCCTCCCGTGTGTTTTCCAGGGATAAATTGAAGAGACAGGCCCGCACGTTGTTGTCCTCAACTGGGGTTTTCTCACCGTTCAACCACGGTGTGAAGATGACTTTGTTGCTGCCGGCAGGAACGTTAGCGGCGATTTTGTCGAACACCTTGTAAATGTCCGGCACTGCCGCTTCCCTGAGCAGTTCATCCTTGTGGTACAGGATATTGTCCCTTAAGTAGTTCAATACCCCTCCGGCAATCTCCTGTTCGTCAACGATAAGGTATTTATCGGGAATCGAACACGGAATGGATGCAAGGCTGTGCAGGATATCTGTTTTCTTGAACGGGACATGCGCCACGATCCAGGAGGAGGTGCCGATGTACGCATGGCCTTTGTAATCCTCCACAGCCCCAGACCCCACGGCCGCAGCCTGAATATCCGGAGACCCCATGATTACCTTGACATCCTTCCTGAGGCCCAATTCCTCGGCCACCTCTTTCCTTAAGTGTCCCAATACGTCGATGGAGCGTTTCAGTTCGGGCAGTTTGCCGCGTTCCATCCCGGTCATTTTCATCAGCTTGTCATTATAGGCTATATTCCCCAAATCCCGGTTGTCGGTAACCCAGTGCAGGGTAATCGCATCAAAGGACGAGGCGATTTCACCCGTCAGACAGAAGTTGATATAATCCTTGGGCTCCAAAAACTTATACGTTTTTTCATATATTTCCGGGAACTCGTTTTTGATGAACAGAATGTGCCCCACCGGATCCTTGCCGGACTGTCCCGGAGCACCACCGGTTATGCGGATCCATTTCATCAGCTTGATGGGGCCGTATCCCTCTATTTTGATGGGCCCGCCTGCTGTTTGCCGCTGCACGTGTTTTTCACCGCGCATGTCCATCCAGATGACCGCGTTCATCAAGGGCTTCCCGGACTTGTCAATAGCCACCGTACCCGCCCACTGGGCAGATGTCGAAACGGCCACGATGTCCTCCACCGGCACTAGACCCCTCGCCAGCAGCCGCTTGGATGTAGCCATGATGGCCCGCCACCAGTCATCGGGATCTTGCTCCACACCGCCATTGGGCAACAGCTTCAGAGGCACGGCCTCGAACTCGAAACCCATGACCTCCCCGTGCACTGAAACAATGGCCATCTTGCTTCCGGATGTCCCCAGATCGATGGACAGGACATACTTTTCCCCATTTTCTGCCAATGGAATCCCCCTTTTCAATCATTTCAAGGATAGTGTAGATTACATAAAAAAACGAACATCGAACATCCAACGTCCAACTTCCAACATCGAATGTTAGCTTATGGCTTTCAGACGAAGGCGAACACACAGGTTCGCCCCTACATTGTTTCCGATTTCGCCCCCCGTTCTCCGACTTCCGACCTCTGACCTCAGTGGCTCTGGCCCTCCGGCAAATCTCCCAACTACCGACTCCTTACTCCCTACTAACCGCTCCTCCGTCCTCTGGCACTCCGACCTCTGGGGTTCTGTTACCGCAGGGTTTCAGTGAATCCATCCACGCTCAGTGCCTGGCCGGATATCCTTTTGCCGGCATCGGAACACAAAAACAGGATCATATTGCTCACATCCCCGGTGGTCACGAAGGTGCGCATGGACGTTCCCTGAACCAGGCAGGCATATACCTCGTCCTCGGTCATTCCCTTGGCTTTGGCCTCAGCCTCGATAACCCTGTCCATGCGCGGCCCCTCCACTGCATTGGGGCATACCGCGTTGACCCGGATGTTGAATTCGCCCAGTTCCATGGCCATGGTTTTGGTCAGCCCGATCACCGCCCATTTCGACGCCGCATAGGGCGATCGTAAAGGGTATCCCATGATGCCGGCCGAGGATGACATGTTGACGATAGAACCACCGCCGGCATCCTTGATCAAAGGAACGGCCTTGCGCGCACAATAAAACTGCCCGTTGATGTTTACCGTCATGGTGCGGTCCCAATCCTTTGGATCCACATCCTCGACACGTGCGGTGGGTCCGGCAATGCCGGCGTTATTGATCAGGACATCCAATCCGCCCAGGTGTGACATGACGTCCTCAAAGAGGCTGTCTACTTCGCCCGGCTTGGAAATGTCAGCACATGATATGCCTGCACCCGGCAGGGTCTCACGGCATGTATCGAGCTGTTCCTCGTTAATGTCGCAGATGTGCACCCTAGAGCCCGTGTCCCGAAAGGCCTGAGCTACGTCAAACCCGATACCTGAGGCTGACGCCGTTATGAGAACCCTTAGTCCTTTTGTTGAAACTTTCATTATAACCACCTTAATTTACTATTTAAATATTATCACTTTATCACGAAATCACGAAAGAATAAAAACACGAAAATATTTCTGAACATTTCGTGCTTTTTGGATTTCGTGTTTTCGTGATTCATTTTAGGCCTCTTCCGCCCTCAGCCTTCCATTCTCAGTCCTCTCGGTCTTTTTTTGCGAACTCGACCAGCCCCTTGAGGATATTTTTGCGCCATTTTTCGGTGAACTCCGGCGTCCATTCATAAAACCCCTTGCCGGTTTTGGCCCCCAGTTCCCCTTTTTCCACCTTGTCCAGCAACAACGGATAGGAGGTATTGGACGTGTCTATGTCCGGCAATATGTACTTTTCGCATTGAAGCGTCAGATCGTAGCCATCGATGTATTCATAGAGTTCAAAAGGGCCCACCATACCCAGCCGTCTTCCAAAGCTGTCTTTAACAGCGCGGTCCACATCCTGGGGCGATGCGATACCCCGCTGAACAATGCTGAAGGCTTCGCGCCACAGCGCCAATTGCAGCCGGTTGACGATAAAGCCCAAGGCCTCCTTCTGGCAGATGATGGGCCGCTTGTTGATGTTCTTGTAAAGAGTAAAAATGGTGTTGACCACGTCATCTGAAGTGCTCTCGCCTCTCACGATCTCCACCAGCGGCATCAGGTAGGGCGGATTGAAATAGTGTGCAATCAAAAACCTGTCCGGCCGTTGGGTGGCCGCGGCAAGAGTTGTGGGCATCAGGCTGGAGGTATTGCTGGCCAAAATGGTGCGCGCTGGACAAATGGCATCCAGTTTGCCGAACAGCTTTTCCTTCACCTCAAGAACCTCGGCCACCGACTCCACAACAAAATCCGCACGCGAGCCGGCCGCTTCCAGATTCGTTGTCAATTCGATGCGATTCAGTGCCGGGACAACATCATCCTCGCCTAATAGCCCCCATCCGGCCAACTCATGCATGCTGTTTTTAATCTTTACCCGGGCCTCCTCCAACCTAGCCTTATTTCGTCCGCACAGGGTCACCGCATATCCGGCTGCAGCAAACTCCTGGGCAATGGCATGTCCCATCATCCCCGGTCCTATGACGGTGATATTTTCAATTTTATAATCCCCCATCCCACTCTCCTCCTGCTCATTTTATATAACACACACAAAATAAGGTGACATAATAATGGATATTAAAGGGCCTGGTTGATTTCACCACCCGCTTCGCTCAAGATTCACCCTGATAAATAAGAAAGGAAAGTATTCAGGATTTTGAAGGTTTTGACAATGATTTTTTAGCGGCGAAGCCGCGTTATATAAAAGCGCGCAGCGATTTTATTCGAGAAGCCATTCGATGGCATCGGCTTCGTCCCTGAAGACCTTGACATCGGTCAAGGCACTTTTACGGTAGGCTTCATATATACGGGATACGCCGTAGGATAAATCCTGGCCCACCAGCATGGCTACTCTGGCAGGTTCGAGGTCAGCCGATGAAGCATGGGAGGCTATTTTTTCAAGCTCCTCTGCGGTAAAATCAAAGGAAGACTTTCGGAAATCCCAAAGGCGGGCCAAATTGCTGTACCCTGACGCATCACGCGTTTGATTAATGGATGAACAGGTTAATATTCGCTGTTTTTACACAAAAAAGGCTTGCAGGATGTTGTATTTCCTGCAAGCCCTTTGTATCTACCTGGAGGCGGCAACCAGATTCGAACTGGTGAATAGCGGTTTTGCAGACCGCTGCCTTACCACTTGGCTATGCCGCCAAAAAAAATGGAGCGGGAAACGGGATTTGAACCCGCGACTTCGACCTTGGCAAGGTCGCACTCTACCACTGAGTTATTCCCGCTCAATTGGAAAAGAATTAATTAACGATTAATTTTATCTTTGTCAACATAAAAAATCACCTCACGATTCTAATGATTTAACCGCCTTGACTTATATAATCACATGGGGAAAAACGAGATATTACTGACAAAACGGTTGCGCAACAATCAAACACAATGAGATATTAGGCCATATAATTTGTGCCAAAAATATTTATGACAACCGCTTCAGGAGGAGCTATGATTCAGACTAGCGCGACCAGTAAAAGATCGGTTTCATTCCAAGTGCTTACCGATGAACAGGTGATGGAGATCAGACGGGCCAGCTATGACGTTATGGCCAAAGTGGGTTTCAACGTCCTGCATGCCGGGGCCCGGAAGATGCTAAAAAAGGCCGGCTGCAAGGTCAAGGACGAGCATGTCTGGGTCCCCGAACATGTCGTCAACGCCTGTCTTGCCACCGCCCCCAAGGGATACACCATATACAGCCGCGACGGACAGCGCGCCATGGAGGTGGAGGGACGTAAAAGCTATTACGGCACCTCCACGGCAAGCCCCAACACCATGGACGCCCTCACCGGTGAAATCCACCCCACATACGTACAGGATATTGCCTACGGCGCCAGGGTGGCTGACGCCATGGAGCACATTGACTGGGTCATGCCCATGGGGTCTGTTCAGGATGTCCCGCCCACGGTTGCCGACCTGTATGAGTTCGAAGCAGTTGTCGCCAACACCACCAAGCCGATCGTCTTTATCGGCTACACGCCTAAAGGGACGGAGCTGGTCTATGAAATGGCAGCTGAAGTGGCCGGCGGACTAGACAATCTCCAGGCCAAACCCTTTCTCATCTTCTACCCCGAACCCATCTCCCCGCTTGTTCAACCCGAAGATGTCATCGACAGGCTGTTTATCTGCGCCGACCTGAACCTGCCCCAGATGCAGGGCCCTTCCATTCAGTTGGGCGCCACAGCTCCGGCAACCCTGGCCGGCGGCATCGTCCAGGGAACCGCCGAGGCGCTCATGTGCCTGGTGCTGGCCCAGCTACGCAATCCAGGCTGCCCCTGCAGCATGGGATGCAATTTCAGTGTTTTTGATATGTCATCCGGCCTTCTGTCCATTGCCTGCCCGGAGATGAGCCTGGCCCTGGCTGCCCAGGCGGAAGTGGCCCTGTCTTTTGGACTGCCTACCTGGGGCCTGGCCGGAGCTACCGGCGCAAAGGTGCTGGATGCCCAGGCTGGAGCCGAGTCGGCTTTTTCCATTCTGGCCCAGGGCCTCGGCAGCCTCAATCTGATTCATGATGTGGGTTACATGGATGACGGCATGGTCTGCTCGCCGGCCCAGTTGGTGTTAGGCAACGAAAATATCGGCATGACCAGACGGTTTGTCCGCGGCATCGAGATCAACCGGGAAACCCTTGCCCGGGAAGTTATCGAGAATGTAGGTCCCGGTGGTCACTTCCTGGCTGAAACGCATACACTGAACCACTTCAAAGATGAATTCTGGCGGCCGGGCCTGATGGCGCGAGGCGACCGCGAAACCTGGGTCCAGGAGGGATCAAAAGATATGCAGGCCGTCATTCAGGAAAAGTTGACAGACATCATCGAGAATCATCGGGTTCCTGAACTGCCGGGCACAGTCCTTGATGCCTTTGATAGCATTAAAAAGAAGGGTGAGAAACTGTTAACCTAGCCAGAAAGCAGAGAACAGAAGACAGAGAACGGAGGACGGTTTTCTGTCTTCAGCTCCCGAAATCGATATGATTATACCATTTTTATTTTTTCAATAGGAATTGACACAAACAGATCTCGACGATCGACGAATTTGATCCGTCAGGGAATATCTTTCTTCAGGCGGCCATGTTTTGCTCAGTCTGAAGATATCCATCGCAAGTTGATAAGCTGTTTTATATACTTTAAGCTCATTGGCAGAGTTGATTTTCATTGTTCTCGGTCTCCGGCCCTGCCCTCTGTGGTTCAGTCCTCCGGCTCAGGCCCTTACTTCCAGCTCGCCTGCATGCGATCCAGTTCTTTGATGACGTCAGGCGCCAGGGCAGCCGGTTCGTGAGCCATGGCAGCTTCGGTATGTTCTCGCAGCCGATCCTCGAAGGTCTGCGAACCCGCGGCCTCCCATTCCTGGCGGATCAAACGTTCAAACAGGGTGGAGTAGCGAACGTTGCGGAAGTTGTCCAGGGTGTGTTGCGCCATCAGGTAGTTGCCGCCGGGTCCGATTTCATCGATAAGATCCAGGGCCATGCTGTCTTCGGTTATTGGCATGCCTTGCATGAATTGTTTAACGTTGCCAAGAATTTCATTAACCAGCACCATGAAACCCGGGGATACCACCGAGCCGTGGTCGATCCAGGCACTGCAGTCATGCACCAGGCCGGAGCCGACGGTGGCGGCGGTCATGATCTGCTGGGTAGCTTCGGCAGCCGCCTGGGCATCCGGGAATTTGGCGTCCGTGGCACCGGCAGTGCCGTAAAACGGTACGTTCCAGTGCTGGGCCAGCTGCGCCAGGGCGCCCACCATGATGCTCATCTCGCTGGCACCGTATGAAAACACCGTGGTTTTCATATCCATGACCGTGACAAAAGCACCGAAAACAAATGGTGCTCCGGGCTTGATGGCTTGTGCTAGCACGGCACCGCTGATGGATTCGGCCGCCCCCTGGATGATGGCGCCGGCAAAAGTGGCCGGTGCCGTTCCGGCGGACTGAACGCAGGGAAAATTAATCAGCGGGATGTTGTTTTCCACAGAGTAGATCATCTTGTCCACAGCCGGATCGTAGTAGAGCAGCGGGGAAATCGGCTCGGAATAGTGGGCCACGATAGGTGCCCGTTCAAATTTTTCCTTTCCACCGCAGATCAGCAGGGCCATTTCATAGATGTCCCGCATGCTGTTGGTGTCCTTGCAGCAGACGACCAGCGGCTTTTCACAATAGGTCATGGTCTGGCGGGCAACAACCCGGTCGGCAATGTCCGCCGGCTGGTCTGCGGCCATGCCGATGGTCATAACCCAGTCGAAATTAGGCAGGTAATCGGCCACCGTAGCGGAGATACGGCAGTGATCACTGGTAAAACGTATGCGTTCGTTGGTTACGGGATCCAGGTAATCGATGCAATCGAGACTGGGGCCGAACCAGGTTTTGTCCCCTTCCAGGACCACGGCCCGTTCACCCTTGCGGTTCCCCAGAATCAGACGAGACGGTGTTTTGCGGATGGCATCCTCAAGAAGCCACCCCGGGATCCGGACCCTCTTCCCTTCCACTTTAGCGCCGGCGCCGTCCAAAATCTCCAGCGCTTTGGGGTGGGTGATCTGGACACCAGTGCGCTCCAGCACCTCGAAAATGGCGTTTTCGATCTGTTTGAGTTGTTGATCGCTAAGTATGCGGAGTTTTGGTTTGAAATACAGTTCATCGGTAGTAATGCCCATGTCTTACTCCTTTGGTTAGTGTTATACCCTTGCGAAACGATTTGTCATATCTCAAAACATAGCACAGCTTTTACTTATCCTCAACACGGGGTCTTCTATCTTCAGGCGATTGCGGTGTTGGAATTTAAGTTATTTACTGAAGCGTTCCACACAAGCCTTCACTCTTTTTGCCTGCTGTGGGTCCACGGGTCGTGGCCGGTGGTTCTGCATCACGGTCTTCATTCGTTCCCTGGCCTTTGTTAGAAGATCCTTGCGGCCTTCACGGTCCCACTGCTCGAACCCCATGCGATTCAGGAGATTCGGACGCCATTGTGTTGCACGCAGATGCTTCAGGGTGTGGGGATGGGAAAGAAATTCTCCCTGCCGCCCGCCCTCGGCTATGACCTCGACGGCCAGGGTTTCGTCGTTCACAGGAATCCCCTTTTGCATCCTGCGCAGCTGGTCCACGACCTCGTCCATGATGACGATCATTTCCAAGGACCCAGTCAGGCCAAAATCCAGATACCCTATGTCATGGTTGAGGTTCGAACCCGCAACCATGGACATGTATGTCATCAACCCGGCCTCGAAAGTGGCCTGGCCGTCAGGTAGCTGCGAATCACTGGTGCCTGCATATCCCCAGTTGGGCAGGTTGAGAAAATGGCTCATTTCAACCATGGCCAGGTAGGCCATCAGATATTCCGGTGCATTGTAAGAGCACTGGCTGGTGCTCATATCCAGTACCGCTGTGCCGATACCCATTAGAAAAGGCGCTCCCGGCCGGGTCAACTGGTGGATGACCAATCCGAAAAAAGATTCCGCCAGCCCTTGGACGACATGCCCTGCAATGGTCATGGGCGCCGTGGAACCGGCAATGGGTGCGGGAGAATAGATGGCCGGCATGCCCTTTTCAGCACAGAACATAAGCCGGTCAACACTGGAATGGGGGTGTTTCAAAGGGCTGATGGGCTCGGCATAATGGATGGTGTAGGGCATTTCCGTGTGCCTTGCTTCGCTTCCCCGGAAAACAGTGCCGATCTCCCACATTTTTTCCAGGTCACCCCTGTCTTTGGCGGTATTGACGATGGGTTTGATCGAATGCGTTGCCATGCAGCGAAAGCTTTCCAGATAGGCGGCATCTGGATCAATTTCATGGGGGTGGGCAAACGACATGATAAAATCGATATTCGGCAGGGCGTCGCACAGCGTTGCCGCCTTTTCGATGTCATTGAGAGTGGTGTGGTGACGCTCGTATGTTTCAGCATCAAGTGACCACATCAGATCAGACCCAGTGCCAAAATATGCCCGCCGCCCTCCCAGGTCCATAACGTGCTCACCTTGGCGGTTGTAAACCGGAATGTTGTCCGGCGCCGAAGCCATGGCCCGCTTGACCATATCCCCGGAGATTTTGACTGTGCATTCGCCCTCTATAATGCACCCGGCATCCTTGAGCAGGCGCAATGCGCCATCGTGCATGAGCTGCATGCCTCCTTTTTCCAGCACACGCAGGGCACTATTGAATATTTTTTCCTGATCCTGCTGCGCCAGGACCCTCAACTCGGGTTGAAACCCCATATCCTTTGCGTTCATGTTGAATTCCTTCCATTCAATAGAAACAATCAGCATCATTTAGAAACATTATTTCCATCTCAATAACCTGGCTTTTAAATATCATCCTTGCTGATACATGTTTCTATATCTTTCTATTTTTGTAAACCATCAATCAACAAAACAGTCCAAAGTATAACCTATTCTTTGAAAAATAAAACCTGAATCTTGCAATAAAATCGTGTTCCACGATTTTATGAAACGCGACTTCGTCGCTACCATGAAAATGCAAAAATCAGCCATTGCCTCGGAATAATACGATGATACATTTGTAAATCCAAACCACACATTCATTTCATATTTTTATTGCCATAAATGAGTATGCTGTTTTAATAGAACTTGAACTTGCCCTGTTAAATTGCTTGAGGAAACTATGGAGTCATTTCAAACCACCCATTTTAGGCTTGGATATAAGCTTGATAGGAGGAGAGCATGTTCTCACACCGCGATATGGGGATCAAATCAATCAGAGCACGCAAGGACCACCGCTGCTATGGCATGGGCCTGGGCATCATCATCCTGGACGATGTGTACCCGGGGTTTCCGGGTGATGTGAGAAATGCCAGCGCCTATCCGTTTCCCGTGCAATACGAAATTGTAGAAGGGGTCGATATCAGGGCGCTGGTGGTCGAAGATGACAAAGCTCCCTGCCTGGAACCGATCAAAAAGGCCGCCAAAAATCTGGAAAAAATGGGATGCCGTGCCATTGCCGCCGAATGCGGTTACTTTGCCTATTTCCAAAAGGAGATTGCCGGGCATGTGGATGTGCCGGTGTTCATGTCCAGCCTTTTGCAGGTCCCCTGGGCCCAGCAGATAGTGGGTCCTGAAAAAGTCGTGGGCATTCTGGCAGCGGAAAAAAAATACCTCTATGACGACCACCTGGCGGCAGTGGGCGTTGATATCAACAGCAACTATGTCGTCGCCGGAGCTGAAGACGATTACGACTGCCCTGAGTTCGAACACCTGTGGAGCCAGGACAACCGCACCGATCCGCCGGGGGCTGATTATGAAAAGGCTGAGCAGAATTTCGTGACCGCGGGGACCGCGTTTTTTAACAGTCACCCCACTATGGGCGCCATGGTGCTGGAGTGTACGGGATTCCCGCCTTTTGCCAGGGCGCTCCAGCGCGAAATCGATATCCCTTTGTTCAGTTGGGGGACGCTGTTGGATTTTGCTTTCAACGTGACAGTGCATAGGGATTACTATGGCCACGTATAACGTGTGTCTTGTATGAAATTTGATGGTTTTTTAAACTCTTAGTCCCTGAAGAATGATACCTTTTTTCTGAACCATCGGTGTGTTTTTTCAACGTCATCCTAGCGCAGGCTGGGATCCAGGGTATTTAGCTAATCGCTTCCTGGATTCCCGCCTTCACGGGAATGACGAGGGTTTTGAGCTAAAACACCCCGATGGTTCAGATAACGAACGGTTCCTTAAGGATACTAGCATTTTCATAAACGATAGAGCGCAGCGATTCATCAACTTTAGTTCACTTTAAATTTTAGATCACTTGCCACTTGGATATTTGCCGGCAAAGGATAGGCGCCTGACCTGCCCAAAAGTACCAGATAATTATGACCTGAATGAAAAGGATCCATCATGTACGAACGTATGCACATTCTGACGGGAGCGGATAAGGACAAAATCCACGCTGCATCCATGGAAATTTTGAAAGATATCGGCATCAATTTTCATGATTCCGAAGCCATCGGCATCTTCAAACGCCATGGTTTCAAGATTGACAAGACTACCGTTCATCTCGAAGAAAAGCAGATACAACAAGCCCTGAACACCGCACCTGACCAATTTGAGCTGTTTGCGCGCACTCCTGAAAAGAACGTAACCATCGGCGGCAATAACCTTGTTCTGGCTCCAGGATACGGTGCATCCCTCATGATAACCCCGGATGGTAAACAGCGCAGCGGTCTCATGGAGGACTATGATAATTTCTGCCGGCTGGTACAGACATCCAAAGTTCTCGATGTGAGCGGCTGCCTGATGATCGACCCGTCGGACCGTCCACCCCAGCAGTCCCATCTGCATATGCTCAAATCCAGCATCACCATGTGCGACAAGCCCTTTATAGGAAGTTCCACCTCCCGCGGAGCAGTCCTGGATTCCATGGAAATGGCTGGCATCGCCTGGGGGGGCAAGGATCATATCCAGAACAAAGCCATCATGATCGGTCTGATCAGTTCCCTTTCTCCCCTGCAATATTCAGCTGAAATGTCCGGCGCATTGATTGAATACGCCCGCCACGGCCAGGCCAGTATGATCAGTCTGCTCATGATGGCAGGGACAACCGGGCCGGTGACCCTGCCGGGTCTCTTGGCCCTGCAGAATGCGGAGATGCTGGCCGGCATCGTACTGAGTCAGCTGGTGAACCCGGGTGCGCCGGTTATTTACGGTGGCACGTCCACGGTTACGGACATGCGCACGGGCAGCCTTTCCATTGGTGCGCCGGAACTCTCCATGATCCAGAATGCCACCACCCAGATGGCTAAATATTACAACCTTCCCTGTCGGGGATCCGGCGGCTTGACCGATGCCCACTGCCCGGACATGCAGGCCGGTATCGAGTCGGCCCTGGCATTGACGGCCACTATCATGAGCGGCACCAATTTCATTTTACAGGCCTGCGGCATCCTGGGGTCTTACCAGTCCATGAGTTATCAGAAATTTTTAGCGGACGAAGAGATATGCGGCATGGTCCGCCGGATGCTTAAACCCATAGATGTGACTGAGGAGCGGCTCAACCTGGACGCCATCAAATCCGTGGGCATTGGTAACGAATTCCTGACCCACCCTGGCACCCTGGCCCACTGCAGAACCGAATTCTATCAATCAGGTGTGATGAGCAGGGATGATTTTACCACGTGGCAGGAAAAAGGCGGAAAAAGTCTTTCCGACCGCTTGCTGGAGAAATATGAAAATCGCCTGCAGGAATATAGTCAACCGGATATCGATCCCGGCATCGAGAAAGACCTTGAACGCTACATCCAGCTGAAGAGCAGATGACAGAGCCCCAGGGGCCGGAGGACAGAACACCAGAGGCCAGAACCTCAAAAACACTTGGAAATTGGCTATTCGTTATTGGATATTGGACATTCGCCTTTTGTCTTTTTGAATATCCAATAACCAATATTCAATGTCCAATAATCAA
>JBDLJD010000121.1:0-13945 GCA_039714495.1 Thermodesulfobacteriota bacterium
TATGGAGTGAAAATATGATTGAAGCTTTGTTTATGTTGGGCGGACTGGGTCTTATTGTCGGCGTTGGGCTGGCTGCGGCATCAAAAATCTTTTACGTGTACGTTGACCCGCTGATTGTCGAAGTGGACGAAGCCCTGCCCGGGGCCAATTGTGGTGGTTGTGGACTGCCCGGATGCAGCTCCAATGCAGAGGCAATCGTCGCCGGAAAGGCCGCTCCCAACTCGTGCGTAGCCGCCGGACCTGAAGTTGCCGAAGCCATTGCCGCCATTATGGGTGTGGCCATCGAAGCCAAGGAACCGGACATTGCCAGGCCGGGCTGTACCTACGGTCTTGAAGATTCAGACACCAAGTTCATCTATGACGGTCTGGGGGACTGCCGCGCAGCAGCACTGATGAACGGCGGCATGAAAGTCTGCAACATCGGCTGCCTGGGCCTGGGCACCTGTGCAAAGGCATGCCCCTTTGACGCCATCAAGATGGGGCCCAAAGGACTTCCGGTTGTGGATGAAATTAAATGCACCGGCTGCGGCACCTGTGAAAATGTGTGCCCCAAACACATCATCACCCTCTCTTCGGTCACCCGACGGATTATAAAAGAGTACACTACAGACGACTGTACCACCCCCTGCCAGAGGGCATGCCCGGCTGGTATCGATATATGCGAATACATCCAGCAGATTTCCCTGGGTGACTACCTGGGCGCCACCCAGGTCATCAAGGAAAGAAACCCATTCCCTGCGGTAATCGGCAGAATCTGCCCGCGGCCGTGTGAACAGGACTGCCGCCGGCAGCTGATCGATGAACCGGTAGCCATCAACTTCCTGAAGCGCTATGCTGCAGACTACGAGCGGGAATCAGGTCAGCGCGTGCAGCCCTACAAAGCCCCTGAGACAGGCAAAAAAATTGCCGTTGTGGGCGGCGGCGTAGAGGGTCTTTCCACGGCATTTTTCTCGGCCAGGCTGGGCCATGCCGTGGATGTATATGAGGCTGCGCCTAAACTGGGCGGACTTCTGCGAAGTGCAATCGCCGCATACAGGCTGCCTGCCGACATTCTGGATTGGGATATCCAGGGTGTTTTGGAAATGGGTGTCACCGCCCACACCGGCAAATCCCTCGGAAATGACTTCACCATCAATTCCCTTCTCGAAGACGGATGCCAGGCAGTGTTCACCGCCCTGGGCGGGTGGGACAGCCGCCTTGCCAGAAATGCCGGTGCTTCAGTGGAAAGCCCCATACCCGGCGTTTATCTGCTGATGGATTTCATGAAATCACTTCACACGGCCGAAGAAGATGGTAAAAGCGACCCCATCGCCTGCCCCTCCCATGCCGTCATCTTCGGCGGTGGGAAACTGGCCATAGCAGCCGCCGACCTGTGCCTTGAAAAAGGATCTGACCAGGTAACGATTCTTTACCGTGAAACAGAAGAGAGCGCCGGTCTTGACCCGCAAGAAATTGAAAACCTGCGCAATAAAGGCGTGCAGCTGCTTTTCGGCACAGCCGTCAATCGCCTTTTCGGGGAAAAGGACACGCTGGAAAAGGTTGAATGTGTAGAATTGGCAGGCGGCACCCTGAACCAGCTGACGGCCAATATGCTGGTAGTGGCGTCAGGCCGTTTCCCTGAACTGGTGTTCAGCAGACCGGCTGCCCCTGAAGGTGAATCCAGCGATGCATCTTTCATAGAAGCACTGCCTCAGACCAGCAGCCAATGGGTTGGCATATACACTTACAAGCGACCGGAGCACCAGCAGGAAATGGGCTGGTTTTCCAGAGGCGACGTTCCCAGCGACTACAGCGGCGCCATCAAAGCCATCGGCGGCGGCCGAAGAGCGGCGGCGACCGTTCATAAAATAATCAACGACATCGGGCTGTCACTGCCTGACAACGTGCTGACCGCCGGTTCGGTGATCCAGGATGTGGATCATGTCGAACAGGTTGCCGCATTACCGCGTGCCATTATGCCCCAGGCCAGCCCCAGGGAGATGGCCGCCAGTCTTGAGATCGAAAAGGGGTTCAGCAAAGAGATGGCGGATGCGGAATCGCGGCGTTGCCTGCAGTGCGGCCTGATCTGTTATGAACATACCGGATCAATTGCCGAAGAGGTAAAAGACGCAGCCCTGGAGGCGGAAACGGTCCATTGACCCGGGGTAATAATCATGGCAACGGAAGAAGGCATCGTCATAAAGCTTGGAGAGAAAACCGCCTGGGTAAAGACAACCCGCTCGAGCGCATGCGAGACCTGCGACTCGCGGGGATCCTGCCACAGCGGAGAGCAGGGCAAGGAAATGGAAGTCGAAGTCACCAATTCGGTGGGGGCTGCTATCGGCGACCGCATTGTTCTCTATTTCGAGACTTCGTCCCTCCTCAAAGCGGCCTTTCTCCTGTATGTCTTTCCGGTTTTATGCATGCTGGCAGGCGCCGCCCTGGGGCACTGGCTTTCTCTCAAATACCAGCTTAACCCTTCCCTGGGGTCAGCGACGACCGGGTTTCTCTGCCTCATTTTATCTTTCATGCTGGTCAAAATAAGGGGTGACAGGCTGGCACGCAAGGATAATTATAAACCCAGGATCCTCAGAATACTGGGGCGGCGTCCCTCCATATCCGCAACAGGTGATGCAAAATGATTAAGACAGTTTATATCTCTCAGACAAATCATGCCACGTTTACCTGTCCACAATGCGAGGCCACTAAAACGGCCGATGTGTCCCGCTACGCACAAATGGAGCAAACCGTAAGGGTGAAGTCCAAATGCGGAAGCTGCGGCCACTCCTGGACGTCTGTTCTGGAGAAAAGAAAAGTGTACCGCAAAGGCGTTAGCCTGCTGGGGGATGTTACTCACATCGTTGATAACAATCCCGTAACCAGGGGGACCATGGAAGTGACCGACATCTCCGCCGGGGGCCTTAAAATCAAGCTGCTCGAACTCCTCGATCTCCGTTTGAATGACAAGCTGCATGTGGATTTCCACCTGGATGACGCCCGCAAAACACTGATCAGCAAAGATGTGCTGGTGAAAAATATCGACGGCAACCATATCGGCGTGGCCTTTTCGCGCTCCGAGGTGGATGACCCGGCGTTGGGCTTTTACCTGATGGGATGACGAAACTACAGTACAGTCGCGTCAAAGAGGCAAACGGCATAGAGTATTCGGAATGCGGCCCAAAGCTTGGCAGGGATGACTCCCTGTACTACAAACAGCCAGCTTTAAGCCATGTAGTTCAAGGCTTCAACCCTGTCGAACCTGATAGTTGGACATTGGATATTCAATTCTGGAATAAACCATGGTGAAATGCCCGTATTGCAATGATGTGCACAAGGTCGGTTTTGTGTCCACGCGCCTGGCCGGGACGGACGGTGTCTCCCTTGAAACCGAAAAGTGGGCTCAGGTCTTCGAACGGGAAGGTTTCCAGTGCCATTATTTTGCAGGAGAACTCGACCGTCCTGAAGCGTGTTCCTATGTTCTGCCGGAAGCGCACTTTTCGCACCCGGAAATAAAGAATATCTACCGGCACTGCTTCGGTATGCGGACACGCCCCCGGCGCATCACCCGGGAAATCCAGCGTCTAAAAAGAAAAATCAAAGACCACCTGTACGATTTCGTCCAAACGCATGCCATCGACATTCTGGTGCCGGAAAACGCTCTGACCATTCCGCTCAACCTGCCCCTGGGAATTGCCCTCGCTGAATTGATTTCTGAAACAGGCATGGCGACCATCGCCCACCATCACGACTTCTTCTGGGAACGCCAGCACTTCATGACCAATGCTGTCTGGGAATACCTCAACATGGCCTTCCCCCCCCATCTGCCCAGCATCAGGCATGCCGTCATCAATTCATCAGGCGACAACCAGTTAAGTCTCCGCACAGGCATATCTGCGGAGATAATCCCCAATGTCATGGACTTCGAGAACAGCCCGCCGCCTGTAGACGATTATGCCACCGACGTAAAAGAGGCCCTCGGCATCGCCAAGGATGAACTGCTGATCCTGCAGCCCACACGCGTCGTCAAACGCAAAGGGATCGAGCATGCCATTGAACTGGTACATCGCCTGGGGGAAAAGGCAAAACTCGTCATATCGCATGCATCAGGGGATGAGGGCTTCGATTACGAGATGAGGGTTCGCGAATATTCAACTCTGATGCAGGTCGACACTCTTTTTGTTTCGGATATTATCAATGAAAAAAGGGGTACAACAGACACCGGCAAGAAGATTTATACCCTCGAAGACATCTACCCGCACGCCGACCTGGTGACCTACCCTTCCAACTTCGAGGGGTTCGGCAATGCATTTCTGGAAGCCATCTACTACTCAAAACCCATCGTGGTCAACAACTACTCCATTTACTCATCCGATATTAAACCCAAAGGGTTCGAGGTCATAGAGATCGACGGATACGTGTCACAGGAAGCCGTGGATAGAACGAGGAAGGTGCTGCGCGATCCCCATAAATGCAGGGCAATGACGGCCCATAACTACCGCATTGCTGAAAAACATTATTCCTACCGGGTTCTCCAACAGAAACTGAACCTCATGATAGCTGACTGTCGGCCGTGTATGTACAAGTGACCAATGGGGTATTGGAGTACTGGAGTGTTGGGGAAGTTGGTAGAGGAATCAGATATAGGGTGATGAGAAAGAATCGTGACTGTGGCTATCAGCTATTGGTCGTATGGAATGATGCGATTCAGTATTATATGTTAATCTGTGATGTTTTTTATCTTTTCCGATTTCATGCCGTGCCCAATACTCCAGTACTCCAATTTCCCACCATTCCAGATTATTTGTTTGTAGCAGAGTCAAAATTCTCCGAATTAGCCCTGAAGACCAGGTATTATACGTTTGAATACCTTTTCATGCTTGACTATATACATTCGAAACATGTATCTGCACGGATGGCATTTAATATCCCGTATTTATTTGGCCAGGAATTCTGTTTTAAGGATTACCTGACTGTTTCTAATGATTTGGAAGGAAAACAGATGCAACTGAAACCATACAAGCCCTGCGCCGCACTCCTCACTTTAATCTTGTTAGTTGCGGCAACATCTCTTTTTGCCGCAGAACCAGAACCCCCCGCGAATACCCTTGCGCTGGTGAATGGGATGCCCATTACCAAGGCACAGTTGGACATGGAGCTGAAACGTGTCGAAAAACAGGCCCAGATGAACTCAAAGCCAATTTCTAACCGGAATAAAATTAAAAAAGAGCTTCTCGAAACCCTGATCAACCGTGAATTACTGTACCAGGAAAGCCTTAAAAAGGGCTATGCCGTTCAACCGGCCGAACTGGACAGCGAGTTCGAAACGATCAAGGCGCGTTTTGCCAATCAAAAAGGGTTCCAGCAGGCGCTCACCGATATGGATATTTCCGAGGAAGACTTCAAAGAGCAGGTCAAAAGAGGGATGTCCATTCAGAAACTGCTGGAAAAAGAGCTCTACAATAAAATCGAGGTTAGCGAACAGGAAAGCCGCTCCTTTTACGACAACAACCCCAACTTTTTTCAAAAGCCGGAACAGGTCAGGGCCAGCCATATCCTGATAAAAGTAGCTGAAGACGATGATGAAGAGAAGAAATCCGCAGCCATGCAGAAAATCGAAGAGGTCCGGGAAAAAGTCGCGGTCGGTGACGATTTTGCTCAACTGGCCCGGACCTACTCCGAGGGCCCCAGTAACACCCAGGGAGGCGATCTGGGATATTTCGACCGCCGCAAGATGGTCAAACCTTTCTCAGATGCCGCCTTCCGGTTGCAACCCGGCGAGACAAGCCCTATTGTGAAAACTCGCTTTGGGTACCACATTATCAAAGTAGTAGACCGTAAGCCTGAAATCAAACTGGCCTATGAAGAAATTAAACCACGGCTTGTCGAATCTCTGAAAAAGAAGAAAATGCAGGACGCCATCGCTCAATATATCACCGAAATCAAAAGCAGTGCATCCATCGAGCGGGTTTCCGGCTAAGCCCAAGGTTGCAGCTTTGGGGTTAACGCGTTTTTTATCTTGACCTTGCACATTAGATTGACATAAATTTGGATGGTGGGCTCCCAACTGAAAGGCGGGTCGCTTCCCGCCTGAGCAATGTAAATAATAGCGGAGCGACCACCTCATGTTCGGGAAAATGACAACATCTTTGACCAGAGGAGGCTAGCGTTTTGGCACAAGGTATTGTTAAGTGGTTCAATGACAGAAAAGGGTACGGTTTCATCAGTCAGGAAGAGGGCAATGACGTCTTTGTCCATTTCTCTTCCATCCAGTCGACAGGCTACAAGACGCTTTCCGAGGGTGACCGGGTCGAGTTTGAAATAGAGGAAAGCGATCGGGGACCTGAAGCGAAAAACGTAGTAAAACAGTAGAGCGTCGTATCTGAAAACGGCTTCACTGTCGGATTTCCGTGTTCGGGGCCGCAGGTGCCGAAAAACAACGACTATGGAATGAATCCATTGACCGGCGGGCGGGGTAGTGCCTGCGCCGTATTTCCATCATCGGATCGAAGTCGCTTTCATTCCCTCATGGAAGTGCACGTATTGTGGGGAGGTCTGCCTCCCCATCATCGGAAACAGAAGGGTTTCGCAACAGCTTCTAATCCTTGAACGGTATCGTCAGGCTGTACACGTTGAACTCCAGTTTTGCATTGACCACTTCCCCTCCTTTTTCAAACACGTTGAGCATTCCCTTGTTGCTGGCCAGGACATCTGACTTGAATCCTTTTATGCCACGCTCCTTGGCCAACCTGATCATCATCTGATAGATGTATGTAGCAATGCCCCTTCCCTGGTATGCTTCGTCCACGACAAATGCCGTATCTGCATAGTGCCCCCCCTCCTCCTTGACGTAGCGGGCTTCCGCAATAATATGCTCCTGCCCGGGTTCGCCGGCCAATCCGACGATGGACATAATGCGCCCGAAATCCACATTGACATACTCCTGCATTTTTGCATGCGGCATGGTCTTGATGGGGGCAAAATAGCGATAATAGACGCTCTGGTCCGAAAAACGGTAGAAAAGGCGTCGCATCTCCTCCTCGTCCGAAGGCTTGATGGCGCGAAACCTCACGGACAGGCCGCCTTTGAACGTGTGGCGTATCCTTATGTCCGTGGGATACAAATGGGCGCTTTCCGCCAGAAAGATCTGATCTTTGTACAGAATATTGGCCTGTTTGGCCTGATCCATAAGGTCTTTACGGTCGTCAGGGTGGGCGATTTCGATCAAGGCTTGGGCCCTCTCCCGCAGGGACCGCCCTGAAAGGCTGGCGATGCCGTAGTCCGTCACCACCATGTCCACCGCGTCGGGCAGGTTGAAAAGATTGGGGTAGGACTCGATGGACATTCTGACATTGGGCTCCCCCTCCAGGTTGCGGCTCGGCAAGGCAAAAATGGTGGCCCCTCCGGGCGACATCTCGGCACCGTTGAAAATATCCATGGTTTGTCCGGGACCGGTCGTCAGTCTGCCTTTTCCAAATTGCAGGGCAATGCTCCCTGAAAGATCTACCTTGCGGGCCGGTATGACCGATATGAAATTGGGATTTTTCCCCATTTCCATGGGGCTGAACACCGTGTCGATGGATTGGAATTCCACCAGCGGATTACGGTCGAGCCATTTGAAGAGTTCCGGAGTGCCCTGGGCGTAGGAGGTCAGGCTCTTCCCGCGGTAGGTCTTTTTAAAACGGTTGCTGACCGCCCCGCTCTTGACCAGATCCATCAGCGCATCCGTAAAAAAGGGCGTATGCACCCCCAGATGACGCCTCTGTACCAGCTGTTTGCCCAAGGATTCGAAGAGCGGTCCCAAAGTAAAGGCCAGGCAGCTGCGGTCATCGATGACCGAGGCGACATTGGCCGCAACCCGGCCAAATACAGGATCGACCGACCAGCGGGGAAAATAAAAGGGCGGCTCCGTGCTCTCCACAAGAAAATTGAATTCCGACATATGGACGTAGGTATCCCCCGAGGTATTGGGAATATCTGCGTTGATCTCCCCTATCACAAGGGAAGCCTGTTCAATGGCCGAGCGGGCCACATCAACGGCCACCCCCAGGCTGCAGTAGCCGGCTTCATTGGGCTCGCTAATCTGAATCAGGGCGGCATCAATGGGAATATAGCGTTTGTAGAGGAGGCGGGGAATCTCCGATACCCGACTGGGAATGAGATCCACACGGCCTGCAGCCACGGCTTCATTGGCCACCCAGCCTGAAAAAAAAGTCTTTAGACGGTACCTTTGGGATCTCAGCTCCTCCAGGGAAATCGTGTCGCCAAAGCTGACCAACTGAATCAGGGTGAGATCGTGATTCTTGAGAGTGTCCGACCGCATCAGGTGCTTAACCATGGTGCGTGGCTCGCCCGCTCCGGTACCGATAAAAATGTTCATACCGGCTTCGATGTGTTCCAGCACTTTTTCAGGGGAAACCAGATTTTCTTGCCATGCGACAGGAGTGGAAGATTTCATTCTATTCGGTTCCTTTGCTGTTCATTAGAAACATTTATCCGCACGATAGAACAACACGCCTTTACCAAAGTCAAGGATAGCAAACACCATCCGTGGTGATACATGTTTCTAATGGTTGGATTCATCATGTTGTAATTAAAAAAGCAAACTCCAGTACATTTTTTTGGCTCTATATTCTGAATCTTAGCATATTATAAACCGGCAGGTGACCCTGAATCAACCATGAAACTGTTTGAGAGTTTACGGATCTCCCTATCCCCATTACCCGGAACAACCAACAAAAAACTTTATTCGTTACCCTCTCCAGTCTGCCCCTCGAAACCTTGGCCCCCTGCCCCCTGTAAAAGTATTAGCGCTTGTATTCTCATATAAAATGTAATTATATGACCCGCAGACCGCCCAAGAACCTCAAGCAGGTGAAAAACCCATGAACGTGAAAAAATCACTTATCCTCGTTGCTGCGTTCGCGCTACTCTTCCCTGCCCTTGCCATATGCAGCCAGGATTTCAATGCCGTTATCCTCATGTATCACAAATTCGGGGAAGACCGCTACCCCAGCACCAGTGTCACCCTTGAACAGTTCGACGCCCACCTTGATTACTTGAAAACCAACGGCTTTCATATACTGCCCCTTGAAGAAATAGTGGCCGCCTATCGCAGCCGAAGCCCCCTTCCCGACAAAAGCATTGCCATTACCGTGGACGACGCCTACCTCTCAGTTTACAAAGAGGCCTATCCCCGCATGCGAGAACTGAACTGGCCGTTTACCGTTTTCGTAGCCTCCGACGGGGTGGACAAGGGATTTCATTCCTATATGACCTGGGACCAGATGCGCGAAATGCAGAAAGGCGGTGTGCTGTTCGCCAACCACACGGCCACCCACGACTACCTGATCCGTAAAAAGGAAGGTGAAACAAACGACGCGCATATTGCCCGGGTACGCGTTGATATCGAGCGCTGTCAAGAGCGCCTGTTAGAGGAACTGGGATCAGCGCCCATGCTTTTTGCCTATCCTTACGGCGAGTACAACGCCGATATCGCCCGGCTGATTGAGTCCATGGGTTTTGCGGCCTTTGGCCAGCACTCGGGCGCCATGGGGCCGTACAACAATGCGGTCACCCTGCCGCGGTTCCCTGTGAACCAGCACTATGGCGATCTGAAAAGCCTGAGAGCCAAATTTCGCTCTCTGGCCCTGCCCGTGTCATCCATCGCACCCTTTGAACCGGTCACCGCCGAAAAGCGCCCCGTTCTCGAAGTCAATCTTGAAAACAGCACGGATGTGCGCCTCAATGAACTAGCCTGCTTCATCAGCGGCCAGGGAAAGTCCGATCCCGTATGGATCGAATCGGGCAAACATTTTTCAATCCAGGCGTCAAGACCATTGTCAAAAGGCCGCAACCGCTACACTTGTACAGCCCCCAACCAGGCGCGCAACCGGTATTACTGGTTCAGCCATCAGTTTGTTATCAGACCCTGAAACAGGACAGAACCCCAGAGGTCGGAGGACAGAGGACAGAAGACAGAGGTGCTAAAGTGAACTTAAGTACATAAAATTAAGGAGTGAAAATGAAGACAAATGCATGGTCGTACCTGTGCCAGGACAAAAATGGTGATGAATATGATGAGGGGAAAGAACGCTGGGTGAACCCGGAGGAGGTTCCTGAAGATGATAATGATGAAGACGAAGAGATGGATGAGATGTGATAAAGTAAGTTCATAGCTGGTGGGCCATAGTTCATAGCGGATGATCAGCTATGAGCTAACGACTATGACCGGTCTCTCGAATCCTGATTCTCCCCATACCTTTCCTGCCAGTATTTTCCGGCCACACAAACAGCGGCCATGCAGGCCGAGGCTTCGATGAGTTCCGGAATCGAGATCCCGGCATTGAAGGCCCCCAGGTGGGGACCGCTGTGGATGACAATATCCGCAATCCCCCTTTGAAATGATGCAATACCTGCCCTTTCAGCCCCTCTGTCCAATAAAAATGCCCTGAACGCCCTGTCGGTCAGGGCCTGTTGATCCGCCACTCGGATCGTCTCTTCCATGTGGCGGTCCACTCCCATCTCCTCGATCATTCCCTCCACCAGCGCATCCATATCAAAAGGCACCCCGTAACAGTAGGATGCACCGGCAAAGCCCGTGTAATAGTTTTGGAATATACCATGGACAGTTTTTTTCAGCACCTCTTTATCGAACAGTTTCCGGGCATCTACGGGCCGGCCGTCTGCATCCAGCCCTGCCAGACCGGGATCTTTCTTTCTAAAATAGCTGCCCGACACCAGCAGCATGCTGATGAAATGTTTGCCCATGGACCGGTAAGGCCTGCCACCTTTACCATCCAGGGCCTCCAGGTGTTCAAAGTCCCTGACACCACTGGCCCCGATATTGGGGTGTTCGCATGAGTGCAGCCAGCGATCGAGTCGTCCGGCGCGAATCCATTCGTAGGCGCCCTGGTCGTCGCGGCGCCCCCGTTGGGTCCGGTTGTGAAACAGGGGAATTAAGGCACCGTGAAAGATGCCCATGGATGCCAGCCTGCCTAAAATCCATGCATTGCGGCACATAACCTCCTGGAATCGCTCCTCCCCCAGGCTCCTTGCAGGACAGGATTCATTGGGATAGTCATAATAGGCACGGGTCGTTTTAAAGCCAATGGCGTACCCGGCCGGGTGCAGCGCCTCCGACGGCAGGCAGGTGGCAGGAAGATCAATCAGCCGGAACACGGTTGCACCGGCTATTTTTATGGGTTCCGGTATGTCAAACCTGCGTACGAAGGCATGCTTGCGAGCCCTTAGATAGGACATCCAATCAGATTCCCGCTGCAGATTCCCGGGCGTGTCCCCCTCCCTGGCCATTTTCAGAACCAGTAGACAATCGCTTCCCGGGTAGCGAATCACAAGGCTCCGGCCCACGATATCTGCGGCGGCTTCCTTTTCCAGGCCAACCCGGCGCAATACAGCCCCATAGCGGACAATGGGCGCCCCGGGAACAGCCTCCTCGTATGGAGTAGCCCCCTTTAGGGGCAGCGGCAATGTGCCGAGTGCCCCTGCCACGGCTCGGTGGGCATCCCCTGACGTGGCCGTCAGGGCCTGGATCAGTATTTCCAGCGCCTGGCGGGCGGTCTTTTGGGAATCGGCCAGTTGGATACAGTCCGCCAGGGTCTCAGCAGCTTCACGGTAAAGGAAATAGCCCTGCTTCTGGTGATCGTAGGCCTGTTTAAGGAGATGGCCGGCGATCATGTGCACCACCCTTTCATCACAAGAAACTTTCCCGGCTTTAATCTGCTCGTGCAAATGGGAAAGATGGAGAAAGGTGGAGAAAAAATCCGTGGCCCTGCCCTTGAACAGGGTATCCATGACCGGTGCCGGTGGTCTGTCGCTTCCGGTTGAATTGTCCGGGCCTTTATCGGGCTGTATCGCCGAAACCGTGTCAAATGCATTCATGATGAAATCGTATTTCAAGATTATAAGTAAACTGAAGTTTAAGAAGATATCTCAAAAATAAGGTTTTTGTTCAAGGTCAAGGCAGATTAAAGTTTGTGAATCAGAAGGCTTGAAAAATCGAAAGGGAAGCAGTAATCTAAGCCTCTTGCATAAAATTGAATAAACGTTTTACAAAAGCAATACATTTTCTTGCGGGGTAAATATGAAAACAGAAGGTTACTGGGCCGATAATTATGTTAAAAATAAATGCACGGCCGACCAGGCCATACGCCAGATAAGGCCCGGACAACGCATATTCATCGGATCTTCCTGCGGAGAGCCGCAATACCTGGTAAAAGCACTCGGTGAGGCCTCGAGGCGCTACACGGACATCGAAATTGTCCGTTTACTGGCCCTGGAAAGCACCCCCCTGACCCTGATTGCCGACAAATCCAAAAGCCAGAGCCTGACCATCCGCTCCTTCTACCTGGGCTCCGCTAAGGCGGAAAGGCTGTCGCGCAACCAGCGCTTCATCACGCCTATCAATCTGTCAGCCGTGCCACACCTGTTCCGCAGCCGCTTGATGCCCGTCAATGTCGCCCTGGTCCAGGTTACGCCGCCGGACGACTTCGGCTGGATGAGCCTGGGGGTTTCCGTGGACATAACCCTTGCGGCCGCAATGTCGGCCGACCTTGTCATCGCCCAGGTCAACTCACAAATGCCCCGCGTGCTGGGCCAGAGTTTTCTGCATGTCAACGATGTGGATCACATCGTGGAGCACGACGAGCCCTTGATCACCATCGGCAACCGCCCTGAATCAGAATCGGCCGAAGACATCGGACGCTTGATCGCCAGACTGATCGACGACGGCTCCACTATCCAGTTCAGCCCAGGCACAACACCCCAGGCTACCCTTTTGGCCCTTGCCGATAAAAACGACCTGGGGGTGCACTCCCACTATCTCACAGATGAAATCATGCACCTGGTTTCACGGGGGGTGGTCACCAACCGGAAAAAGGGTTTCAACGAAGGCAAACTGGTGGGCAGTACCGCCGTGGGTACGGAAAACCTGTTCGAATTCATAGACAACAACCCCAGTATTGAATTTCATCCGTCGGACTACGTCAACGACCCTTCGATCATCAGCCGGCACAACAAAATGGTTTCCATCAGTGTAGCCATGGCCATGGATCTCACCGGCCAGGTAGCTGCCGACGCGCTGCCCTACAACAATTTCTCCGGTGTTACCGGAATGCTCGACTTTATCCGCGGGGCAGCCCAGTCTCCCGGCGGCAAATCATTCATCCTGATGACGTCCACAGCCATGCAGGGGGTTAAAAGCCGCATCGTCCCCTCGCTGGATCATACGGCTGTGGTGGTTCCGCGGGGTGACGTCCACTACGTGGCCACGGAATACGGAGTGGTCAACCTGTTTGGTAAAAGCCTCCAGGAAAGGGCCACGGCCATGATCAGCATCGCCCATCCCGATTATCGGGATGAGTTGTTCCACGAAGCCAAGCAGCAGGGGCTTTTCGGCGCCGAAAGGACCTTCGAGGAATCGATTTATGGTGTCTATCCCCGGCAACTCGAAGAAAACACTGTCATCGACGACCAGACTGTGACCATCCGGCCGGCCAAGCCCGTGGACGAAAGACGCATACAGGAGCACTTTTACAACCTTGACAAAAACGATGTGGTGGCACGTTTTTTTCATGAGAAGACGGCCTTTGTCCACGACGAAATGGGCAAGGTATCCCAGGTGGATTATATCAAAGATCTTACCATTGTTGCCGTCGTAGGAGAGTTCGGTTTCGGCACGGTAGTAGGTGTGGGCGAGTACCTGCTCGATCCCTCCGACAACACGGCTGAAGTGGCCTTTTCGGTTTCCAAAGAGTTCAAACGCAAGGGTTTGGGTAAAATCCTCATGAAAAAGATAGGTCAGGCAGCACGCGACAAGGGGATTGCCGGTCTGTTCGCCTACACCTCCCTTGACAACAGAGGGATGATCAGCCTGTTCAACACCCTGCCCTTCAAGGTGAAACGGTCCTTTGAAGACGATATGGTCGTGTTGCGCTGCCGGTTTGATGAA
>JBDLJD010000122.1:0-13864 GCA_039714495.1 Thermodesulfobacteriota bacterium
AGTAGGGAGAGGGCGGAGGTCAGAACCGGAACCACAGAACTCCAGAGCCTCGGAGGACAGAGCGCCAGATGTCAGAGACCAGAGGAGGTCAGAGGTCGGAAGTCGGAAAAATAGTAAGTAGTAGGGAGTAGGGAGAGACCGAGTACTAAAGGTCCAAAGTCCATGGCTTAGGACCAGACTTTAAACCGCCCGCTGCGCTCAAAATCTCCTTACTCCGTACTACTTACTCCTTACTATAAAGGGGACCTTTAGATGGAAACCTGGAAGAAACTGCTCAACACCATCCTGGAAGCCCTGGCCAACGGTAATTCCCAGTTCTCCGCTGGACAGCAGGCCCTGTTCGCCGTTGCGGGAACGGTCTTCATCTGGTTTGCCATTAAGATTCTGCTGGCCATTATTGAAAAAAAGGCGGGGAAATACGGTCTGTTCAAGGATAACCGCCAGATCTTCCAGGCCATGCGCAAGGCGTTTCAGCGTTTGACCCTGCTGGTTGCCGGAACCTACCTGATCCGCATTCTCAATCTGAATTTTATCGAGAGCATCTTCCATGCCCTGATGATTATGCTGCTGGCCGGCCCGTTGACAAGTTTTTCCATTCTGCTGCTGCGCTACCTGGAAAAGGGTGTTGCCGAACGCACCGCAAACAAAATAGACGACATCCTCTTCGACCTGCTCAATAAGTTTGCCGGCGCCATCATCTATGTCACGGCCGCCATCCTGGCCCTGGACACCCTGGGCATCAATGTCATGCCGTTTGTGGCCGGTGCAGGCGTCCTGGGCGTGGCCCTGGGGTTTGCAGCCAAGGACACGCTCTCCAACCTCATCGCCGGCGTGCTGCTCATCATAGACCGTCCCTTTGAAGTCGGTGACCGCATAGAGGTGTGGCAGGCGCCGACCGACAGTGCTACCTGGGGGGATGTGATCGATATCGGGCTCAGGGCCACCAAAATAAAGACCACCGACAACATCGTCATTATCATTCCCAACAACGAGATCATGACCCGGGATATCGTGAACTACACCATCATCAACACCATCATTCGCGTACGCATCAATGTCGGAATTGCCTACGACACCGACATGGCCCTGGCCAGAAAAACAGTTCTGGAAGTTGCCGGAGAGATCGACTGGATCGCCAGGACCCCTTCTCCCAAGGTGGTGGTGCGAAGTTTCGGGGAATCATCGGTGGAACTGCAACTGCGGGTCTGGATCCCGGATGCCCGCCGGCGAATGGACACCATCTCGGAAGCCACGGACAGGATCAAGCAACGCTTTGACGAGCGGGGCATCGAGATCCCCTACCCCAAACGGGATATCACTATAAAACAAAGCGAGGGTTAGTTACCCTCGCTTTGTTTTATAGTGATATCCCGTTATATAAAAGAAGCTCCGCTTCTTTTATTTTTTAACCTTTACCAGGTCCCCTATTTTGAAACCGGTGCCGGACGAGGTGGTGGCCACGGAGCCGTCCTTGCCGAAGAAACCGGTAACCAATACCTCCCCCTTGATATTGCCCGGGGCCCTTCCCAGAGATACCTTGGTCTGGGGATCGATAATTTCTTCTCCCAGTTCCTGAACCAGGAGAGCGGTGCCCACCTGCAGGCCGGTCTTCTGGCCGGCATTGAGATAAACCGTGCGGCCGCTGATCTTGGCGATGCGTCCTGTCCACTCCTGCCGCTCGAACTGCGTCAGCATGTTCACCATGGCCTTGGTCAGCGCATCCCGCAGAGCCCCGTCCCTGAGATCTGCATCATAGGAGGACTTTGACCCCAATCCAAGGGCCCCGCCTGTTTTCTTTTCATATACCCCCTGCCCGGAATCCGCCGCTATCTGAATCCCGGTGGTGGTGTCGACAATGCGGTAGTCCACGGTTACCCGGGCAATCTGCTTCTTGCTCTTGTAAACCAGGTAGTCCGACCCCTCTTCCGCTTCGGAATAGGCGGTAACAGCACCGGTGACGATGGCGTTCAGGCCCAGGACCTTGCCCATTTTCGCGGCCGAGGCCGGGTCGATGGCACCGGATGCGCCCAGCGCCTGCTGGTCCAGAATGGACTTCATGTCCTGCTGGGGAATGATGATGAAACGCTCTGTTTTCTGCAGGATGGTCCCCAGAATGTCGGCCGCCGCTTCCCCGACGCCGATGGTCCTGGAGGGCGTTTTATTCTGAAAATTGACCACTCCCACCCTCAATTTGGGACCGGTATATTCACCGGTGGGTGCCAGTTCCTCGGAAATGCCGGTCAGGGAGGAATCATCCTTTACCTGCCCCGATGTTTTAGGCGCACATCCGTTGAGAAAAAGAATTGCCGCTGACAGCAGCAGGAAACCTGCCACCAATGCATTTCTTGTTTTTAC
Organism: Thermodesulfobacteriota bacterium; assembly: GCA_039714495.1. Lineage (GTDB taxonomy): Bacteria > Desulfobacterota > Desulfobacteria > Desulfobacterales > B30-G6 > JAJDNW01. Next base: position 2,356 of record JBDLJD010000122.1, read on the forward strand.
CATGTTCTGCCTCCTTGAGTGTCTCCTATAGTGAGCGTTTACCTTGTTAAAACAGATTCTTCTTATATCAATTGCTTGTTAGGTTTTTATTAGCTGATTTCGGGTTGCTCTCCCAATGCGGAATTTTCGCTATCCGCCCTTTGTCTTCTGTAATTCTGGTCTCTGTGGATCTGATCTCTGGATTTCTCCCTGCTCCTTACTCCTTACTCCATACTGGCTTCCCGTCCTCTGTCCTCCGAGGTTCTGTGGCTCTGGATCTCTGTGGTTCTGTTCCCCGGCCTACTGGCCTTCCATCACGATTTCCATGAAATTCTTGCTTTCGATAAAACCCGCCGGCACTTCGAACAGCGCGTCGGCCGGCGTCTTCAGCACTATATTTTTGAGAATGGTCGAAAATCGAACCGTTTCATTCTCCATTTCGCTTTTGATCATCATGTCACCAAGGTCGGTGGCCCTCCATACAAACCCCTCCTGGGGGGAAACATCATCTCCTTCAAATGTCACCTGCACCTTGTATTTAATAGTGGGATGGCCGTCGATCACCTCCTTGCCGACTTCTTCCCGTTTGACCTCGTAATCGACTTCATACGGTTGTTCCACATCCTCGTTGACCATATATTTCTTTACATTGGGGAAGAGCATATAACCCAGTTTCTCATCACCTCGATGGATGGTAACCATCTGGCTGAACGTGGGCGGCATGCTCTCGCCCTGGGTCATGGAGGAGTAGTCAATCTCCGTACGGAACTTTTTACCCGCCTTGGCCACCGGCATCTCGAAAGTGACCCTGCGGTTGTCGGTTTTGGACACTGTGGTGGATACCATAACAGCTGAAAAGTCTCTTTCTCCAAAATCAACATACCCGAACACCGGCATGGCCGGCATTGGCATTTCTGGCATTTCCGCGGCAGGCATCGCCGCAACTGTGGTTTCCCCGGGTCCCATGGGCAGGGTTTCAAACACCATCCGGATCATTTCATCGGTTTCACGCCTCAAGTGCATGCCCGTCGCTTTGGACACCAGCTTGGTGCCCAGCCCGATGGCCATGCCGGTGAGGATGCTTTCGTTAGTGGAAACACTGTCGATGATCACCCAGGGGACATCATCGTCATCGGAGGTGACGCCGGCCGCCAGCACGGCAGCATCGCCGGCCACACCGCCGTGGCTGTCCTGGCTTTTAACACCAATGCCGTTCTGCCAGAAAACGCCTTCATCCATGGCATTCACGATTTTAAAACGCCCCCTGACATTTCGAGAATTGTACACGCCTGTGGTGGTCTCCTTAAAATCCATGAGGTCGCCGTAAAGAAGGCCTTCCACTCCCAATTTTTCAGCCAGTACTTTGCGTTCAGCCATTTCCAGCTGCCCCCCCAGGGTAATGCCCATCTGATCCCGCAGGATCTGATTGGTTTCCTCGAGCGGCTGAACATTGTAGAGATTCGCCTCGAGGGCAAGAACCAGACGTTCGCGCACCATCTCCGGGGCATCCACATCATTGGTGTTATTGACCAGAGGAAGAACAGCCAGGCGCCTGATGGGATTATAGGGATCGCCCGAGGGTTTGGGCATGGGCAGGGTGCACCCGCCTATTAATGCGAGAATCAAAATAACCATCAGCAGTTTGGACAATCTCATTTTTTATCCCCCATCCATTTTCAGTTGGATCCGGTTCTGCGAAACTTCGGTCACATCGACACTGAAGCCGCCATAATCAATTCCCACGATTTCATCAGCAAGGGCTTGCGCCCCCTTGGTCGCCTTAAGATCGAGGGTGGCCACACCGGCTTGATAACTGCGCTGGTACAACCCGGTCACCCCCCTGACCTGCTTTACCTTGTCCTTGAATGTCACCAAACGGCTGTATGACGCCACCCCTCTTATCTCCAACTGAATCAGGGCGCCGCTGCTCATGTCCTGGTTCCAGCGCTCGGCTATCTGTTCGACCAGGCTTGTTGAAATCGATTCGGTGGCTGCCTTGAGGGCATTGGTTCCGGCGGTCACCTTACTGGGGTGTACGGCCGCTGCATGATTCGTTGCTGAAGCAATCACCCGTGCGTTGTCCGTATTCACCGCCCGCAGGGAGACGTCGGCCATGGCCGACTGCATGGAACTGTTCATCACCGACCCGGCAAGTTTGGCCAGCGCCTTCCCATAGATCACCACTTCAGCCTCGTACAGTCTTCCTATGGAAACAATGGCTTCATTGGAGAGGGATGCGATCCTGTACGGCTCGCTGACATCGACACGGCCTGCCTTTACCGAAGGGTCCACCAGAACAAAGCCCTTTTGGCCCAGCTGCTCCATCAGCACGGATTCAGTGACCGAAAGGTCCATCTGCTCGCTTTTCAGCCCCCACCAGAAACTGTAGTAATGCATCCCCACATTCTGCTCGGCCACCATGAGCATGATGCGCGGCATCTCCTTGCGCTGCATCAGCATCCCCAGAGCCATGAGATCATTCTCCAGGCTGCCCCGGGCCACCTGTGCCTTCAGGGTCACCCTGTAAAGAGAGCCCTCCTCTTTTTCTTCGATAATGGTGTAGTCTTTTATATACCCCTGGGTCTGGGAATAGATCTGGTCCCGCAGCACTTCATAGTTCTGAACCAGGGTTTCGGATGCGACCATGGTGCCCACGGCCTGTTCGACGGCAATGCGCTGCCCGTCGCGTATGGCCTGGTCCCGGGCCATGGCTTTGTTGCCGGATTTGATGACGCCCACGCCTTCCGCGGTCGTACTGACCACGGCAGGCGTACCTGCCGAGACAGCTGAGGTGGCGGGAAAAAGCAAAAGAAGGAGAAAAAGGCAAACGCGGTGAAGATTCATAATGGTCTGTCCTCCCGGTCTGATGGCCCCAGGCTGCACACACAACCTGCCAAAGAATAACTATTAGTACTTAATTTATTGAAATCGCACCATGTTTGCAAAGCATTTTGGTTCCAAATTCACCGGGTTGGATGTAAAAAATACTAAATTCTAATTCACCAAACTCTAAACAAATACCAAATCCAAATGTTCAAATATGCAAAACGTAACAGCCGTGCAATTTGCGAATAGCGTTTGGCCCTATTGCCGTTTATGTGTTTGGTATTGGATCATTTGAAATTGTTTACCCTCCGGCTTATGCAGCGTTATGGCTGCATTTCGAACCGGCGTGTAAAATGGCATAATTAGCCAAATGTGTCAATGCCGGCCCTACAGCATAGAGAGCCGCAAGGTCAGGTTCCGCCCGAACATTTTTTTACCGACGGACACCGTCCTGTCGGTCAGGTCGGTCAGATAATACGACCGCGAACCGCCTTCCCCGGGTGGGGCTGCCTGCGGCATATGCCCTTTCACATATTCCAGGGTGCTGTCGACTACCGCACCCACACAGTCTACCAGCTTGGTGCGTTTGCCGATTTTGCGCTGCATGAGCTGCTTCACCATCACAAAGTGATTGCACCCCATGACCAGGGCGTCGATCTGTCTGACCTTCAGGGGATGCAGGTATTTCTTGACAATCATGCGGGTTTCGGGCCGGTCCAGCCGCCCCTCTTCAATCAAGGGGACCAGCAGCTGTGCAGCATACGAATAGACCCTGGCTGCCGGGTCCTGCGCGCTGATCAGCTTGTCAAACACACCGGTCTGTACGGTGGCCGGCGTTCCCACGACGCCTATGCTGCTGCATGCCTTAAGGGCCATGACCTCGTCCACGGTGGCCGTAACTGCATCCACAACCGGCACCCCCGCTTCCTGCCCTCCGCCGGCCAGCCATGCGGCGGAACCGGTCACGCAGGCCAGGACAATGAGGTCGGCTCCTTTTTCCTTCAGAAAGTCAAGCCCTTGTTCGACATGCCCCGCTATGATACCGGTGCTCCTGCCCCCGTAAGGGAAACGGGCTGTATCCCCGAAATAGAGGATGTCCGCATTGGGCAGCAGGGTATCCAGTTTGCGTGCGACCGTCAGCCCGCCTAATCCTGAATCCAGAATGCCGATGGTAGCGGCCATTTAACTATTCCCTATAATGATCGTTCCAGATTTTAAAATTGGTGATAATGTTCTGCTATATCTCATGTGCCGCTTGTCATTAGGGCTTCGCCCGATATTTGCGCTGACGCGCGTCATTACGCTTCGCTGTCACTTATTGTGGCTATTTGCTTTTCGCTAATTGCGGCAATAAATTACGCCCGAAGGGCAAATTACGTGCGCAGCACAAATGACAGCCGAAGGCGTAATGACACCTATTGGTAATTGAATCCATGTAATCTTGGCCATCCGTATCAGGAAATTAATTTGCCCTGTGGTTAACCGGGCCTACCCAGCATGGCTTTCATACACTTCCGCACAACCTCGGCCGGCACGCCTTTGCGAATACCGGGGCACATGGAGGCCATCTTTTCCCAATTTTCCGGGTCCACTAGCAGGCTTTCTATAAAAGGCCACGCCCGGCACATCTTTGGTTTCACCGGATGAATACTGCAAATTCTCTCTTTCCAGAAGATACAGAAGCCGTTTTCCTGCTGGGCAAGCACCAACTGATCTCCTGATTTAGAGCAGTACCTTTCTGCAAACTGCTCGGGGTCTGTTCCGATATAGGCGGCAATGGCTTCTACATCGGCCCGGCTGACGTAGGTGCCGCCATACCCATTGCAACAGTCACCGCACTGCTGGCAGGAAAATATTTCTTCACCGCGATACATGCACGCCCCATTCGTTTCAGACGGCATGGCGGGTCTCCATGGCTCTTCTCAGGGTAACCTGGTCCACGTATTTGAGATCACCACCGATGGGAACGCCGGAAGCGATCCGGGTCACTTTGACAGGATGCGCCTTCAACACCTCGGCGATATAGCCGGCGGTAGATTCCCCTTCCAGGTTTGTACCCGTGGCAATGACTACTTCTTTTACGTCTCCCCCCCGTACCCTGGCTACCAGTTCCTTGAGGTTAATGTCGTCAGGACCGATACCGTTCATGGGGGAAAGGGTGCCGTTTAAAATGAGGTACAACCCTTTGAACGATCCTGATTTTTCAATGGAAGCCATATCCGCCGGCTGCTCCACCACGCAGAGCAGGCGCTTGTCCCTTGAAGGGTTGCCGCAGATGTTGCAGACCTCTCCGTCGCTCATACCCAGGCACATGGAGCAGATTCTGATTTTTTCCTTGAGGGCTAGAATGGAACGGGCCAGTTCTTCAGCTTCCTCCTGTTTCATTTTGAGGATGTGGACCGCCAGCCTCTCGGCGGTCTTCTCCCCTATGCCGGGCAATCTTGCCAAATGCTTGATCAGATTTAAAACCGAATCCGGGTAGTGGTACATTTTACATCAACCCTGGTATATTCATACCGCCCGTCAATTTACTCATTTCACCGGAAACCATTTCCTGGGAACGGCTCAAGGCGTCGTTCACCGCAGCAATTACAAGATCCTGAAGCATTTCAATATCTTCCGGATCAACGACTTCCTTTTCTATGGCTATGGAAACAATCTGCTGCTTGCCGTTGGCCACGGCCTTGATCATGCCGCCGCCTGCTGTCCCCTCCACAGTCCGACCGCCGAGTTCCTCCTGCATCTTCATCATCTTGTTCTGAAGCTGCTGGGCCTGTTTCATCATTTTTCCCATATTCTTCATATGTTCTCCTCCTGAAATACAAATAAATTTTCATGAATTCACTCAAGGTGAGCGAATAAACAACTTGGTGACAGCTGGTTTTTCATGCCTCTTTTTACGTATCAGGCATGAAAATTTATTTGGTGTCGATCTTAACATCCACTATTTTGCCATCAAAAACCTCGATGGCGTCGGCCACCAGAGGGTGATCGAGCACCGCCTTTTTCAAGCGTTCAATTTCTGTTTTTTTTTTCCCCTTGTCCTGATGGTCTTGTTTGCGCCCCGCGTTGATCGACAGGGTTACCTGCCCTCCCAGATAGGTACGGCATACGTCTTCCAGCGTTTTCATGCTGTCCTGGCGAGTGATTCTCTTGAAATTGAAACGACTGCCATTGACTTCGACTTCAAGAACGCCGTCTCTAAAGCCGGCGATGTGCGAGTTGGCCAGATTGGGGGTAATGGATGGATGCTTTTCACTTATGATGTCAAGTAGCCTTTTCCAGGTTTCCTCCCTGTCTGCTTCCGTGTCCATGGCCATCTCAGGCACAGCAGCCACGCCTTCGTCCGCGGCAGGCTGTGCGGCTGCCCGCACGTCTGCCTCATTGTCAATCGTTTTTCCTGGACCGGGCTGCCCAGGCGCTGCCGCGGCACGGGTGGGCGGCATTGCCGGCCGGGATTCCCCGGAGGGAGCACCCAGATTTGACTTCAATTCATCCAAGCTGTCGATCAGATCGCCGATGGGCAAAAGAGGTGTTACCTGCAGCAGCCGGAGCATGACGATCTCAAAGGCCATCCTGGGGTCGTTCGACATCCGGATATCCTTTTCCGCATTGAAGAGCACCTCCAGGATCTGGTTGAGATGCAGCGGAGAGGCATCACGGGCAACGGCCTGCATGGCTTCGATTTCCCCTTGCGGAAGATCCAGCACTCTGCCGGCGGCGCTCACCATTTTGATGACGAGAAGGTCCCTGAAGTATTGGATGACGGCTGTATAAAAATCGGGAATACTGCGCCCCAGGACGTACACCTGGTTGATACCATTCAAAATGCCGTCAAGATCCCCCTTAAGGGTCGCCAGCGCGAACTCGGATACGCTTTTACGGTCCACGATACCCAGAATGTCCAGGATGCTCTCCACGGTTGCAGGGCCGGCGATACCGGAGGTAATCTGGTCCAGCAGGCTCAATGCATCGCGCATGCTGCCGCCGGCCTGACCGGCAATCAGATCCAGCCCCTGGCGCTCGATTTCAACCCCTTCACGCCTGCATATGGATTCCATGTGGTCTGCAATTTTAGCGGCATCCACGCGTTTCAGGTCATGCCGCTGACACCTGGAAAGAATGGTCACCGGAATTTTCTGAGGTTCGGTGGTGGCCATTAAAAAAAGGATGTGGGCAGGCGGCTCTTCGAGCGTCTTCAAAAGGGCATTGAAGGCCGGTATGCTCAGCATGTGGACTTCATCGATAATGTATATCTTGAACCGGCTGTGGGCAGGCATGTATTTGATGTTCTCGCGCAGCTCCCGGATCTGGTCTACGCCGTTGTTGGATGCACCGTCGATCTCATAAACATCCGCACCGCTACCGGCGGTAATCGCCCTGCAGGAACGGCAGTCGTTGCAGGGAATCCCGGTGGGGCCCTTTTCGCAGTTCATGGCCTTGGCCAGAATACGGGCGATGGTCGTTTTGCCGGTCCCCCTGGGGCCGGTGAACAGTATGGCGTGGGCCACGCGGTCCCCGGCAATGGCATTGGCTATGGTCCGCGTCACGTGCTCCTGCTGAACGACTTCGGCAAAAGTCTGCGGTCGGTATTTGCGTGCGAGTACCAAATAAGACATGTGCTACCTATAGACGATCAAGGCCCTTATGTCCATATGAATGGGCCTCAATGATGCAAAAATATCACGGTCAGGAATTGATAAGGGGTTGCAGCCCTCAGGCTTTTGCGATGTTGGGGCATGCATAAGCGGCAACATTGCCGGGGGAGTGAAAAATGTGGCGGAGAGAGAGGGATTCGAACCCTCGGTACCGCTTTTGGCAGCACACACGATTTCCAGTCGTGCTCCTTCAGCCAGCTCGGACATCTCTCCTGTTTTTTGGTGGCGCATCAATTCGGGGATTGTCGTGATATATAAGTAAGTTAAACAGTTAACACGCATAAACAAAACGTGCTGTCCCGAAAAGTGAAAGCCAAATTTACACACCTTTAATAAATTGTCAAGGCAGGATTTTCCATGCCGGCAAGCATGACGGGAAACAAAACACGCAGAAAATGATGGCGGAAGAGCAGGGATTCGAACCCTGGAAACGCGTTAACGTTTACTGCTTTTCGAGAGCAGCGCCTTCAACCGCTCGGCCACTCTTCCGTTTTTTTAGAAACCGTGAGGCGTACGGTGACACCACACTACGAATCCAGCCTGAAATGCTGTTCCGGCTCCCCTTACACTTATTCCGCCGGGCTTGTCAAGAATCGATAGCAGGGCTGCATTGCCCAATGCAGCTATACGGTTCCGGAACGAACATCCGCTGGATATCATCGGTGTATTCGCCATCTTTGCGATAGATGAACAGAGGCGGCCCGATGATCAGTCCGCCATGGCCTCTTTTGACGCCCTCCACCAGGGCCAGCCGGGCCGCTGTTCCACACTTGGAATGGATCAGGCGCACAAATTTGGGTTCGATGCGGCATGTGCGCATTTCAGCAAACAGGTCCACCAGGCGATCGCTCCCGTAAATACACACGAATTTCCCAGCGGTTCTGAGAATCCTCTCGGCCGCCTTCAGGACGTCTACAAGGGTCGCCTTCAGTTCGTGCCTGGCAATGGCACGCTGGCTGTCCGGATTAATTCTACCCGCTGAAATCCGATAAAAAGGCGGGTTGCTCACCACCAGATCCATTGGGTTTGAAAAGGCGGCAAGCCCCAGCGTCCGCATGTCCACGGCCAGTATCTTGACCCTTTTTTCCATGCGGTTAGCCTTCACGTTGGCGCGGGCGATATCCGCCAGCTCCGGCTGTATTTCCACCCCGTACAGTTTGACGCCAGGGTGGCGAAACCCGATGATCAGCGGTATAATTCCGCAGCCTGTCCCCAGGTCTACAATCCGGTCCGCTGGCCGGGGCCGGACACGGGCCGCCAGAATGACGGCATCGATGGAGTAGCGGTATCCCGCGCGGGGCTGTTTGACGTTCACCTGTCCATTGAAGAAGGTGTCGCTGGTAACTAATTTTTCATGTTCCATTATAAAAATCCATTAGAACGGTACATATAGAGCAGCTGTCATCTGCCCTGCCACAGGGAATAAAAATGAAAAATTAGATGGGCCCGATCTTGAATTTAATCTCCCCCACCAGGGCTTCGCCCAGAGCGTCGTTCACTTTGGCGATAATATCCTTTTTCAGAAACCACACCTGCTGGAGCCAGGCCGAATCAGCAACATTGACGATGAGAAGCGGACCCTTGAATGCTGCCGGACGCGTGTTTGCCCCGATATGCTCCCCCACCGCCGCCGACCATATATCCCAGACCCTTATCATTTTCGCATCGCCGTGTTTGCGCTGGGAGCGGAGAACATCTTTGATGACGTGGCCGACCTTGACAAACGGGTCGGAATTTTTAGGGTGTCTCTTCGTCAATTTATTCTCTCCCGGTCTGACACCGGTTGTAAAATATTTTCATTATTAATCATACAAAAATAGCCTTGCGGATAAAAGGCTTAATTACTGCCTTTTTTCCATTTCTTCTTGACTTGAATGGGTGGTGAACTTAGATTACTTCATATTGTGCTTGAATTTCCATAATTTGAATTCGGGCACCCAAACTACCCTGTCCGGTGCACAGCCGCCGGGCGCGTCGAAAACCTAATTTTTACACAGGAATTAAATTATGAGTTGGGATTGGGAAAAACTGAAAGAACAGCAACAGTCCAAACGCCCCACCCCACCCCAGGTGGATGAGATCCTCAATCAGTTGAAAAAATTCAAACTTCCCGGCGGGCTGTTCATGGTGCTCATCATCCTGGCCCTGTTCTTCGGGTCATCGGTGGTTTACACGGTCAAGCAGGATGAAGTGGGGGTGGTGCAGCGCTTCGGCAAATTCAGTCGCACGGAAGGCCCCGGATTGAATTTCAAGCTCCCGGCAGGCATCGAAAAAGTCACCAAAGTCAATGTCATGCGCGTGCAGACCGAAGAGTTCGGTTTTCGCAACCTGCGTACCGGGGAGCGTTCCCGATTCGTTTCTGACAATGAAAACGTTCAGGTCTCCCTGATGCTGACCGGTGACCTGAACGTGGGGCTCGTGCCCTGGATCGTACAGTATAAAATTAAAAACCCGTACGATTATCTCTTTATGGTCAAGGAGCCCAGAAAACTCCTGGTGGACATGTCTGAAGCTACCATGCGTACCGTAGTCGGTGATCGCAGCATCAACGAGGTCATCAGTAAACGGGACGAAATCGCTATCGAGGCGAAAAATGAACTTCAGAAGGAACTCGACCAGGCCAGCTCCGGCATCCACATCGTGACCATTGAAATGAAAAAGACCAATGTCCCGGGACCGGTGCAGCCCTCGTTCAATGAAGTCAACCAGGCCACCCAGGAAAAAGAACAGACCATCTACCAGGCCAAGGAGGACTACAATAAAGCCATTCCGGCGGCCAGGGGCGAGGCGGATCGGACCATCAAAGCTGCCGAGGGGTATGCGCTCGACCGCATCAACAGGGCCGAGGGTGACTCGACCCGATTCCTGGCGGTGTACAATGAATACGTCAAGGCAAAAGATGTTACCAAGCGCAGGCTCTATCTTGAGACACTCAAAGATCTTTTCCCGAAACTTGGAAAAAAATACATTATCGATTCGGATCAGAGCAATGTACTTCCCCTACTCAACCTCGGCAAACAGGGCGGTGTGACCAAATGAAATCAAAAGGCTTTCTTGTCATCATAGCAATTTTAATCATTGTATTCCTATACAACGCGGCCTACACGGTTGATGAAACCGAGCAGGTGGTAATCACCCAGTTCGGCAGGATAATTGGCGAGCCCAAAACGTCGCCGGGATTGAAATTCAAGATCCCCTTTTTCCAGAAAGCCAATTTTTTTGCGAAAAACCTGCTGGAGTGGGACGGTGATCCCGGGCAGATCCCCACCCTGGACAAAACCTTCATCTGGGTGGACACGTTCGCCCGCTGGAAGATCGTGGAACCCATCACCTTTTTCCAGACGGTCAACAACCGCTTCAACGCTGTTGGTAAACTGAACGACATTATCGACCCTGCCGTGCGCAATGCCATAACCTCTCACCGGCTTATCTCGGCGGTACGGAACACCAACAGGGAAATGGATACAGCCGAGATCGGACGGGAAGACGAAGCCCAGGATCACCGCGACACCTATGCCATTGAAATTGGGCGGGGGGAAATCTCCAAGGGGATCCTGGAACAAGCCAAACCCAAACTGGCCGCGTTCGGCATCGAACTGGTGGACGTCAAAATCAAGCGCATCAATTACGTGGAACAGGTGAGAAAATCGGTTTACGGCAGGATGATTGCAGAACGGAAACAAATCGCGGAAAAATTCCGTTCCGAAGGAAAGGGGGAAGCCCGCAAGATATTGGGTGAAAAGGAAAGGGACCTGAAGCGGATCACATCCGAAGCCTATAGAACCGCCCAGGAAATCAAGGGTGAGGCCGATGCAAAGGCAACTGCCATATTCGCCAAGGCCTTTGGCGAGGACCCGGAATTCTACTCGTTTACCAAAACCCTGGAAATTTATAATGAAGCTCTGGACAAGGAGAGCGAACTTATTTTATCCACCGACTCCGAGTTTTTCAAATACCTGAAAGGGTATATGGAACCCACCGAATAAAAAAGAATCGGGTTTGCGCTAAGCGCAAACCCGATTCTTTTTTTTAAACCTAAAAGTAAG
>JBDLJD010000123.1:0-13660 GCA_039714495.1 Thermodesulfobacteriota bacterium
AATTAAATCCATACCGCCTTTTCCGGAGATGGTGCGGAACTTTGAACAGTTCTGGCTGACAACAGAGCAGGGTGATGTTGAATGGTGGCTTTTTAAAGGCCATGGTGTCGATGCATTACATCCAGGCCCTACTGTTTTAATCGCCCACGGCAATCGTGAATTGATCGATTTTTACCTGAGCCGTGCTGAAGCCTACCAAAGCATGGGTTACAACGTGCTGTTAGGTGAATACCGCGGATATGGGAGAAGTACCGGGAAACCGAGCCGAAAACGTATAGCATCTGATTACAAACGATTTTATGACCAGTTGATCGCTATGCCGACGGTTGACCCTGAGCGCATTGTATTCCATGGGCGCTCATTGGGCGGAGGTGTATTGAGTGAACTTTCCCGTCATCGGCCACCTGCGGCCATCATCGTGGAATCGACATTCACGTCTATCAAAGACATGGCCCATGGAGCGCCGGACTTTCTGCTTTCGGACAATTACGACACCCTCTCTGCACTAAAGGATTACCAAGGCCCGATTCTGATCATCCACGGTAATGAAGACAAGGTGGTTCCTGTCAAACACGCGCTCGAGATGAAAAAGCAAGTTCCTGCCGCCCAACTGATCCTGTACGATTGCGGCCACAGCGACGGTCCGCCGGATTGGGAAGCATATTGGAAAGATATCACGGGTTTTCTGGATGAGGCTTTCCAAGAACAGTAGGGAGCGATTTGGAGGTCTGAGGACGGAAGACGGAAGACGGAGGCCAGATCTTGAACCACCAAGGCGCAAAGATCGCAAAGGCTTTTTTCAAGGAAATAGAATCAGCTCTATTGGGTAATATAAGACACAGATTTCATGAATTATTAAAGAAAGAAATTGCTGTCCGCTATCAGCATATAGCAGCCTTGCACCTTATACCGTTTACCTTATACCTAAATTTATATCATGTAAATCCTGTTAATCCTGTCAGATACCTACACCCGAAACTTGAAACCAGGTTATTTAATTCGCCAGGATTGCCCACTTGCCCGAGATGTTTTTGGTATTATATTAATGGAGTTGTTTAGCTTGTATACTTTTAAGAACGGAGTACCCGTTCAAGACATTAGATAAGGAAACCTTTATGAAAATAGCAGTCAGTGGAAAAGGCGGTGTGGGCAAAACCACATTCTCATCCTTGTTGATTCGCTCCCTGAATGACGACGGCAAGCACGTTCTGGCCATCGACGCCGATCCGGATGCCAACCTGGCGGCCGCAGTGGGCATTGAAAACCCGGAAAATATTACCCCGATTGCCGAGATGAAAGATCTCATTTTTGAGAGAACCGGTGCCCAGCCCGGCACCATCGGCGGTTTTTTTTCACTCAACCCCAAGGTGGACGACCTGCCGGACGCACTTTCGGCCCGGCTGGGCAACATCAAGCTCATGCGCCTGGGCGGCGTCAAGAAAGGCGGCGCCGGATGTATCTGCCCGGAGAGCACCCTGCTCAAGGCCCTGGTCATGCACGTAGTCCTGGCCAGGGACGAAGTGGTCATTCTGGACATGGAAGCCGGCATCGAGCACCTGGGCCGGGGAACGGCTCAGAGTGTGGACAAGCTCATCGTGGTGGTGGAGCCCGGCCGTCGCAGTATCGAAACAGCCCAAAATATCAAAAAGCTGGCTTCGGAAATTGGCCTTGAGAATATCGCTGTGGTGGGCAACAAGATCCGTGGAGAACAGGACGAGACCTTCCTCAGGAAACATCTCGAAGGGTTTGAATTGCTGGGCTTCCTGCCTTATGACGATGCCTTGATCGGTGCCGACCTCGACGGTCTGTCGTCTTACGATGTGGAATCAACGGCCAAGAATAAAGTTCAGGCCATGCTTGAAACGTTCTGACCACAGGGTTTAGCCGGTAAAGAGAAAAGACCTTAAATCCTGCGCAACCATAATGATATTTCAATAAATTGAAAATTCCGCGTATCACGATTTACGAAAGGACATTTCTCATGCACGTCATCACGGCCAGTAATGTAAAAAAAGAGCCCTTTTCCATGCCCCTTTTTACGGGCCAGGATGTAAGCATACAACGGCTTCTGCCGGAGAGCCGTGAATTTGACGTGAACATCGTCAACTTCGGCAAAGGCGTGCGCAACAAATTTCATGCCCACGACCATGAGCAGGTGCTTATCGTCACCGCAGGAAAAGGCATCATCGCTACGGAGGACAAAGAAGTCGTTATCACTCCAGGAGATGTGGTGCTGATTCCCGCCAATGAAAAGCACTGGCACGGTGCAACCGAGGATAGTGAATTCTCCCACATCTACGTATCCAACCCTGCCAGCCAACTGACCCAACTCGAGGCATGATGTTTCCTATCTACGTTGACATCGACGATGTCCTGGCCGACACATCGAGTTGCCTGATCCATATCGCGGAAAAGGAATTCCGGAAAAAAGTGCCTTTTGAGGAGCTCACATCATTTGATCTGAAGGTTTCATTTGATCTGACCCAGCATGAATATGAACATTTCCTGGAAATGGCCCACCAGCCGGATGAAATTCTGAATATTGCACCCATCCCGGACGCCATTATGGCCCTCAGGCAATGGATGGCGTCGGGTTATGAAATTTCCATCGTCACCGGCCGCCCGACAACCACCTACGAGACAACCCTGGATTGGCTGGCCGCCCACAACGTTCCCCATGATCATTTCTTCATGGTCAACAAGTACGCCCGTCCCGGTATGGACGAATCCATCGCCCTTTCCATGCAGGCCCTTTCAGAAATGAAATTCCAGTTCGCCATCGAAGACTCCTATGACATGGCCGTGCACCTTGCCGACAACATGGACACCCAGGTGCTGCTGTACGACCGGCCCTGGAACCGTGGCCCCGCTCTGAACGGGAAAATTAGGCGATTCCAGAACTGGGATGAATTGCAGGGCAAAACATGATTACCCACACCCTTCCCCTTAACAACGGACGTACCCTGCACCAGTATAGCGGCAAAGCCGGCAATCAGTACATTCTGGAAGATCGTACGGGTGAAGCAACCTTTCTCGTTGACTGCGGCATGCCCTCGGATGCACAAGGGCTCTTGAATATTCTAAAAGGCATGCCGCCCTTGAAGCGCGTCGTGTGCACCCATTTTCACGTGGACCACGTGTCCGGCTGGATTCAATTGAAACGGCACTTCCCCTTTGCCGACATCTGGCTTCACGAAAAAGCCGAACCCCTGGTCAAAGGTCGGAATGTCATCCCTTTGCCAGGATTCAGGGCCTGGAAAGAGGTGCTCTTTCCCTGCATGCAAGAGTCCGGCTACCTGCCTGGATGGGCTGATATCTTCAAAGGCGGACTGTACGGGACCCCATTTAAAAAGGGCTTTCCCGAAGACCGGGTTCACTTTTTCACGGACAACGTAAATGTCCTGCCCGGGTTTAAAACCCTCCCTACGCCCGGCCACCGGCCGGACCATGTCGCCTATTTCCACCCAGAAAGCGGCGCCTTGATATGCGGAGATTTCTTGCTCGTCATCAAGGGACGCATGGTTCCCAACAGTTTCCTTGCCAGCCGAAAAGACCAGGCCGCATCCCTGGCCAAAATCAGAAACACGCCCGGCATAACTTCAGTCTGGCCGGGGCATGGTGATGTGCTTCCCTTCAACTACCAGACAATCAATCTATAATGACCAAGAACTTTCACCCCCCGCTGCGCTCAAGACGCCAACTACCCAATTCCCAAGCAGGGATAAATCCCTGCATCGTCTTCTGACCTCTGGCACCTGGTCCTCCGGCCTCTGTCCTCTGGTGCTCTGGGGCTCTGTCTTCTGACACTCCGGTCTCCGTCCTCTGGTTTTGGTTTGCGGTTCATGTCTATCTGATGACCATGAGAAAATTGACAGACCTGCCGCCGTGGCTTATATTCCCTTGATAGCGTTTAGCCGGCAACTGAAATGCTAACCCCGTCATGCCGGACCTGTTCCGGCAGCCATAATATCTCTGGATTCCCGCCTTCGCGGGAATGACGCCCATGGGATTTTAGCCAGCTAATTGGGGCTCACCTTATCATCTTAGAATAAAAGTAGAGGACACCTATGATCCGTTTGAAAAGTATCGACATCCAGAAGACAAAAATGGCCGCCCTGGCGGTGCCTGTGTGTGAAGACCGGGAAATCCTTGACGGGATTCTGAAATCGCTTTCCGCCAAGGCAAAGAAATTGGAAGAGTTCAGCGGCAAGGCCGGCCAAGAGCTTGTACTGCACAACCCGGACGGTGTCAAAGCCGACAGGGTCATCTTCATGGGGCTGGGCAAGCTGGAAAAAATCGACACCGATGCCCTGCGTGTGTTTGCCGGCAAAACCGTCAAGACCTGCATCCAGAAAAAACTGACCAGCGTGTCCTTGGCCACACCCATTGCCAAGAACCTGAAAATGGAAGCCGGCAACATGCTGGAAGCCCTTCTGGAGGGTGCTTTCCTAGGTAACCACAGGTTTGACAAATACAAAAAAGAGAAAAAACTGACCCCCCTAAAAAATGTCGGCGTGTTGACAGACCAGGGCAGTGTTAAAAAATACAGCCCCCTCGTTCGAAAAGTAAAGGCCATTTGCGCAGGAACACTGCAGGCAAGGGAGTGGGTCTCCACCCCGTCCAACGACAAACGGCCCGGTGCTTTCAGCCGCATGCTGGTGCGCGAAGCCAGGAAAGTAAAACTGAAAACCCGGGTGTTCACCGACAAGGACTTGCGCAAGGGAAAATACGGCGCAATCCTTGCTGTCGGCGAAGGCAGCCAGGACAAACCCAGGCTGGTGGAACTGGTCTATGCGCCCCGGGGGGCCAAAAAAACCATTGCCCTCATCGGTAAAGGGGTCACCTTTGACACCGGCGGCATCAACCTAAAACCCAGCAGCGGCATCGAGGACATGAAAATCGATATGTCCGGAGCGGCTGCGGTGGCCGCAACCCTCATGGCCGTGGCCCGCTTGAAGCCCAAAGCCAAGGTGGTGGGTGTCATCCCCATCGTGGAGAACATGCCCTCGGGAACGGCCACGCGCCCGGGCGACGTCATCAAAAGCTATGCCGGCAAAACCATTGAAATCGGCAATACAGATGCCGAGGGCCGGCTGATTCTCATCGACGCCATGGAGCACGCCCTGAAAAGATTCAAACCGGACGTCATGGTGGATATTGCCACTCTCACCGGCGCCTGCATGGTGGCCTTGGGGGATAAGATTGCCGGGGTGTTCTCCCGCGATGACGGCCTGGCCAATGCCATTGTGGCGGCCGGCCAAAACACCCATGAACGAACCTGGCGCATGCCCTTGCCCGAAGACTACCAGGAACTGCTCAAGAGCGACATCGCCGACCTGAACAACATGAGCAGTTCACGCTACGGCGGCGCCATCACGGCCGCCCTGTTCCTGTCCGAATTTGCCGGCAAGGCCAGGTGGGCCCATATCGATATCGCCGGACCGGCGTTTATCAATAAAGGCATGGCCTATTGTGAACCCGGCGGCACCGGATTCGGCGTACGGCTGTTCTGCGAGCTGATAGATAGCCTAGGGGCTTAGCAAAACCACAAAGGACACAAAGGGTATCTATTATAAAGAAAAATGGTGTTTTCCAACATACTTGGAAAACACCATTTTTCTTTTTAGGGTTGACAATCCATAATATTGATGTAATCATGTTGTCATAATTAACATCATGATTACAGGAGGTGCCCATGATTCGCACTCAAATTCAATTGTCTGAAACACAGGCCAGCATGCTGAAGCAACTTTCCATTGCCCGCCAGGAATCCGTGGCCGCCCTGATTCGCAAAGCTGTAGACCAGTTTCTTATCGCTGGAAGACCCGACCGCCCGGTGTTGTACCGCCAGGCAGAATCAATCATCGGTAAATATAAGACCGAACAATCAGACATTTCCACAAATCACGACACTTACCTGGATGAGGCCTTTGGGACATGAATGTATATGCCGATACCTCGGGGCTTTTTGCATTGATGGTCCACAATGACTACATGCATGTCAGGGCCAAGGAAAACTTTGCTTATTTTGCCAGGCAGAATGTCCAACTCGTAACCAGTTCGTTTGTCATTGTCGAAACAATCGCACTCATGCAGCGGAGAATAGGCCTTGCCCCGGTTAATGATTTCAATGCAAAAATACTACCCTTGTGTGAAGTGGTCTGGGTGGATGACAAATGGTATGCCCGGGGAACGCAGCGCCTGTTTGCCGGAAACAATCGAAATGTGAGTCTGGTAGATTGCGTAGGATTTGAAATCATGGATTCATTGGAGATTGAATACGCATTTGCCTTTGATCGCCATTTCGAGGAAAACGGTTTCACCATCGCTGCTTTTCATGACCTGGATTAAAAAAGAATGGCGCGTATCGGCAATGCCGATAAGCGCCATTCTTTTTTACACAATTAAAATGCGCGGCAGTTTTATTGTTCGTTGATGGCGTCGGTCAACTCGGGCAGGAAGTCCAGGATGTCGGCTTCGATACCCACGTCGGCTACCTGAAAAATAGGGGCCTTGGGGTTCTTGTTGATGGCCACTACAAAGGGGTTGCCTTTCAGACCGCCTAAGTGCTGAAAAGAGCCGCTGATGCCGCAGGCCAGATAGACCTTGGGTTTGACCGTCTGACCGGAAGTGCCCACCTGGCGGGATTTTTCCAGCCACTTGGCGTCCACGATGGGCCGTGAACAGGAAACCACTGCCCCCATGGCCTCGGCCAGATCATCTGCGATCTCGAGGTTGTCTTCGTCTTCGATGCCGCGGCCAATGGAAACGAGTACATCCTCTTTGGTAATGTCTACATCGCCCACTTCCGCTTCCACGATCTCCAGATAGCGGCGGCCGGCACTCATGTCACCGGCATCTCCGGATTTATCCACAACGGAGCCACCCGCAGCTTTGCTCTCATCGGCCTGGAAAGCACCCGGGCGAACGTTGATGACCGCACCGGCGGAAATATCACAGTTCACGTGCGTGCTTACAGCCCCGCCATATTCCTGGCGCACGACCTTCAGGGTGTCGCCGTCAAGCCCTTCAAAATCAACCGCATCAGGCACAAAGGCGCTGTCCAATTTTATGGAAAGGCCGGGGGCGAGATCCATGCCGAAGGTGTCATGCGGCACCAGGAGAATACAGTCCTGGGGCAGGATATTGAGCAGGGCCTTGCGGATCATCTCGGCATTGGGGTATGCCAGCGCATCACTGTCGATCTTCCACACTTCCTGATAGGATGAAGCCACCTCGCTGCAGACCGCATCCACGCCGGAACCGACCACGAGTGCATTCACCGGTGCATCGGCAATCTTTTTAGCGGCAGCCACCAGTTCGAGAGCAGAATCATCAGGAACACCATCCTTGTACCCTATATATGCAAAAATCTGTCCAGCCATTATTTGAGCCCTCCTTTGGCTTTAAGCAGTTCGATCAGTTTTTCGACAATCTCGTCGGTGCTGCCTTCCAGCATTTCCGCACCTTCACCAAGTTCCGGCACATAGTAGTCAAGGCATTTAACTTTGGCGCCCGCTGCACCTACGGCATCGGCACCAACACCCAGGTCACCTGCGCCGTGTACGGGGATTTCCACCGAAGCCACCTTGCGGATGCCGCGGATACCCACGTAGCGGGGTTCATTGATACCTGTCTGGATTGACAGAACGCAGGGCAGGTCGATTTCATTCATTTCCTGATTGCCGCCTTCGATTTCGCGCCCTACCTTGATCTTCTTATCGTCGACCATCTCGACCTTATTCACCAATGAGGCATAGGGCAGGTCCAGCATGGCCGCCAGCATACCGCCCACCTGGGCAGCACCGTCATCGGCCTGCGCCCCGGTGAGGATCAAGTCATATTTTCCTTTTTCCACGGCCGCCTTGAGAAGGGTCGCAATGCCCTTGCCATCCGAACCCTCGAAGGCATCGTCCGACAAAAGGATGCCGTTGTCGGCGCCCATGGCCATTTCCCTTCTCACGACCTCTTCGGATTCCTCGTCACCCACACTCACGACGGTGACGCTGCCGCCCACGTTGTCCTTAATCTGAATCGCCTCTTCCACAGCGTAGTTGTCCCACTCGTTCACCGAATAGACCAGGTCGTCCCTTTCGATATCCGTACCGTCGCTGTTGACCTCGATCTCGTTTTCAGCGGTATCCGGGACTCTTTTCACACATACCAAAATTTCCATGTTCTTCCTCCCGTTGTTATTAATTTCCCAAACCTACATTTATAAACCTTGAATCCTAACCGATATCCAGATTCTTAATTCGCTAAGCTTCTATGTGGCTATCCACAAGCTCCGCCAGGTCGATGGCTTCCATGCTGCCCTCCAGGCCGGCGACCTTGATAGCATCCTCGATATTCACCAGGCAGAACGGGCAGGCCGTGACAATCACGTTGGCACCGGCTTTGGCCGCCATCTCCACCCGCAGTACGCCCATACGCTGTTCTTCCTCGGGTTCGTAGAACAACATCAGGCCGCCGCCACCGCAGCAGAAGGAACGGTCGCGGCACTTTTCCATGTCCACCCTTTTTATGCCCGGTATGGCATCTATGGCTTCCCTGGGGTCATCATACACGCTGTTGTGCCGGCCGAGGTAGCACGGGTCGTGATAGGTATAGACTTTACCGTTGCCCTCAGCCGCCTTGAGTTGGATGGCCCCTGTCTTCACCTTGCGGGCAATGTACTGGCTGATGTGCTCCACCGGGGGAAGGTCGGCATAATCGTTCTTCAGGGCGTTGTAAGCATGGGGGTCCGAGGTGACGATTTTCGACACACCGGAGTTGAGGATGGCGTCCGTGTTCTGATCCTTCAGGTCCTGAAAGAGCATTTCCTCACCAAAACGCCTGACCTCGTTGCCGCTGTCCTTCTCAGCTTTGCCGAGAATCCCGAAGTCCTCACCGGCGGCATTCAGAACCTTTACCGTGGCCCGGCCGATATCCTGCATCCGGTCGTCAAACGAGGTAATGCTGTCCAGAAAATAGAGGGTCTCGGCAGACGCTTTCTTACCCAGGACCTTGACATCGCACCCTTCGGGGAGTTCCTTGGTCCAGTCGGCCCGCTTCTTTTCCATCTTGCCCCAGGGGTTGCCCCTTTTCTCCAGTGCCCTCAAGGGTTTCTGCAGGGACTGGGGCACCATGCCTTCGTCCACCATCCCGCGCCGCAGATCCACGATTTTGTCGATATACTCGATCCCCAGCGGACATTCCTGCTCGCAGGCGCCACAGGTGGTGCAGGACCAGATTTCATCCTCTTCATAGATATTGCCAATCAGGTCATCGCCTTTTGTAAAGGGGGTGCCGTACGGGTAAAGCGGATAGTTTTTGAATACCAGATCCCGGCCTTTAATGGAAATAAACCGGGGTGACAACGGCCGTTTGACGGCGTTGGCCGGGCAGTTGTCCGAACACCGCCCGCAATCTGCACAGGAATAAAAGTCAAGCATGTGCTTCCAGGTAAAATCCTCCAGTTTTTTCACGCCAAAGGATTCCAGGTCGTCCAGTTTGTCGTCGGCCACACCGTGCCGCACCGGCTTGATATTGCCCCGGTCGATGCGCATGAAGAATACGTTGAAAAAAGACGTTATCACATGGAAATGCTTACCCATGGGCAGGAAGCAGAGAAAGCTGAAAAAGACCAGGTCGTGGACATAGTACATGATGATATGGATGCCCTGCAGGGTGGAAAGGGATGCCCATGTCAGCATCACCTTGAATATCCACGCCAGACTCAAGGGGGCGATAAATTCTACATGCAGCCCCTGCCGCGCCTGGGCCACCGCGGCACTGGCCTCGAAAAGGCTCTCCGAGATCATGAGAGTCGAGATCATGCCCAGCACGAAAACGGCCTCAGAAGTATGGTCCTTGCCGTATTTTGACGGTACGGCATATCTTTCGGGCTTGACCACAATTCTGCGGTAGGCGGCCAAGCAACAGGCCACCAGGACCATGGTGGCGGCATAGTCTTTGAAAAAGCTGTAAACGACCCCCAGAGGACCGCCCAGGCCCGGAAGGACAAAACCTTCAGAGAGGCCGATAACGACCAGTGAGGTAGACCGGATGCCCAGCACCAGGAAACCGGCAAAGATCATGATATGAATAATGCCGGCCGTTTTATAGCGCGGCTGACGCCATTGCAGCAGCCAGATCCGCACCACCTTGACGACGCGCTCCACAATGCGGTTGAAGCGAAAATCCGGTGCCGCCAGCACCAGCGGCGCAATCCTGATGGCCATGATGTAGGTAAACAGGGCCACCCCGGCGATGGGTATCAGAATTGAAAAAAGTATGGTGGGTATACCGAGAAATGAATAACTGGCCGGTGCGATCAAAGCGGTTTCCATTGGTTATACGTCCTCCCTCTCAAACGAAGGTAACTCTATGATTGAATTGTTGCGACTTGGTGAATATGCGCTCATTTTTTTATTCATCCCCCGCTGTCATGTCAACAAGAATAAAATCGTGTTCCACGATTTTATCGGGGAATTCCAATCCAAAAGGGTTGCCTAACATAATTCTACAGTACGAACAATATGTTTCGGGTTACGAGTTACGGGCTACAGGTCTCATGTTTTATATTTGGTGTTACGTGTTTCGGGTTCGGGTGTCAGGTTTCGGATTTCGCCCTCCGATCCCTAACTCCCTTCATAAGCCACCGGCTCAGCCGGTGAGAATTGAAAAGGTTCTACCGATCCGGTGAGGATTACATGTGACAACAGTGTTCACTTAACCTACGCCGGTGTCTGATGAAGGGAGTTAAACCAAGAAGATGATTTTTGCGTCTTAGCGGTTCAAGATCTGCCTTTCACCTCCTACCGCCGGCTGATCAGTTGCTATTTGCCACCGAAGGCATCTTCGGAAATGGAGATCACGGCCTTATTGCCTGACAGAATGGAATTCATCTTGCCCAGTGACACCGGCAGCATGGCACCGATGAAAAATTCGGCATTCTTCACCTGGCCCTCGTAGTAAGCGACATCCTTCTTCTTGGCACCGCTGTCCAATTTCTGCGCGGCAATCACCGCACGCCACAGGAGCATCCAGGCCATGACCACATCACCGGCCACGTCCATGAAGGGATAGGCCGCCGCAAACGCGTCCAGGGCCTTGGGGGACATGGCGGTGGCGCCCATATACATGGCCACCTCGCCCAGTTTGTTGAGCGCCTCCTCGAGGTTTTTAGCGAGTTCTGCAGTGGCCGGGTTCTCTTTGGCCCGGGCGATAATCTTCTGAATTTCACCCATCAGGTCCATAATCGGCCGGCCTTCGTTCATGCCCAGCTTGCGCCCCAGAAGGTCCATGGCCTGGATGCCGTTGGTGCCTTCGTAGATCATGGTGATGCGGCAGTCCCGTACCAGTTGTTCCTGGGGGTACTCCTTGATATACCCGTAGCCGCCGTACACCTGCATGCCCATGTTGCAGACATCGTAGGCACGGTCGGTGACATACCCCTTGGCGATGGGAATCAGTACATCCACGATGCCATGGTATTTGGCCTTCACATCCTCATCGTCGGTAATGTCGACCAAATCGTCGCAGTTGGCCACATAATAGAGCAGGCTGCGCATACCCTCCACATAGGCTTTCATGGTCAACAACTGCCTTCTCACATCCGGGTGCTGGATGATGGGGACGGACGGCGCATCCTTGTCCGCAAAAGACATCAGGTTTTTGCCCTGCACTCTTTCCCGGGCGTAGTTGATGGCGTTTAAATAGGAAGCGCTGGCGCAGGCAAAGCCCTGCATGCCAACCAGGAGCCGGGCTTCATTCATCATCAGGAACATGGCCCGCATGCCCTTGTTCTCTTCCCCTAACAGGGTTCCCACGCACGCGTCCTTGCCCCCCAGGGTGAGGGAGCAGGTGGCATTGCCGTGAATGCCCATTTTCTCTTCAATACCCGTACAGACAACATCGTTGAATTCGCCCAGGCTGCCGTCGTCATTGACCCTGAACTTCGGCACCAGGAACAGGGAAATCCCCTTGGTCCCCTCGGGGGCGCCTTCGATGCGCGCCAGCACAGGATGAATGATGTTTTCCGCCATGTCGTGCTCACCCGAGGAGATAAATATCTTGTTCCCGGCAATGGAATAGGTACCGTCGTCATTTTTGACGGCCGTGGTTGTCAGGGCGCCCACGTCGGAACCGGCTTCGGGTTCGGTCAGCAGCATAGTGCCGGTCCACTCGCCCGTGTACATCTTTTTCAGGAAAAGCGCTTTCTGCTTGTCCGTCCCAAAGGCCTCCACCAGTTTAGCGGCTCCATGGGTGAGTCCCGGGTACATCATGAAGGCGTAGTTAGCACCGTTGAAATAGTCTGCCGCTGCCAGGGAAACAGTCCTGGGCATTCCCTGCCCGCCCCATTCCGGATCCTCGGGCATTGCCACCCACTCGCCTTCCTTGAACAATTCGTACGCACGATGGAATTCTTCGGGAACTGTTACCTTACCGTTGTCAAAGGTAACCCCCTCCCTGTCACCTATCTCGCGGGTGGGCAGGATTTCCTTGATCGCCAGATTGCGGGCCTCCTTGACGATCAGGTCCACTGTCTTACGGTTGAATTCCATAAATTTTTCGTGTTTGCTCAGGTTTTCTACCTCGAGCTGTTCGTGAAGAACAAAATTTACATCCCTGCGGTCTGCTATGCTCTGTGCCATGGTTATCTCTCCTTTCATTAGAGAACGATCTTCATTTTATTAATTTTCATGCACGTCAGGGGCTCAAGCCGTTTCCCCTCGCCTGCCGACGCCCTCGATAAAAAGATCCACCAGGGGATCGGCCATGGACACCAGGTCGTATTGCCCCCCGGAATGAATCCAGGTATTGATCACCTCATCCACAGCCCCCAGGATGAACCGTTTGACCAGGCCCGAATAAAGGTTCTTGCGCATCAGGCCTTCCTGCTGGCCCTGCTCCACGATCTCGGCCACGATGTCCAGATACATATTGGACATTTCCTTGATCTGCTCCTCTGCCAGGCGAAAGCTCTGATGGGTCTCGGACTGATACAGGATGGCCATGTTCCGGTCGCGTTGAAATTCCGCCAGATGCCGGCGGACCAGGTTGCGGAGTTTCTCCACCGCGTTGTCGCCCTTGTTGACTTCCTCTCGAAAGCCGCTAAAAACCTGTTTGGTTTTATAATTGAAAAACTGGACCAGGATATCGTCCTTGTTCTTGAAATAGAGATAGATGGTGCCGTCGGCAACACCGGCCTCCCGGGCGACCTGGGCGATCGTGGATTGAAAAAATCCCTGCTCGGCAAATACCTTGATGGCCGCCTCCAGGATGCGCTGATACTTATCGTTTGGCCTTCTCCGCTTGTTGATGGTGCACCTCCCAATGATATGCATGTTCCGCACAAACATGGGAACAGCATAAATATGAATGAACATTCATTCATATTATAAAGGCATTCCAGGAATGTCAAGCCTTGTGGCAATTTTTCTCACGCTGTCCATATACTTAATTATATATTTAATTTATATTAGTTACATTATTTTATTTATTTGCTCTCCAATTTTAATTTAAAATAATTGCAGTGATATTATAATGAACAAGAACTCATTTTTTAACCACAAAGGGCACAAAGAAAAAGAAAGCACCTGCAGCCACGCTGCAGGTGCTTTCTTTTTAGTGAATTTCTATATAATCACGCTTGACGTTACTATATATACATGAT